>JADFXJ010000008.1:4307-56390 GCA_015233615.1 Nitrospirota bacterium
CGGCCTCCTTGTTACCGTTTTCATGATTGTCAGACATCGATTACCTCTATGGTTTTTAATATTTTTATTTTCAATATATAGGACTAGATTCCGGACAAGCCGGAATGACGACTAGGAACTGGACAGATTCCAAACAAACCGGAATGACGGCCAGGGTATAAATCATTATCGGGCACCAACCCTTTGTTCCCCGACGGTCTTTTTCACCTTTTTTACGAGAACTCCTCCCGTATCGGTCTTGAAAATTATTTTGCGGCCCAGGGGGCCTCCCACGTCGGAACTTATAATGGAGATACCCTCGTCGGCCAGCACGTCCTCGGCTATTATTATGTTTCTCTCGCCCACGTTCAGAAGTCCGGAGGTCTGCTGCATTATCGAAGCCCCGCCAAAAACCTTAGCCTTCAGTGAACGTTTGTTAGAACCGAAAGACAGTACCTTCTCTATAAGCTTCGTAATGGCTATATTGCCGTACTTCGGCGACGGCAGGCCCTCGCCGTTCCACAAGGGAAGCAGGTAATGGTTCATCCCTCCGATTTTCAGCACCGGGTCCCACAGGCACACGGATATGCACGAGCCCAGTATGGTCGTTATGGTGGCTACGTGTCTTTCGGCATAAATTGTACCCGGATAAAGGAAGTGCTCCATTACTTTTATTTCGATATCGTTGTCCATCTTTAGAATTCGCTCTCATCTTCGAATATAAACTCGTTGCCGTCGGCAGAGAAGGCGTCGGAGGTTACCTCCTCGCCCGATTCCGGTATATCTATGGTAAAGACGCTCCCCTTGCCCTTCGTACTTTCCAGTGTCACGTCCCCGCTTAAGAGCTCCGCGACGGCTCTCGTAATGCTGAGACCCAATCCGTGTCCGCGATGGGTTTTCGTGGTTCCCGTCTCAACCTGCCTGAATCTGTCGAATATTATCTCCTGGTCCTCGACATCTATACCGATGCCGTAGTCCCGTATGTTGATTATCAGCCGGTCCTGTTCCCTGTTTATATGGATATCCACCGCACTTCCATCGCTGCTGAACTCTATGGCGTTGGCGAGGAGATTGGCAAGAACGAGCCGGAGCTTCTCCGCGTCGGTTTTAAAGAAACACATCTCGTCTTCCTCATCCTCCTGATTCTGAAGGGGCTCTTCCCGGCACTGGACGTAGAGTCTTACTTCGATGCTTCTTTCGTCGGCCCAGGCCTTGAAAGACTCGATGGTACTCTCGGCCAGGGATACGACGTCCACAAGCGATATTCCCAGGGTGGCTTCCCCGGATTCGAGCTCGGCGGCGGCAAAGATATTTCTCATCTGGAAATCCAGACTGAAAGCCTCCAGGTGTATCAGCCTGGCTATGGCCTCAACGTTAGTGCAATCCAGACTGCAGGAACCGAAGAGCTGCTCCGTAAGGCCAAGTATCGAGGTTAGAGGGTTATTGATCTCATTTTTGATGTTAGACAGGAAGTTGCCTTTAAGCGCCTCCGACTCCTGAAGCTTCTTGTTTACCTTCTCAAGCTTCCTTGTCATTATCTTGAGATCGTAAAGAGCCTTCCCGTTTTCCTCGAAGCGTCGTTTTAACTCTTCTATCAACTCGTTGTCGGTGAGATGCATTTTGCTAACTCCTTTCAAAATTCGTCATTCCGGCTTGTCCGGAATCTAACTCCTTTGCTTGTCTTTTTTCCGTCTCTTTATATCCTCATCGGCATGAGAACACATCTGTACTCGTCACTATCCTCCTGCCTGATGAGGGTTGGGTTAAGGCTATCCATGAAACTGATGGATACCCTTTCGGATTCCATCGTCATGAGGGTCTCCAGGAGGTACTTGCCGTTGAACCCTACGACTATAGGATTATCGCTGCTGAACTCTATTCCCATACTATCGCTGGCCTCTCCAATTTCGGGGTCGCTCACGGAAACGTTAAGCTCCCCCTGGCCTATCTCAAACCTTATGGCCCTGCTCTTCTCCCTGCCTATGACGGAGACACGCCTGAGGGTACGTATGAACTCCTCACGGTTGGCCAGCAGTATCTTGTCGTTGTTGACGGGAATTACCTGCTCGTAGCCGGGGTAGGAGCCCTCGATAATCTTCGTCAGAAACTCCTTCTCTCCGATGGTGAAGTGGATGTGGTTTTTGGATATCTCCACCGACAGGTCTTCGTCGAGGCCCGTCAGTATGCGTTTCAGTTCGAATACCGCCTTGCGCGGCACTATAACCTTAACCTCGTCGGCAAAATCCATGGTAACTTCCTTTGACACCACTGCCAGCCTGTGGCTGTCCGTGCCCACCATGATGGCCCTGCCCTTTTCGCCAAAACAATGCAGTAAAACTCCGTTGAGGGCGTACCTGGGATCGTTTTCCCCGGCACAGTAGATTGTCTTTTCAATCATGTCCAGGAGAGTTTTCGAGTTTATGGTGAGTTTTTTATTGTCATCCCGATGCGGCCAGTGCGGATAGTCCTCCGGGTTCAGACACGCTATCCGGAAATTGCTATGGCCGGACCTGAGTCTTACCCACTCTGTGCCGTCACCCTCGAGGCGTACGTCACCCTCCAGCTCCTTCGCTATCTCGTAAAGCTTCCGGGCTGACACGCAGTACAGGCCCTCCTCCTCAAACGCTTCCACTTCGATGGGTTCCTTGATGGCCACCTCGAGATCGGTAGCGTAGATGAAACTACGCTGCCGCTTGAGATCCAGCAGAAAATGGCTCAAAATGGGCATGGTAGTTTTCTTCTCAACTATACTCTGTATGTCCGCCAGGCGTCTTTGCAGCTCGTCTTTGTTTAACGTAACCTTCATTATTAGACCCCCTAAGAAATTATTTTATAAATTGTCGTCATAAAAGACGTCCCTGAGGACGTGGCAACTGCATTATCCTTGATCTTGCCTGCACCCGATATCGTATCGCAAAACCCTTTTTATTGACATCGGCGTCGGGTTGATCTATACTATAAACAGAAGGCTCTGAATGAAGCGCGTTCGTAGAAGGCGCGTCACCACCGTGGTACTCACCACTCCCGGAAGTCGAGCCATGAAACGGCTTGGGAACCGCATTCAAAGCCTCTATTTTCCTCTCAAGCTGTCCTTCATCTAAAGTATAAGCCGATACGACTCTATATTTCCCGCCTTTTAATTGGAATTCAATTATAGCCGCTCTATCTCCGCCATTTCTTCTTACTAAGAGCGTATAATTCGGATCGCTTTCAGGCAACTTAAAGCCGGGTCTATCCAACACATATTCAATATGTCGCTTAACTTCCTTCGGTGATTTAAACTGATCAGGATGCTTTTTATATAATGCGCCATAATCAGCATACAAATTGCCTGGCTTCACTCCAACGAAATCAAAGGTTTCATCCGAAACCGGAACTTTTGTTTCCCTTAATCCCTTCCCCTTATCAGAAGAGAAGTCGATTCTTTTCCCATCGACTCCGGCTTGTCCGTCGACAATTCGCGAGTCTTCTTTTTGCACGTCATCAGTTACGGACGAAGAACCGTCTGCCAGGTGTCTTTGTAGCTCGGCTTTGTTTGACTTAACCTTCATTATAATAAAACTCCCTAATAAATTATGGTTTTATTCTGTTAAATATATTTTCTACCATTTTATTAAAACTCTCGTCGTTTTCCATTTTGCTCTCAATCTGCTTGCAGGCGTATATAACGGTAGAGTGGTCTTTGCCGCCGAAGGACTTGCCGATGTCGCCGAGCGAAAGGTCCGTAAGCTTCTTGCTGACGTACATGGCAACCTGTCGGGGAATGATCACCTCTTTGGTCCTCTTTTTGGCCTTCATGTCGAGCTGTTTGATACCAAAATACTCGCACACCACTTTCTGTATGTAGTCCATGTTTATCGGCTTAGAGTCGTCATAGAAGACGTCCTTGAGTACGCCTTTGGCCATCTGTATGGTTATGGAAGTGCCGGTGAGGTTGGAGTGGGCGGCGAGCTTTATGAGGCAGCCCTCCAGTTCCCTTATGTTCGATCGTATACGGGAGGCCAGGTAGTAAGCCGTGTCGTCGGAAAGGGATATTTTCTGGCTTTCGGCCTTCTTCAGGAGTATCGCCATCTTGAGTTCGACACTGGGCGGCTGTATGTCCGCTATGAGGCCCATGGTGAAACGGGATTTCAGCCTGTCGGTAATGGCTGAGAGTTCCTTGGGTGGCCTGTCGCTCGATATGACTATCTGCTTCTGCTTTTCGTACAGGGCGTTGAAGGTATGGAAAAACTCCTCCTGGGTCTGCGTCTTGTTCGCGATAAACTGTACGTCGTCGATAAGAAGCATGTCCACGTTGCGGTACCTGTCCTTAAGCTCGCTCATCTTTTCGTGCCTTATGGCACTGACCACCTCGTTGGTGAACTGCTCGGAGGAAACGTAAAGGATGGAAACTTTCGAGAGCCTGTCCACCATCCTGTTGCCTATGGCGTTTATCAGGTGGGTCTTGCCGAGACCTACGTCCCCGTAGATAAAGAGAGGGTTATAAGTCCTGCCGGGACTTTCGGCTACAGCCTCGGCGGCGGCGTTTGCAAACTGGTTGGAGGGACCCACCACAAAGGTCTCGAAGGTGTACTTCGGATTCAGGTGGATGCCCTTGTTGGCCAGTCTCGCTTTCCTGGACTTAAGCATTATGTCCTGCTTAAGAAGATCGGCACCGTGTTCGTCTCCGATCTTAAAGACGAGATCCAGTTGCCGGCAGCAGACCGCCTCCAGCGAGTCGGTTATGAGCCGGGGGTAGCTGTCCTCTATCCATTCCCTGAAAAAGCGGTTTGGCACCATGAGCACGGCCTCCGTATCGGTTAGCTCAAGAAGCTTGATCGGCTTGAACCAGAGCTCGTAAATCGAGCCGCTCACCTTGCCGCGTATAAAGCTAAGACTGTCGTTCCAAATTTGTTCTAAATCCATACTTTCTTAACATTTTCTTAACAATTGTTAATAAGTTCTTATTAAACCCTTTAAAACTATATATATAAGTTGTTGAAAACAATAGATTAACTTCTTTTCAACTTATCATGCCGGCAGAGACGGCTTTTTCAACACGGTTCTTAGACTCCAAAAACAATACACAGAGCGGGTAAAAAATACTTCTTAACATATCAAGAGCCCCTACTGTTACTACTAGTTTTATTTTTAAAAGATATATAGTAATAGTAAAGAGAAGCATTTTGAAAAAAACAACAAAAAAATGCGTTATGAAAAAAGTCATCTTTTTTTCTTCCACATAAGGTATTCTTTGATAAATCCTCCTATCTCGCCGTTGAGCACGGCATCCACGTTACCCGTTTCGAAACCGGTTCTGTGGTCTTTTATCATTCTGTAGGGGTGCAGTACGTAGGAGCGTATCTGGCTGCCCCACTGGATGTCTTTTTTGTCGCCGATGATGCCTTCCATTTTCTTCTCCTGCTCACCCATCTCTTTTTCAAAGAGCCTGGACTTGAGGATCCTCATGGCCCGTTCCTTGTTCTTATGCTGGGATCGTTCGTTTTGGCAGGAGACGACGATATTCGAAGGTAGATGGGTAATCCTCACTGCGGAGGATACCTTATTGACGTGCTGCCCGCCGGCCCCCGAGGCCCTGAACGTATCTATTCGCAAGTCTTCATCCCTGATATCCACCACGGCCTCCTTTTCGAGTTCCGGGTAGATAAGCACTGCGGCAAAGGAAGTATGTCTGCGCTTGTTCGTATCGAAAGGGGATATACGCACCAGCCTGTGGACGCCCACTTCGGGCTTTAGATAGCCATAAGCGTAGGGGCCGTCAAAAGTGATAGTGACGCTCTTTATGCCGGCCTCATCACCTGCTAGGTAGTCCACCACGTCGGTTTTGTAACCGTTTCCCTCGCCCCACCTCAGGTACATGCGCATGAGCATCTGGGCCCAGTCCTGGCTTTCCGTACCACCGGCTCCGGGGTGGATTTCCATGATGGCGTTGTTTGGGTCAAGCTTATTGGAAAGGAGATGTTTAAGCTCGAGGGCCTCTATCTCTTTCCCAACTGCAATAAGTTTCTCTTCAATCTCGGAGACAAACATCTCTCCTCCCTCTTCGTCAAGGATGGACAAGCTATCCCGAAGGTACTTGTAGTCGCCTTCTACTTCTGTGAAAGAGTCGAGTATGTCTTGCAGACGTGCTTTCCTTTTCTGGAACTCCGTGAGCTTTTCGTGGGAAGACCAGTTGTCAGTGTGTGAGAGTTGGCCGTCTATCGAGGCAATCTCATGTTCTATGCTTTCTATTTCAAAGATAACCTCTAAGGTTAAAGATTTTCTCTTCGATAGGTTTTATCTTCTCTTTCAATTCGAGTTGGGCTATCATTTTCTATTGCCTCCCTTGTTTTTCCGAATTTTCCCGACCGTTTTGGGGGGATAAGTTGTACCGTCGCCATTCGATTGACGCGACTTAAGCTTAACAACCATAAGCTTAACGGCTATAAGCCTGATAACCATAAAAAGGTTAAACAAGTTGCAGCCGAAGGCGAATAAGTCGCCGTAAGCAGAGTAAAAAGTAAGACGTGAGTTTTTGTATATTTTAACCGTCAATACCGTTTTTTCAAAGAGCCCGGTTTGGCCCAACACGGCCCCGGTGGCGTCCACGAATCCGGAAATGCCGGTGTTGGCGGCTCTTACCAGCGGTTTGCCGTTTTCCACGGCCCTGAATATCGACATTATAAAGTGTTGGTAAGGACCTGCAGACTTGCCGAACCACGCATCGTTAGTTATAGTTACTATAAAATCACCGCCATTTTCATAAAATTCCCTCACCAGGCCGGGAAACACTATTTCGTAGCAGATGTGCACTGCGAAAGAACCAATGGACGTCTTTGCGAGCCGCTTCTCTTTACCCTGGTCAAAATCGCCTACGGCGTTAACCAGTTTGCCTACGAAATTCAGAACGTTCTTAAACGGTACGTATTCGCCGAATGGAACGAGATGTACTTTATCATAAACATACTCTATTTGTCCATCCGGATTTAAAAGGACCGCGCTGTTGGAGATCTTATATTGGTTCGACACGAATCCCTTTACGATAACCGTGCCAAAAAGAAGGTAAGTGTGCATGGTTTTATCGAATTCTATGAAAGACTTCGTGTTCTTCATATCGTAGTAAAAGAGAAAGGGCAAAGACGTCTCGGGCCATACAATCATTTGCGGTATTTGAGGCATTTGTGGCGGTTGAGGAGATGCCTGAGCGGGCGCTTGCCGGGGTGCCTGAGGCGCTTGCAGAGGCGCTTGAGGAGGTGTTTGAAGAGGCGCTTGCAGAGTCGTTGACTTGCCTTCAAGGGCCCGGCGGCTAAGATTTTCGTAGGTACCGATGACCTCTTCCTCGTATTTTTTGTCCCACTTCATTCCCTGCGCGATGTTGCCCTGGATTACGCTTATCGTTACGGCGTCCGTCCGTCCAACGTCGCTTGTCCCGGCCTTTATTACGGCGTACCCGTAAATCAGGGAGGCCGCAAGCACAACCGCGAAAGCCGCCGCCCCAAAGATCGCACATTCGAAAGTTCCGGAGGTGAGCATTCCGGAGGTAATTTTTCCGGAGGTGTCCGTTGCGGACGGCTTATATGAAGGTTGCTTAACGAAAGGATTATTCAGGAGGAGAGCGGCGATAACGGCGTTTGACATGACCAGGATAAAAGAAACGCCGTAAACGCCGGTTATGTTCGATACCTGTATGAGCGGCAGGGCCCGGTACTGGGTGTAGCCCAAAAAGGACCACGGAAAACCGGTCAGCAGTATCCCTCTCAGGTATTCGAGGCCGACCCACAGGGAGGGAACGGACAGGAATATCGGAATTTTTGTTTTCGCGCTCACCCTGTTTACGAGGTATCCGAAGAGGCCCGCGTATAACCCCTCGTATGCACACAATGCAAGAACGATGAGTACGCCCAGAAAAAAAGGCACGTGGCCGTAACGGCTTATCGAGTTGTTTATCCAGCTCTGTGTGCCGAAGAAAAAAACCAGGCCCGTTATAAACCCTTTTTTGAAGGGTTTTTGGCCGTTTACCGTTCTGAGAAGCAGCGGTACCATTGCAAACCAGGCGAAATACGTGTGGTTGCCCATGGGGAACGACAAAAATAACAACACCCCGCTCAAACAGGGCAATATATATTCGTCCCACAAAACTATATAATTCAATCTTGACTTTGGTTGCATTAAACTGTTTATATATACAATGAATGTAAAACGATGGGCAGTTAGCTCAGGCGGTAGAGCAGAGGCCTGAAAAGCCTCGTGTCCGCAGTTCGACTCTGCGACTGCCCACTTTTACAATTCTTTATTGCTATTATACATTATACATAGATATATTGCAATCCGATGTGCTTAGCGATATTACTCCCCTCCTCAATGAAAGAGATAGATATAATAATAGATGAAACCGTCAACTGTCTTCACCCTCAAAAGATAATTCTTTTTGGATCCAGGGCGCGGGGGGACAACAAGCGATATTCGGATTTCGATATTGCCTTCTCGGGTGGCGAAGCGGATATTAGGAATGAGCGGAGGCTCATGGAAGTCCTGGATGAAAAGCTTGGCATCTACAAGGTCGATATAATAAATCTCGAAAAGGTAGAAGATGACTTTAGAAAGCTAATTTTGGAGCAAGGGAAAGTTATCTATGGGCAATGAGTACACATTGCAGAAGCTGAAGAGGGCGTTTCTCAAACTGAATGAATCGGTGGACAAAGTCGTTGACGAGCTGGACAGGGACGGGGTTATCCAGAGATTTGAGTTTACGTTCGAGCTTTTTTGGAAAGCTCTGAAGTCTATTCTTGCCATAGAAGGTTTCGAGTGTGCCGGCCCGCGGTCTTGTATTAAGGAAGGCGCAAGAAGAGGTTTAGCCTCTGAAGGCGAAATACTTCTCGATATGCTTGAAGACAGGAACAAGGCGTCGCATATCTACGATGAATCTACCGCGGTGGATATATTCGGAAGAATAAGAGATAATTATATAAAAGTGATCGCGGATAATATCACGCTTTTCGAGAACTATCTTGCCGGTGAGGAAAATCCATAACCTATCGTAAGGGTTCACAGGTATTGAGCATTCTCTCGAAAAAAAGTATGGCGGGAAAAGTTGTGCGAAAGTCGGGTTAATAAGAAATATCGGTTGACATAAGAGTACATATAGGCCATAATAAAGTAAAGGAAAGTTACGCGGAACAAAGCAGGAGAAACCTGATGCCTAAGCACACACATAACGCCGGTGAAGCTTTTCGGTACCTGGACAACGCAAGGGAGATACTCAAAGGTGCTTCCATTGAAGACAATCTCTATCTCGATAAGGAACCGGTTAGGGAAGCCTTTGGAACGGCTTACCTGGCCGTATTGGAAGCCATTAACGAAGCGTTATTAAAGAAAGGCCTTACACGCAAGGAACTTCCTAAGTCCGTAGACGGCTATATGGCTGCTATAAAGAAACACTTGTCTGTCAACAATGGTAAACTTGTAAGGGAATTCGACAGGCTTTACGATTCACTTCATATCGCCGGTTATTACAGGGGTTTAATTAGTAACGTAAATATAGTCAAAGACTATATGAAAATAGCCGACGCCTTTATTAAGCGTTTGATAGACAACTAACCCATGCCATCGATGGCAATTCCATGTTCTATTCTTACGAGGTTTGTATGGGTATATCAATCCAATTAATAGACGGCGATAAGGAATTCGGCGCCTTTACCGAAACGCTTGGAAAGCGCTCCGGTGGCGTAAGCAGCGAGATAGTCGGCCGGGTAAACGAGATAGTAAGCCGGGTAAAACAGACCGGAGACGAAGCCCTCATGAAGTATACCGCAGCTTTTGACGGCTTCGAAGCCAACGGAAGCTCTTCCTATAGCACCTCCTTAAGCGCATCTTTTCCGGCAGGCGGCCCGGCGATACCGGAAAGCGTCATCGATGAATATGCCTCGAAGGTGGACGATATATTTCTTGAGGCCCTTTATGAGTCGGCTAAACGCATAAGATACTTCCACGAAAAGCAGGTGGAATCGTCGTGGAGCATAACTTACGACGGAGCGACCCTAGGCCAGATAATCAGGCCTATCGGCAGGGTTGGAGTCTACGTACCGGGCGGAAAGGCCTCCTACCCGTCTACCGTGCTTATGAACGTAATACCGGCCCAGGTTGCAGGGGTGCCGGAGGTCGCCATTTGCGTTCCCACCCCCCGTGGCGAGGTAAACCCTTACGTCATGGCGGCTATAAAATACCTGGGCGTAAAGGAAGTCTACCGCGTGGGAGGAGCCCAGGCTGTGGCGGCCATGGCCTTTGGCACGAAGTCGATAAAGAGGGTTGATAAGATAGTTGGCCCCGGGAACATATACGTGGCGTTGGCCAAAAAACTCGTCTTCGGCACTGTGGATATAGACATGATAGCTGGTCCCTCGGAAGTTCTCGTAGTGGCCGACGACACTGCCAACGCCTCCCTCGTTGCGGCGGACCTGCTAAGCCAGGCCGAGCACGACGAGATGGCCTCCTCTGTTTTGGTGAGTACCTCGAGGGAGCTTATAGCTATAGTCGAATCTGAACTTAAGAGGCAGCTCGACGCCCTTAAAAGACGCGAAATAGCCGCAAAATCGCTTGATAACTACGGTGCACTTATATATGCCCCTAATCTCGAAAAGGCCTTCGATTATTCGAACGAAATAGCCCCGGAGCACCTGGAAATCATGGTGGAAAACCCTGAGGGGGTGTTGCATCTCGTAAAAAACGCCGGTGCCGTGTTTTTGGGCCAGTGGTCTCCGGAGCCCATGGGAGATTACTCGGCCGGCCCTAACCA
The DNA here is from genome assembly GCA_015233615.1 of Nitrospirota bacterium. Taxonomy (GTDB): domain Bacteria; phylum Nitrospirota; class Thermodesulfovibrionia; order Thermodesulfovibrionales; family Magnetobacteriaceae; genus JADFXJ01. Next base: position 15,058 of record JADFXJ010000008.1, read on the forward strand.
CACCCTGCCTACCGGCGGAACGTCGCGATTCTTCTCTCCACTTGGAGTGTACGATTTCCTTAAGCGCACGTCCCTTATAAACTTCACCCGCGAGGGCTTCGCCAATGTTGCCCCCCACGTGGTAACCCTTGCGGAACTCGAGGGCCTCCAGGCACACTCCAACTCCGTACGCCTCAGAATGGAAATCCTTCGGGGAAAATAGCCACGAAACAATTATCCGAATTCCGCCATTCCCGCCCATTCCGTTATGCCGGCTAGTGTCGTGTCAATTATGATTGCCATTTGGTATTATTCGTCTGATGGCTGAACTATTACGATAATTCCTGTTTACACAAATGGCGGCGATATGGTAGAACTTAACAGGTAATACTGACCACGGCAAACCGGGAGGCATTTATGATTGGTACTCATATCGGTAAATATCTGATCAAGTCCATAATGGGGGAAGGCGGAATGGGTCGCGTCTATCTTGCCCTTGACGAGCGACTTGACCGTGAAGTCGCCATAAAGTCGCTCAGTCCGCTTCTTACCGCAGACCTGGGCTTTCGTGAGCGCTTCGAACGTGAGGCCAAGGCAATGGCCCGTTTAAATCATCCCGGTGTGGTTACGGTTCACGACTTCATCGACGATGGTTCAAACTATTACATCGTTATGGAAAAGGTTGACGGTATAAGCCTGCATGACCTCGTTAATCGCTATCCGGAGGGGATGCCGCTGCCCATGGTGGTAAAGATATTCCTTAAAATCCTGGAAACTGTCGACTACGCCCACAGGCAGGGGGTAATTCACCGTGATCTGAAACCCGCAAATATCCTCGTAACAAATGGCGACAACGTAAAAGTCCTGGACTTCGGCATAGCGAAACTTATCGGGGATAAGCAGTTGATCGGATCCGGAGGCACCTTTGGCACATTTGGCACGCCACACTTCATGAGCCCGGAGCAGATAGAGAATTCGACAAAGGTGGATCACCGGGCAGATGTATATTCGATGGGCATCGTGCTTTACAATATGCTCACGTCGAAGGTTCCCTTTGATGGCAACTCGGACTATGCCATTAAACATGCCCATATAGCAATGCCTCCGCCGAAGGTGCGAAACGTCAGGCAAGACCTGCCGGAGTGGGTTGACAATTGCATAGCCAAAGCGCTTGAAAAAGACCCGGATAACCGCTACAGCGGGTGCAAAGAATTCATACGGGAAATCGAAAAGGAGGCGCTTCTTGCGCGGAATATTCCCGGAGGCGCTGATGGAGGCGGTACCAAGGCCGATAAGCCGGAGAAAATTGTTCCAACGCGCAAAGCCCGTATAGGCGGCAAGGCTTTGGTTACTGCGGCGTCCCTGCTCCTGGCCCTGCTGTTGGTTGTAATCGGCGTCTATTCCAATAACGCCAGGCGTCCGATACCTACACCTGTAATAACCTCTACACCACAACCGACTCTGCCACCGTCAATCCCGACGCCACAACCGACTCCATCGGCAGATTATACAGATCCGGTAACCGGCATGGAGTTTGTGCTTGTCAAAGCGAAGGGTAAATGCTACTGGATGGGAAGTCCTAAGTCTGAGACAGGCAGATTTGAAGGTGGAGCTGATGATGAAACTCAAAAATGGACATGTTTGAAAAAGAACTTTTACATGGGTAAATATGAAGTTACAAATAAGCAGTTCAGGAAATTCAGGCCCGGCCATGACAGCAAAGATTATAAGGGTCTTTCATTGAACGGGGATAATCAGCCGGTAGTTTATGTTTCGGCTGAAGATGCTGATGCATTTGTGAACTGGCTTAAAGGTGAAACGGGAAAGAATTACAAACTGCCGACTGAGGAACAATGGGAATATGCTTGCAGGGCCGGCACAGCGACAAGCCGTTATTGGGGGGATGATCCGGATAAAGCCTGTGATTATGCTAATATATATGATGAATCGGCAAAGAATGCATTTAATTTTGGTTGGGAACATCATAAGTGTGATGATGGGTACAAAGTTACCGCGCCTGTGGGACAATTTAAACCTAACAACTTCGGGCTTTACGATATGCTTGGCAACGTTTGGGTATGGACGAGTAGTACGTCAGGCGGCGGCCGTGTTTATCGCGGTGGCAGTTGGTTCAACTCTCCGAGGAACGTTCGGTGTGCCCTCCGCTACGACTATTCGCCGGGTCTCAGCAACTTCAGCCTTGGCTTCCGCCTTGCCCTTGAGGAGTAAGTTTTTATGTTTTTTACCTTTTTACCTTTTGTAAATTTTTTAGCCGGGCTGGCCGTATATATACTGCGTATATATACGAGGCGGTATTTGCGGTATTATTATATTGTGAAATAGTATAGTAAAATAAATGTCTATTAAAAATTTTACGATTCCCTTTGAAGCGGGGAAGGAGAGTTTCATCGAAGAGGAGATTAATAAGTTCTGCCTCAACAAAAAGATTAATAGGATGGAACCACAGTTTTTTATTAACGATAAAAGGGCATACTGGACTGTTTTTGTCGAATATGAGGAGATATTAGAGAACGAGAAGCCTCAAACTCAAACGGCGTTAAACGAGCCCGAAAAACTGCTTTACAAAAGGCTTGCGCAGTGGAGAAAAAGCAAGGCGGAATCCGAAGGCGTGCCGGTTTATATCGTCTCTACGAACAGCGAACTTGTGGAATTGATACAAAAAGCGCCAAAATCCCTCGAGACGATGAGAATAAATTGATTAGAGCGATTCTTTCGAACGACTCTATCCCCGGGAAAAAGTCGAACATCACGTGAATAATAAGTATTCGGCTATCGCTATGAAAAACATGATGCCCACTGCCGGGATGATCTTTTTGTAGATCCCCCACGTATCGGCCTGAAAGTAATCCCTGGTCAGTACCAGACAAACGTGCACGGGCGAAAGGAGCACTCCTGCAAACCCGGCGGCAAAGGCAAACGAGAATGCGTGCGCAGTTATGCCGGGAAAACTAAGAAGCAGGGGAAAGGCACTGCCCACAAAAGCAAGCGTAAAACCGGTTAAAAGGCCGCTTATAAACGGCAGCACTATCAGCAAGGGCAAAAGAGGAATGCTCTCGTGTACGAAGTAGCGGCTGACGTTACTCATGGCCCCGGAGGAGTCGAGGCTCTCCTTAAACAGCATGACTCCGGCTATGAGAACTATTATCTCGATAGACATACCGTACTTTAAAGTGGATAGTACCTTATTGGGGCCATACCTGAAATACACGATCAGGCCCACCACGAGGATTGCTATGCCAATCGAAAGCCTGACGTGGAAAACCATCACGAGGACGACGAGAAAGGTTATCGGCGCAAAGCTCCAGAAGTTCTTTCTTCCGACCGGGAGCCCACGTTCGAAGGAGCCGGCCACGTCCTTCATGCAAAACATGAAGCCGGTAATCAGCATCGTAACTGCGTAACTCAGATTAAGAAGCACAAGGTTGCCGATGCCAATATTCGTTATGATAGTAGCGAGAACGACTCCCGGATACAAGGGCAGAACGAGTTCCCACGGATGGCGGTACCAGTAGTTTGTAAAGGCCTTGTCCTCCTGACTTAAGTTCAGCCCCTGAGCAGACTCCTCTACCATTGGGCATGAAAAGTGCGCCCCGCCAACGGATGGCAGCATACCAATAACCAGTGGCATGGATATAAGGACGGCTCTCTTGTTTCTTAGCACGCCCCTTATGGAGTCCATCATGTCTCTGATCACGTTATTTTCACGGAGTATCATTTCCAGAATGCGGATTAAAATAAGAGCGGCGGCTAACTCAATCGATACAGGGCTAACTACGGTATGGTAAAGGGTCTTCGCTATAGAACGCAGCGGCATCAGGTACAAGACAAAAATTAAAGCGGATGCGGCCATAAGGACGTATCCCACGTTTAGTTTCCTTCTTAACAGAAACACCATCACAAGGAAGACCATGCTTATTTTAAGTACGTCGGACGTGTGGGTTCACTCGCGGGCTTGCGGCCATTCCGATAGCAAGAGGCGTACCTCTTCGATAGCCTGCTCCCTGGTGTTTATAGCTCCTTCGAGCGTCCCGTCGGTAATCTCGTCTATGATTTTCTTAAAATAAGGAGATGGCTTTAATCCGAATATTTCTATCAGGTCCTTGCCGGTTATGAAGCGTGGCTGGTTTGCCCGGGGCAGGTATTCGCAGGTGTAAAAGATGATGAGGCTCTCTGCGTCGTTGAGGTAACGGTTTATGTTTGCCGGGCACGCCTGACTTTCCGGACTTGTATGGATTTCCTGGCTTGCCGTGCCTGACGGGTATGCCGGTTGGACGTAGTTTACCTGATTTACAGTGTGTACGGAGTTGGTTTGATTTACCGTGTGGATGGATTTTTTTGTTCTTTCCCATGCCATACCGATAATCAGGTGTGCATAGAGTTCGTCGCCTACTGCGTTGAGGAGTTCCACCATGGCCCTCTTGCTCGCAGTGTACTCGTGCAGGAGAGCCGTTCTCGGACGGTTTACGAGCACCTTGACAAGGTAAGCGGTCTCCTTCAGCGAGGCCTTGAACCTCTGGCATATACTCTCGACGGTACCAACTGCATTAGTGCCGGCGGCTCCGGCCTCGCCCAAAAGTATGGCAAGCTTTAAAAGTCCTTTCGTAGTCGCTTCCGAGTGAAGGTATTGCTTGAACCTCTCCGGAAACGGGAGGTGTCCGTTTACCCTGTCAATGATATTGCCGGCATCCTCGTACACTGCAAGGGCGTGTCCGAAGGCGGCTTTATCCGGATTGTCGCCGGGGACTGACAAACCGGGGCTCGAAATCTCGGGTATGAGTTGCAATAGTAGTCCCGACTCCACCATTTGCCTCACGGATACCGACGAATTTTTGGCTGAGAAAATGGCCTTCAGCTCCGACCATATCCTTTCTGCGGCACTATTTGAGATCAACCCCTTAAGTGACGATACCGCGCTTGCCGTCCCGGCGTCTATGTCAAACCCCAACTGTGCTGCGAATCTGTAAGCACGCAGCATACGCAGGGGGTCGGCTACTAGATTGTCCCGCGAAACCATCCTTACCACGCCTTTCAGCAAGTCTTTCCTGCCGTCGGTAACGTCCAGAATATCCTCAAAGGTGCCGGAGATAGGAATGGCCATGGCATTTATCGTAAAGTCCCGCGACAGTAGATCCGACTCGATGGAGTCTCCTCGAAGAGCTGCAAAATCGAAAATCCACTCCTTCTTCACTACTCTGACAGTGGGAAACTCATCATGGAGCGGTATCAGGGTGCCACGGATAATGGAAGCAAAGTTTTTAGCCAATAAGACGGGGTTGCCCTTTATCGCAATGTCAACGTCCTTGATCTCCCGCTTGAGTATGATATCTCTAACCGTACCGCCAACGATGTAAGAGTTTTCGAGCGAACCGGCCTGCTCCATCGTTTCCTTTAAGGCGGCGAGCAGGCTTTTTAGCATTATACTCTTAAAAAGATTAACAGACATTGGCTCTGCGGCTTAGCCGCCTATCGGGTATTTTGTCGTAAAGAGAAGCTCTTTGCACTAAACCGAAACCGTCCTCATGGCGTGAATGGTCTCCCTGGCGATCATCCTTTCCTCATCCGCTGCTACGACCAGCACGCGAGACGACGATTGTCGGGAACTTATGTCGACGATGTGTCCTCTTTTAACTTTAGCCTCCCTGTTTTTCCCGCCATCCAGGGTTATGCCGAAGACGTCGAGACCCTGGCAGATTCTGGCCCGTATCTCGCCGGAGTTTTCGCCGATTCCGCCGGTAAAGACCAGAATGTCGACACGTCCCAGTATGGCCGAGTAAGCACCTATGTATTTCCTGGCCCTGTAGCAGAAGATGGTGAGGGCGTTTTTGGCCCTGGCCATACCTGCGTCGGCCGATTCGATGATCTCGCGCATGTCGTTACTGATTCCGCTCAGCCCTATAAGTCCGCTCTCCTTGTTCAAAAGCCTGTCAAGGTCGCCGGCCTTAATTCCACTGCGCAACAGGTAAAGGACGATACCGGGATCTATGTCGCCGCATCTGGTGCCCATGGCCAGCCCTTCGAGTGGGGTAAATCCCATGGAAGTGTCTATACTCAGGCCATGTTCTATAGCGCATATGGAGGCTCCATTACCGAGATGGCAGGTAATTATACTGAGCTGGTCTACGGGCCGGTTTATGAACGTGGAGGCCATGAGTGCAACGAAATTGTGGTTCGTACCATGAAAGCCATACCGGCGTATATGGCTGTTTTCGGTGAGTGCCGAGGGTATGGCATACTTATAGGCATACTCGGGCATGGTTTGGTGGAAGGCGGTATCGAATACCGCCACCGAAACGGTTTCAGGCAGTATACGCTCCATTTCCTCTATTCCTGCAAGGTTGTAGGGATTGTGTAGTGGCGCTAAGGAGCTAAACTCCCTGATAGCCCGTTTTACCTCCGGGGTTATTACCGATGCCGAGGAAAACCTGTCGCCGCCGTGTACTACCCTGTGGCCAACCGCTTTGATCTCGCTGAATACTTTTATGGCCCCCCTGCCGGAGTCGGTCAGTGCCGTCTCCATCGTGTGAAAGGCCTTGCCGACGTCTTCGACAGTACATTCTTTCTCCCACTTACCTTGCCGGTCTGCCATCTTGTGGGTAGATTGGCCGGAACCTATCTTATCGATTAACCCTTCAAACAAAGGCTTAGGACAGGACGTGTCAAAAAGGGAGTACTTCAACGAAGAGCTTCCACAGTTTATAACGAGTATCTTCATGGCTCGTGCGGCCAACGAAAAGTCTAAGCCATAGGGATCTGCTTTTTCGTTATCCGGTTTTTCGACTTCAGGCACCGGGACGTTAGCCCCTGTTTCTTCGGCATGGGTTAAGATGCCGCTTATTTCGTTCATTTCGCTCCTTACTTTATACCGAGGGCACAAAATACGCATTTTGCAGGTTATCAGATCTATTTTACTACATCGGTAAAACAGATTGCAGGTTAATTTTATCTTCATCTTTAGCCGTCTTTTTTGCATGGTTCAGCGTTAAGCACGTCACACCACCCCTCCTGATGGGGTGGGGCCGGAAAAGGCCTTTTTCGCCCGATTACGCCAACGCCACAGTAAATAGAAAATATTTTGATTAAAATCTACGAATTTGTTGTATAATTTATTTTAAATGATGATAAGCACGAGGCAAAGATGATTATCAGATGCTGGGGAGCGAGAGGCTCTATCCCCGTTTCCGGCAAGGAGTTTTTAAAGTATGGTGGCGATACTACGTGTATCGAGATCAGAACCGAGAAAGACCTTGTAGTCATCATAGATGCCGGTTCCGGCATACGAGAACTTGGCAAGAAGATTCTCGAGGAGCAACGGGATAAGGTAAGCCTCCTTTTTACGCACGCCCACTGGGATCATATAATGGGATTTCCTTTCTTCAGGCCCATATACAGGGAGGGAATGAAGATAGACTTTTACGGGTGTGCCTTTTCGCATGACTCTCTGCAGGACATCATCTCCAAAACAATGGTATCTCCACATTTCCCGGTAAACTTCAACGAGGTAAAGGCCGAGTTCTCATACAACGACGTATGCAACAGAACCTTTAACATAGACTCCCTGGCCATAGCTACTATCCAGTTGAGCCATCCCAACCAGGGGCTGGGTTATAAATTCACCGAAAACGGCAAGACTTTCGTCTTTATAACCGACAACGAGCTAACCTACAGACACCCCGGAGGCTTGGGTTTTGACGACTACGTCGAATTTTGTAAAGGTGCCGACCTTCTGTTCCATGACTCGGAGTACGTCGAGGACGAGTACGAAGAAAAAAAGACATGGGGACACACTGCCTACAAAAACTCCGTCCGGTTGGCTATCGAGGCACAAGTTAATCGTTTTGGCCTCTTCCACCATAACCAAAACAGAACCGACGACGAACAAGACGAGATCGTCTACGACTGCCGGAGGATACTAAAGGCACAGAACTCGCATGTAGAATGTTTTGCCGTCTACCAGGGGATGGAAATAACGCTTTAGGTTTCAGCGGAACCCTATTTACTAAACTTTCTTAAAAGGTGGTATCATGGCAGTACAACAAAATGAAAAACAAAATATACAGATAAAAGAGATTCGTGAATTAGCGCAGAAATTTACACCAAACGAGATAGAAACCTGCATAAGCCAGCAGCTCCGGGAAGGTGTAAATGAATGTAAGCAAAGTGGTCCCACCGATCACGTCCTGAACGAGCTTTCTAAGGCGGAGTTTGTCAGAAAGCGGATGGACGAAGGGGTATCCCTTACGGATGCCGTAAGAGAACTCGCCAGAAGGATTCGAAACGTGCAAAGCGGGTTTGAGGATGGCAGCGAATAACAAGCAGTGAGGACGGCAGCGAATCATACCATCGACAATGCCATTCAATGTCCCGTTAAACGATCAGGTTTCTGCTGATAATTAGTAACGCCAGCACGTCAAGAATAAGGATTAGGTTCAGACCGACCGAAATGCCGTGAAGCTTGCCAAATCGTTTCTTTAGCGAGCTTAAGTCTGCGTTTTTATCTTTAGAGCGCATTTGCATTTTCAATACTTTCACCTGCGGATGAATTATCGCCGATTGCAGCATGTTTATACAAAGGGCTATCGCAATAAGCATTGCCGACGCAAACAGGCTATAGCGGGCGGTGGTTTTGTTCAGGGTTATGATTAACAGGGCGGAAAGCCCGGAAAGCACCAGGTTTAACGAAAAATATGGCGGGAAAATATGCCCTACGATGGAACCGGCCATTTCTCTGTCGAAGGATCGGAATATAACCGGTGTCACTATGAAAGAGAATATGGCGTTACCTCCAAACCATAGCGCCAATACGATAATGTATGCCGCGTACGCGTACTCTCTCATCTTTCTTCACCTCACGACATCCAAACGATATTTTACGCCAATTTTGCGGAACTATTTATGATGCATATGCTGTGGGTCCGGGTTGTCCTTCAATATTGAGTTTCCAACCCATATCTGCACTTTGGTGTTGCCAAAGGAGTCCGCTGAGCCGTAAATATATATAATGCAATTTTTTAACGGTTTAGCGAAAGCAAGGATTATGTTTTTCTTAGCATAGGAGGAGGCGGCAAACTCCCAGCCCTTTTTCGCCATCTGGGTTTTGAAAAACCGTATAAGCGAATCGACGGTTACAGATCCTGCATAAGTTAAAGAACCACCTATGAAGTTGCGGGTATTTAACATTATTGACTCGTCCTCTGCAAGTTTTAACTCAAAGGGTATGTCCACGTCGTCAAACTCCGTTCCCATCAGGCTTAAGTGGGGCAAATTCGCCGGAGGTGGCGGCGGCGGAGCACTATTGCCATCTCCATCGGTTTTTACGGTTGCGGTAGTTGTGCATCCGAATATTATCAATAAACAAAAAGCCACAATTATTTTCCGTATCATTATAGATCTCCTTCTTTATATAAAGTATAATAACTATACCACAATGGATAATAATGATACAAATTTATTCTAAACGGAGGGGTTTTAACTTGTACTACAGCCGGTTGCGTGGAAAACCGTTGTTCTTGCCGGCAATTATGTCTCTGGTGGCTATCTGTTTCTTCTTTTTCGCCCGGCCGGTAGCGGCTGCGGTTTTGCAGAGTTTAACTCATAAATCCTCGGCGGAGCTTACCGAGATCAAGTTTTTCTTAGACAATCCGGTACCTTTTACTTACAAATTCCTATCCAATCCGCCCCGTTTTTTCGTGGACTTCAAAAAAACTACCGCCGGTACTTACAATAACTCCGTTATCAGGTTACAGACCCCTGGTGTAAAGGCAATCAGGATATCAAAATTCGATCCGTCCACGTTGCGTGTAGTGCTTGACCTTGGGCAGTACTCGGACGTCCGGATATCCACAACTGTCTCGAAAAAGACCGTTATCATAAGTGTATATGAAAAAACGCACACCGGAGGCCCGAATGCAACGGCCGTAAATGAGACTTCGGACGAACCTGAAACCGACCCGACAGGGAAAAACGCCGGAAAATCAGAGGAAGCCGGCAATAAACCGGGAGAAACAGCCAATAAAACAGAAGCCGGGCCCGAAGGTAGCGTCAAAGCCATCCCCGAAGGCAACGTCAAAGCCGGGCCCGAAAACAAGGCCGCCCAACAAACGTTGCACGGAGCGCCCGGTAAAAGGGAGGTGCCTGCGTCCGAATCGATTCCCGGTTATCTCGGAGGATTCGAACTCGTTACGGGTAAGGTGGAGGTACTGCGAGGCGGGCATTTGCCTGCCTACCCGGTTATCGAGGGTGACTCATTGCTCGCAGACGACATCATCAGGACAAAGACCGGCTCCGGTGCTACTGTCGCTTTTCCCGGTGGTACTACTTTGACGGCAGGCCCTGCGAGCAGGGTAAGCGTAAGCGAGTTCGGAAAAGCTTATGCCGGCATTCACCTGTCCCTTGGAATGGTCAAAGTGAGTGCCGCATCCAAAGGAGGCCCTGCCACTTTTACAATCGATACACCCACCAGTAGCAAGGTAGAGTGCAAAAAGGGCACCGTCGTTGCCGTGATGATTGAAAACTACACAACGGAGGTGATAGTTAAAAAAGGCAGTGCAACCGTGGTAAACCCCATGATGGAAAGCAAAACCGTAAATCTGTCCGCCTCCATGGCCACGGTAATATACCCATCCACCCCCCCGGCGGTTCCATTCAAGGTTAATGAAGATGCCATAAAGACGCTATGGCCGTAGTAATGGACGGACGTTAATGGGCGTTAGGCCCGAAGGTAATCGCTAAATGGCTATTGAAAAGACTTTATACGTCAAAAAAAGCGGTTACAACAATATACTGGTAACGCAGAGGGGTTCGGTGCGCACGCTCTGGTCGCCCCGAGACGTCAAGCAAACGGAGATTGACATGAATAACCCACATGTACCCAATCTCGAATACGCCAGGAACATGCTCCTGTCCCTGGCCTTTGTGCCAAATGCCATATCAATAGCCGTCATGGGCCTTGGTGGAGGTTCCATACCCCTGGCACTCCTTAACATACTGGGTGGCTGTTCGATAGACGTAGTCGAAATAGACGAGGAGATGGTCTACGTAGCCAGGGAATTCTTCAACCTGCCTGTGAGCCCGCGTTTAAGCCTGGTAATAGACGACGCTTACCATTTCCTCAGCAACTGCGGTGAGCGGTACGACGCTATAATATTGGACGCTTACATAGGAAGAACTATGTCGGAAAAGATCCCGACGGACGACTTCCTCCACAAGACAGCCCTTCGTCTGGCCGATGGGGGAGTGCTGGCGGTAAACCTGATGTCGTCCGACTCAAAAATCTACTACGATACCCTATGGACAATAGGCTTGAATTTCAATCACCTGTGGACGATAGAGTGCGAGTGCTCAAGAAACGTGATCGTCTTTGCCGGCAGATCGAAAATCACACCATTTTCCCTGGCCATGAACGCTCAAACCATCGAACAAGCCATCGCTCAAAATATCAGGCAGAATATCGGACAGGCCATCGGGCAAAACAACTCCAAAACTATAAGACAATCGCCACCCGGCACCTTTAAACCATCTACCCTTGTTCATCGGCTCACTTACCATGGATTTTGAGAAAAGGTAACCGTACATCCCAATATACAAACTTACACCTGCACTGCTCGGCCACTGGCATTATAATACAAGCCGGCTATAACCAGAGTAATATTACGTCGGCGATTGGCAGTCCTTGGGGTGCGTTGCGAGGATTGCACACACTTAGAAGGGGTAGCGGCGGACGCGCCTTTTGCGGCCAAAGCGAGGGGAAGGCTTTCCCCTCCTCATCTTTGGTACTTGTATTGCTCTTATGCGTGTAACCCGGTATAACGGCGCCTTGCAATACCAGACTATTGCACCACTTTCGAACACACCTGCGAGCGATCTTGCAACTTTAAGCGATGATAGGGTAATATAGTCGTATGATAGTGATAGTGGATTACGGGATGGGCAACCTGAGAAGCGTCGAAAAGGCCTTTCACAAGCTTGGTGCTCAGGTTTTGGTTACCAACAATCCCGAGGATATTCGGGAGGCTAGCGCAGTTGTGCTTCCAGGGGTTGGCGCCTTCAGGGATTGTATGGATAATCTCAGGCGGCTATCCCTCGACGAGGCCATCGTAAATGCCATAAACCAGGGAAAGCCCTACCTTGGTATATGCCTGGGCTTGCAGATACTCTTTGAGGAATCGGAGGAGTTCGGCACTTCTAAGGGTCTTGGTGTCTTCGGCGGCAAGGTGGTGAGGTTTAAGCCCGAAAAAATGCAAGGCGAAAACGTAAGCGAAAACATAAATACTCCGCATACTTTAAAAATTCCACACATGGGCTGGAACGTGGTAAACGTAAAGAGGAAGCCGGCCATATTCGATTCCATCGGCGACGGCCAATACTTCTATTTTGTACATTCATACTACGTAGCGCCCAAAGACGAGGAAATCATATCCGGTACTACGCAATACGGTGTCGAATTCACGTCCATGGTGTGGAAGGACAACGTTTTCGCTATCCAGTTCCACCCGGAAAAGAGCCAAAAGGTTGGGCTACAGTTACTGGAAAACTTCTGCAAACTGGCTTACTGATCCCGCCAAAGCCGATTTCCTGAGCCTTTCAAAGCCAACCGTCACAAAAATAAGGAAAAACACAATAGCTATGGGTATCACTATAATGAGTAATACGTATTCCTTATTTACCTTTTTTGTTCAAGCCTATCAGTATTTTTAGCTTGTCTGGATTAACGGATTAATTTGTCGTCTGAGCTTCAGACCCTGCCGTTACCGCCAACGCCCTCCAGATTAGACCACAAGTTCTGGAAATCCGGGTGAAATCCACGCCATTCAAGTTTCCATGTTAATTTTTGGCTCTTTTCGCGTTAATTATGCTTGCTTTTATCAACGATAGCACTCATGTTTACGCGAAAAGAGCCTTTACCTAAGTTACTGAAGAGTACCGGGTTTTATCATAAGATGTAGTACCGACACGTACCATAATAACAGAATTCACCGGAGGGACATTGACTATCCGAGTAGCAGGAATTTGAGCAAGTGTATACAGCTATGGAAGCTGACAGGGTGTTACTCTTGTTGCCCGCGGAATCTACGGCGTAAGCGTTGATATAGTAATAGTACCCGCCAATAGCGAAGTAAAATCTGCTATAGCTGAACAGACCGGTTCCGTTGGCATTAAAAACTACGTTAGTGCCATCCGACATGATTATATAGATTTGCTGAACGTCGTTTAAGCCGTTAGGATCTGTGTAGTTGAAGGATACCGTAAAAGTGGTATTGCTACAGACGCTGGCAGGTACTTGCAAGTTAGAAAGAACAGGCGGACGATTGGGCGTCGGAGTTGGCGTCGGCGTCGGAGTTGGCGTCGGAGTCGGAGTTGGCGTCGGAGTTGGCGTCGGAGTTGGCGTCGGAGTCGGAGTTGGAGTTGGTGCCGGTGTTGGAGTGCCTTGTGTTACCGATTGAAGTTCGAAGCAGACTTGATCCATTTTGGTTCCACAAAGTCCAAAGTAGTCAAGCACTACATAATACTTCTGGTTGGCTACATAAACTGCAGGTATTGAAATGAGTTGCGTAAATGGATCGTATGTTGCAACCTGGCATGACGTATTGGTAACTGAAACTGAAGAAACATAGAAGCACACTGAAAGCGTGCCGGGACATAAGTTGTAATAATTTAATGCAACGTTATAAGTTTGTTTGCCAACCCCTAAGGAAGGGATCGTTAACATGCTGGTATTAACGTCGAATGACGCATCTGTGCAGCTTTTTTCGTATATATCCTTGTCATTGGCGTCAAACTTGTAGGACTGTTCAATCCAATCAAAGCCGGCATAGGCAAAACCGCCCGTAAGTCCGATTGCAAAAACAACCAAACTTGCCAAAAATACAATATGGTAAAGTGAATTTCCCGGCCGGCAGAAATTAAATCGTTTAAAGGGTTCCATATAACCTCCTTTTACCAAAAAAATCGGTATAAGTCCAATTCCTGATGATATACAGGTTGGTGTAAGTTTTATTTGCGTTGTCGGTTAAATACCCTTCCCGTTAAGGGTAAACATCCAAAGTATCGCAATAAAACCCGCCGCCATTATTTTTATTACGCATTACCCGCAGTACTTATACGACAACCCGGTACTCTCAAGTAAGTCACTTGTACCGGCGTTATTTTACCGCCGCCAGAGCTTTTGCGAAGTCAGGCGAGTTGGTGACCTCCGGAACGATTTCCACGTACTTAACTACGTCATCCTTGCCTATTACAAATATAGAGCGGGTTAAAAGCCTGAGTTCCTTAATGAGAACGCCGTAAGCGTTGCCGAAAGACGCATCCTTGTAGTCCGAAAGAGTCTTTGCGTTACTGATGTCGGCAACGGAACAGAACCTGGCAATTGCAAAAGGCAGGTCCATGCTTATGTTCAATACCACTACGTCGTTACCCAATTTCGCCGCCTCTTCGTTAAATTTTCTCAACTGTGCGTCGCAAACCGGAGTATCCAGAGACGGAGTCACACTAATCAATTTTACCTTTCCGGCGAAATCTTTTAAAGTCACCGGGGCCAGTCCGTTGTCTACAACCGTAAAATCGGGAGCCTTATCCCCCGCCTTCACCTCGGGGCCAACCAGTGTCAATCCATTACCCTGAAACGTTACCACACCCTTCCTTTCCATTGTAACCTCCTGTTAGTCGATTTAATCCGGACTATTTATTATACTATATACGTCGAAGAATTGGCAACCCAATTCCTGGTCTCCTGGTCAACCAGTCTTGACCGATCAGTTGCCGGTCGGCCTTTCTCCGCCAGTGCTTATCTGCCTGGTACATCCGCTACTCACACTTTTCTATAAGTTCCCTGAAGGAGACCTGCCAGGAAGCCGAGAGGGCACTCAGTGCGAGTATTTTTTCTAAGGCCGCCCTGTTTTTTCTATCGTGGTGGAAAACGTGATTGGCGTAAGCTACGGTAACGTCGGGGTTGCTCCTGTCCATAAGGAGCAGCCTTTGCCCCGGCTCCACGATGCCCTCCTGGAGAACTCTGAAGTAAAAACCCGTAAAGCCCGTGTCGACCACCATTTTCAGCAGGTCGTTACGCCCGTACCTGGCCGCCAGAGTCTTGCACGGCTGGCGGGGTTGGCTCACTTGTAGCGTGGCAGTGCCGAGCTGAAATACGTCTCCTATGCACACGTCTCCTTCGGCTATGTTAGCCACGGAGAGATTCTCCCCGAAAGCGGCGACGGGAAGTTTTATTCCCAGAACGTCCTCCCAGTAGGAATAATGCCTGAGGCAGTAAAGGCAAACGGCTTTATCCTCTCCTCCGTGGTGCTTGAGATCGGCTACGCCGTTGCCTTCGAAACCTTCTTTGCCAAGATGAAGAGGCCTGCCTACGGGCGCCTTGCAAATGCCGGTAATGCACTCTACACCGTTAAAAATCTCCTTTTTCGGTAAACCTACGCTAAGGTATTGGACTATCCAGTTATCGCCGTTTTTATCGCTGCTTTCCGACACGTCTTTATCCTCCGGTTAATCGTCGATTTTATTTTAATTATATTTTAATTATACACCCGGTTATGCCTCAGTTTCTACTCCGGTATCGTTGATCGTCACAATTATAATTATTGTATACTTCCTGGTCTACGAAAAACCATGTTCCGAATCCTTGACAAAATTAGGGGGATAGGCAACTTTTAGGGAGTGTCAAATTCGTCACATTGCAGAGCCTACAAATTTAAACTTGACACTTTGAGTGGCATTTTGTTTCACATTTTGCTTTCCCTATTGACATTTTTACAAGGAAAGTAAAACAATATCGTAGCCTCCGGCTTACAGCGACGTGAGTGATAGATGGAGGCGGTTTTGACCGCCCGTACAGTATTGACAAGTAATTGGCGGGTGTCCGGTAAGCATTTTTATATCCTCACAAGGATGTAAAACTTACAAACGAGCCATACGACAAACGAGCTATACGATGATGCTCCCGATGGTACGCCGGCCGACTCAAAGGATAGAAAAAGGAAATGTAAGGAAATGTTTAAATCCAAGATATTCAATAAGGTCTTCCTGGTAATCTTTCTGATAGTGGTCGCCAATTCGATGGCCATATTTATCTTAACCGTACCTCTCGTCAAAAAAACGATATACGACCTCGAGGAAAATTCCGGGAAAACTGTTCTGCAAAATCTCTACGATCTTGTAGACAATTCCTACCAGGACATAGAATCGTATAAACAATTGGCTCTGGATGCCCACAAGAGAGAGCTAAAAAATGTTACGTCGGTGGTCGATGGTTTCGTAGAGCAAAGAAGAAAGGAAATCGAGGCGGCAGGGGGAGCCGGGGAAAAGGGGAAAGAAAAAATCCTCGAAGACATCAGGCATTTCAAATACGGCAACAACGACTATTTCTTTGTCTCCAATTACGATTCGGTGCTGCTTTCGCACCCTGACGAAAAACTCAATAAATCGGACTTTTCCCAGGTCAGAGACATTCGCGGAGATCTGATAGTGCCGCCGGGTGTGGATATAGCCCGCAGGATGGGCGAAGGATATACCTCTTATTGGTTTCGCAGGCTTGGTGAAAAGGAGGCGGTGGAAAAACTCACTTATTCCAGTAACTATAGTAAATGGAAATGGGTCGTCAGCACCGGGGTCTATATCGACGATATAAAAAAAGAGGTGGAGCGAAGAAAGGCCAATGCTATAGAAAGCCTTGAGCACTCTCTTAACATGTTTCGTATAGGCAGAACCGGCTACATGTATATATTCGATTCGAAGAAAAACATGATAATCCATCCAAATAAACAGCTCGAACATGCCAACGTCTCCAACATGCTCGATCCCGCTACGGGCAAACCCCTTTTTGATGAGCTGATGGCCGTGTCGAACCTGGAAAACAACCGCCTCGAATACAAGTGGGACAAACCCACGGAGCCCGGCCGTTACGTCTACGATAAGATTGCCTGGGTTAAATACCACAAAGGATGGGACTGGTACGTTGCCTCATCGGTATACAAGGAGGAACTGGACGAAAGTGCCGAAAAGATAACGCACAGGATATTTACCGTTGCCACTATCGTATTTTTAATATCCTCCGCGCTAGGGTACTTTTTTATCAAGAGGCTTATCGGGCCGATAAACACGCTTTCCCATGTGGCGGTCAGGGTAAAGGAAGGGGATTTTGGGCAAAAGAGCGGGATAGTAGGTAATGACGAGATCTGCACGCTGGCCATGTGCTTTGACGACATGGTGGAAAGAATGAAACTCGACATGGACGGCCTCGACAAAAACGTGCTGGAGCGCACCAAAGAACTTGACTTGAAAAACAAGGAGCTTGAAAAATCCCTCGTTCAGCTCAAACATACCGTGTCGTCTCTCGACCACAGCAAGCTGCAAAACCAATTTCTGAGCGAATTCGTAATGAAGCTGACCAGACATATGGAGGGGGAAAAGATCTGGGAAGTAGCATTATTTTCTCTGATGGCCGCTACCGGCTGCCAGGGAGGAGCCATCATGTTAAATGAAGGCAGAAGGCTCAAGATAATCCATGCCCGCGGGTTTGACCCCGAATATCTTCCCGACGACGGTTTCAGCTCCGAACAGGGGCTTTTAGCGGATGCCTGCTACAGTGACACCATAACGAACATAATCCTGCCCGAAGGCCACCCACTAACGTTTAACGCTATGGCTCTGGGTACGCAGCCGGCCAGGGTAAGCATCCTGCCGCTGTCGATTAGGGAAAAGGGTAAAGGCATTCTCATACTGGCATGGGTTATCTCCGGGGAGTCCCGTCTTACCGAAGAAACTTTATTAGCGGCAAGCGGAGCGTTATCCGTAGTAATAGACAATATCCAGATGTTGAACAAGTTTAAAAACATGGCGGCTTTCGACGAATTGACGGGTATGTACAACCGGCGGTTCGGCATGGCAAGACTCGAAGAAGAGGAGGCCCGCCATTTGAGGGAAGGTAAAAAGTTTTCCATCTCAATGATAGATATCGACCACTTCAAGAAAGTAAACGACACGTACGGACATCAGGCTGGCGACGAAGTGTTAAAACGCTTTTCGAAATTGATCCACAAGGAAAAGAGGGGTGAAGACATCGTGATAAGGTACGGCGGCGAGGAGGTAATTTTATTGCTTATAGGGGCTTCGGCTCCGGACGCCGTCACAATTATGGAACGTATCAGAACCGTTTGCGCCTCAACGCCCGTTCTATGGAACGACACAAAGATTGCGGTAACTTTCAGTGCGGGCATTGCCGGCTACCGGGAGGACCAAACGCAACCCGACAGTATAGAAAACCTTGTTAAGCGGGCGGACGAGCGCCTCTACCTCGCCAAACAAGGCGGCCGCAACAGAATCGAGTTGTAGAAAGATAAACCGGGAGGTTATAAAGATATGACGGAAACAAGCCATCTGCTAAAGATCGAGCAGGGAAGGGATGCTCTGTACTCCGACGACGTACAGTCGTTAAAAGCGTCGTTTTTGAACCACCTCAAGTATTCTTTAGTGAAGGACGGTTATTCGGCCACCAAGAGAGACCTTTACAAGTGCGTTGCTCTTACCGTGCGTGACCGCCTCGTACAGAGGTGGCTGAAGACTCAGCAGGACTATTACAAGGTTGACGCTAAAAGGGTCTACTACCTGTCTCTGGAATTTCTCATCGGCAGGTCTTTAGGCAACGCACTCGAAAGCCTTGGACTTTACGAGACCATGGAGAGGGCCGTAGAGGAACTGGGCTTTGACCTTAGAGACCTGTCCGAGCGCGAGTGGGACGCAGGCCTTGGCAACGGCGGCCTCGGTAGGCTTGCCGCCTGTTTCATGGACTCTCTCGCTACCCTGGGCATTCCCGCCTACGGTTACGGCATACGCTACGAGTACGGCATTTTCTTTCAAAGGCTGCGGGATGGCTACCAGGTAGAGACGCCGGACAACTGGCTCCGCTACGGTAACCCCTGGGAAATAGAGCGCCACGAAATTCTCTTCGTAGTAAAGTTTTACGGCCGCGTAGACGAGTACCTGGACTCCAATGGAAACCTTCGCCACAACTGGGTCGATACCCAGGACGTAGTAGCCATAGCCTACGACACACCCATCCCCGGTTACCGCAACGACAGGGTCAACGACCTGCGCCTGTGGGCGGCCAAGTCCACCCGTGAGTTCGACCTCGGCTACTTCCAGCACGGCGATTACGAAAAAGCCGTCGCCGACAAGGTGCTCACCGAAACCATCTCCAAGGTTCTCTACCCCGACGACAACGCCTACCAGGGCAAGGAACTTCGCCTCAGACAGGAGTACTTCTTTGTTTCGGCCACGCTCAAGGACATCATTCGCCGTTACAAAAAGCACCGCAACGATAGTTTCGGCGAATTCGCCGAAAAGGTGGCCATACAGTTGAACGACACCCATCCGGCCATAGCCATAGCGGAGTTGATGAGAATATTCCTGGACGAAGAACTCCTGGAGTGGGATACGGCCTGGGGGATAGTGGAAAAGACATTTGCTTACACAAACCACACCATACTGCCGGAGGCGCTGGAAAAGTGGCCCGTAGCGCTTCTGGGCCAGGTTCTGCCGAGGCATCTGCAGATAATTTACGAGATAAATCGGCGGTTTCTGGGTCTTGTGGCATCTCTGTATCCGGATGACGTTGACAGGCTTCGCCGCATGTCTTTAATCGAGGAGGGGGACGAAAAGAAGGTCAGCATGGCCAACCTCGCCATAGTGGGCAGCCACTCGATAAACGGCGTGAGCGCCCTGCACTCGGAAATCCTGAAAGAGGATCTTTTTAGAGACTTTTATGACGTATGGCCCCAAAAGTTCAACAACAAGACAAACGGCGTCACCCAACGCCGTTTCCTGAAACTCTGCAACCCCAGCCTCTCCAGGTTGATTTCCGAATATATCGGAGAGGCCTGGGTTACCGACCTTTCCGAAATAAGAAAGCTGACCACCTTAGTGGACGACACCGGGTTTCTGAAACGGTGGTACGAGATAAAGCTCGAAAATAAACGTTTCCTGGCCAAGTGCATAAAAGAGCACGAAGACGTAGAGGTGAACCCCGTTTCACTGTTCGATTGCCAGCTTAAACGTATTCACGAGTACAAACGGCAGCTCTTAAACGCCATGCACGTGATTTACCTGTATAACAGGATAAAGGAAAACCCATCAGTATCAGCCGAACCGCGTACCGTGATATTCGCCGGCAAGGCCGCTCCGGGTTACTACATGGCCAAACTTATTATCAAGCTCATCAACTCGATAGCCCAAAAGGTCAACGGCGACCCCGACGTGGGCGACAAGCTTAAGGTGGTCTTCATCGAAAACTATTCCGTTACCATATCCGAACATCTCTTGCCCGCCTCCGAACTTTCCGAACAGATATCTACCGCGGGTACCGAGGCCTCCGGCACGGGCAACATGAAGTTCGCCCTCAACGGCGCCATCACTATCGGCACACTGGACGGCGCCAACATAGAGATAAGGCAGGAGGTCGGCGAATCGAATTTCTTCGACTTCGGCCTCAAGAAAGAAGAGGTTATCGACTTAAAACATAAGGGCTACAACCCTCGTGCTTATTACGAAGGCGACCCTTACCTGAGGGAAGTTCTCGACATGATAAGCCGCGGCGATTTCTCCCCCGGCGACCCCACCCTGTTCCATCCGATTATAGGGTCCGTCCTGGACCACGGGGACACTTACTTGGTGCTGGCCGACTTTGATTCCTACGTAAAGTGCCAGCAGCGCGTAAGCGACACCCACAGGGACTGGAAAAAATGGGCGAAGATGTCCATCATGAACACCGCCGGTATGGGTTACTTCTCAAGCGACAGGACTATCCGGGAATACGCCGAGGACATATGGAACGTAACTCCCCTGAAAAAGACGTTCTAATCAAATCCGGCAGGCGTTGGGAGGCGGGGAAACCTTACGAAGGAAATGCCGTAAGGTTTCACTCCTTCAGTTTCTTTTAGTCAAATCGAGCTTCAGAGTGTCCCTGTTTTTGAAACTCTCGGCAATGACGAGACTCATCTTAGCGACGACAATCTTATTTATCATCACCGTGGCGTAGTTGGATTCGTTGATAAGGTTGTCCGGTTGAGAGCCGCTACGTACCATTATACTGGCTAACTCACCGGCCTGGATGCCAACGTCGGCAGGCGCAGTCGTAATTACCAGGGACGCCCCCAGATCCAGATGCTTATCGGTGAAGGAAAAAACGGGGACATTGTATTTGATCGAATAAAGCATAATATATTCAATAAGTTCCGGGGACGTCATTAATGCGTCCGGAATCAGCCAGAGTGCGTCAATATTTCCATCCATCTTGTCTACGGCCGATATCAAGTCTCTGCTATTATGGAATTTCCCCTCGGTTAGAGTGATTCCTAATGACGATGCTCTGCTTAAGACACCGTTCATGGTAGCTGTGCCGATAGAATCCTTGGGATTATACATAACGCCGAGCCTCTTTACCGACGTGAATATTTTAGCAATGGTACTTAGTTGTTTTTCGAAAGGTATATGAGTGGTCACCCCGATTACGTTTTTCTTGTCGTCTACTAATGGCTTAGGGTCATGGACCATCGTATATATTATGGGTAAATCGTTTATAGAGCTTAGATATTTGAGTGCCTTTTCACCTATTGCAAATACAATCCTGGGTTTCAGGTCATATATCTCGTCTATCGTCTGTTTTCCATACAAATCCAAAGGGATAATCTTTTTGACGTTACAGTTACATGAACTTTTAAAACCGGCGATAACGTCCTCATACGTTTTAAAGGCGCTGCTTTCGACGACTACAACGTCGTATCTCTCAAAGGAGTGGACACGCCGGGCGAAAAGAAGCATAATCAACATGGTCATGGTCAATGAAACAAGCACCACGCTTTTTTTACGTCTCTTTGCAATAATAGTTAAAATAGCATTCATAATCTTATAAGTATAACTAATAAGGTTAACTTCTGTACAGATATTTACAATAGTTTCCCGTTTTTTTTGGCACTGTATGCCCGGTTTAAGGGACGACGGCAAGTTAAACCGCTGAAAGGACACGGTTAAACACGGCCGTGGTAGAACTAGAAATTAAACCTGAGTCCTCCTTCGACCCATCTTCGGGCGTTTGGGTTTGCGAAGTATTGTGAGGCGTTGAAAATATTGTGCCCCGTAAGAAAGGCTTCGGCACTTTTGCGTTTATTTTCATAAAACCTCTTTACCACGTTCAGGTTAAAAACAAAAGATCTGTCGGCATAGGGAGCAATGGAGGGTATATTGTCCCAGACCATGTAATGGCCGTACAAATACGCCATGAGGGTGTCTTGTTTATATCGCAAACCTACGTCTATGGTGTGTCTTATGGTTTCGTACAAGCGAGTGTGGGCTAACATGTCTTCCCCGTCGATTAAAGCGTATCCCGCGTTAAGCGATAAGTTATATACGGGAAAGGTTTCCACCTCCACTTCCAGTCCCTGCCTTTTTAACTTATTGTGGTTGACGTACGAATATAAGAGAGGTTGGGTACTGATGTTTGAAAAAGAGAGGCCGTCGGCGACGTCGTGTCTGAAAACGTCCATCTTAAGCCAGGCGTACTTCAATAACGTAGTTTCTATCCCTGCCTGGTAAGACGTCACCTTTTCGCTTTTCAGGCCCGGATTGGGAGCATAGCTCAAACCGGTACCGTAAACGTCGAGGAGAGGAGGAACGTTGAACCCCCTGGCCGTGGTTACCCTGAAGGTAAAGTCTTCGACGGGATTATAAGCTATGCCGAGACTCGGGCTAAAAAAGCTGCCGCCCGGGGTTACCCTGTCGAATCTCAGGCCGGGAGTTATGTAAACGTTTTTAATGAGACTAATCGTGTCATTGGCAAAAAGGGCCGATTTCTTTTCACTTTTATTACCATCGAAACTGTTAGTGTTAAGTTCGCCGGCGTCGTATTCGCCGCCTAATATTACGGTATGGCCTTCAGGGGTCCAGGTAAGGGTGGCGGTCGCTCCTTCACTATTGTCTTTAAACGTTTCTTGTATGGCTAAAGCGCCGCTTTTCAACAGATAATACTCATCGCCGAAGAACTGGTTGTTGTATCTACCGCCTAAGGAAAGAGTCAATTGATCCGTTATCGAGCCGGCAAGGGTTATAGTTGTAAACAAGCTATGGTCCCTGGCGTTACCGGTAATGCCGCGTGTGGGATAGTTCCCGACACCCTTTTCGGCGTTATAGTACCCCAGTGAGTAGGTGACGTTGATTTTATCCGTTAAGTCCAGTTTTTCCTTAGTGTAGAAGGAATTGCCGCTATAAGCGGATTTAGGGAAAAAGCCGTTGGAATCCAGATGGCCGCCGTAAACGTAATATTCGAAGTTAGAGATCTTGCCGCCAGCGTCGGCCCTGTAATCGCCAGAGTTTCTTTCACCGTAAGAGGCCATAAGAGTGCCGCCGGCCTGAGTCGAGGGATAACCCGATTTCGTAACGATATTGATAACGCCGCCAAGAGATGAACCCCATGATGATGAAGCAGGGCCCTTGATTATCTCTATCCTGTCGATATTTTGAACCGGCATGTCTCCAAACTGGGTAAAGCCAGATCCCAGGAGGTTCATAGTAACGCCGTCTATGATTACCCGCACGTGTCTGTTATCCGATCCCTGCACGCTTATTCCCGAATAGTTACCGAAGGGCTGCCTCAAAGTCACCTGTACACCGGTTACGGCGTTTAAAGCCTCCGCTACGGTGTGGGCGTTCATCTGCCTTATCATGTCCGACGTAATGACCGTCATATTCTCGGCAACCTGGGCTACCGGCTTAAGATATCTTGTCGGAGTTATAACCGTAGCGTCTTTGCCGTAGTACATGGTGAGCATCAGTGCTTCGTTGTCGTTAAGTGCTAGCACCTGCTCTTCGCTCTCGTTACTTGAGAGCATCTGTTCTTCGTTGTCGCCGCCTGCAAAAAGGTAACAGGGAAACGATAAAAGCATAATGACTACCATTGCCAAATAAACTATTGCAGACAACATAATCAACCTCCTATAAACAGGAATGCGCCTCTTTAATCTTTTCACCACCCCAATCTGGCGATTCCTCTACCAAACACATAAATCACAAATCCGGTATTCCAACGCAGAATTCAGTCGATGTCCCGGCTCTCTAATACTATCATATTGTAAGCTGTTTGTATACTGATTTCTTAAAATGCGCGATACTAGACAAAGATGATAACTATATCTTTACATGTTAGTTGTAATTAGTATATAATTATATAACAGGGGTTATTGGTTTGGACGTTGTCAAAGGTGGCACTACGGAGATAATACAGGAGATGATAAATGATAAACATGATTTGGAGCATATACGCCTACGTCGTATTTGTTATTGTGCTGTCGATTATGTTTTTTGGGATATTTGTCTATTACTTCAGCAAGGATATGCAGGACAGAGGCGAGTACCCGAAATTTACGGTGCCCGGCGGTAACGGTTTAATGGCGGGAAAGACAAACCGCATCCATTGAGCTTATTCGTAATTTACCAAAGCTTACGCGGCAGAACTTGAGCCGAAGCTTATGCGTATATGCGTAGTTGTTTTCTTTACCGCCCGTGTGGCTTACTAAAGAAGAAAAACGCCTGATAACCGGAATACTACGCGCGGAGCATGACGAGGTAGAAACGAGGCACTCGATAAAGACCTTTGTCGAGGCTGCCGGTAACGCGAGGGTATGGGTTTTAAGCCTCATCTACTTCACCATCGTCATAGGCCTTTACAGCCTTAGCTTATGGCTGCCGCTGATGATAAAGGGTTTTGCGCACGCAGGCAACCTGAAGGTAGGGGTTATATCGGCCGTACCTTACTTATTTGCCGCGGTGGGGATGGTTGTCATAGGAGCACGATCCGACAGCAGGCAGCAAAGGAGGCCGTTTCTGGCCGGGAGTCTCGCCATTGGAGCGACGGGCTTTGTGTTGAGCGCTTTTTTGCATAATCCGGTACTTGAGCTTGCGGCTTTGTCCATGGCTGCCGTCGGCGTGTGGGGAATGTTTGGCCCCTTCTGGTCGCTTCCCGCGTCATTTCTACGTGGTAGTGCCGCAGCCGGAGGTATTGCCCTCATCAATTCTGTAGGCAACCTCGGTGGCTTTGCCGGCCCTTATCTGGTCGGCGTTATAAAGGAGTTTGTTGAAGGTTCCCTGCTATATTGTTTACCACCACAGCGATTGGCAGTCCTTGAGAGGGGCCACCAGTGGTTCCTGAGCACACACTTAGAAGGGGTAGCGAAAGGACGCGCCCTTTGCGGCCGAAGCGAGGGGAAGGCCTTCCCCTCCTCATTTTTTGTACTTTTATTACTTTTATGACTGCAACCAGGTATTACGAACATGGTGCTCCTATTGTTTTCGACGCTTGTCTCCGCCTTTATCGGCAGTATTCTGCGTATTCCATAAGTAGCAGATTTGAATCTGCCGGTACTCGATATGGCAAGGCATTTCCGGTCAGGGCTCACGGGCATCGATCTTGTTCAGAAGCACGAACTTATTACCCGTATGGAGGTCTTTTGCCCTAGTCGCCTGCCCGTACGGTAACAGTACGTCCATAAGCGCTCCGGCTAATGTCGTCGCCGTGAAGTTGACGGCTAAGGCAAAAGTGGAGCTATCCTTCCTGCGGTTTGCCGTCGATAGCATCCCAATAACCCTGGCTGAAATATTTAAGATACGTGAGTAGGGAGAAGTCTCTCACCCCTCGCCGCGGGTTAGCCCGGAGCTAACTCAATAAGAAATTTCTTTAAAATACCAAAATATTTAGAATTTGTACCCTAGCTGTAACCTGCCGTGTGCTATAGTAAATGTACCAATGATTATCACAATATAGAGACTAATCAATCCATAGGATGACTATAAGGGAGGTCGAATGAAAAATGTTATTTTGGATCTTATCCAAACGTTATTTTCCGACGTGGGAAAATTAGGTTGGCTCAAGACAAGCGGGATTGCCTTAACAGTGCTTCTTGCTGCATACCAGCTCTTTGGAAGATTAATTCTAAAGTTATGGAAAACCCTTGAGTCTGATATTATAAATTGGGCATCATCCGCGATTCTAAGTTTTGTCCGTGGCATATCCTTCTCTTTTACCAAACGGTATCATGATAGACTAATTTACGATTACAAGGCTTTTAACGTAAAAGGCCTTGGCCTGATTAGCAGTTACACTCGACGTATTTGTAGACCTGCGGATTGACACGGCTCATAATCCCAATAAAGTGGTTGGCGATATTATAAAGGTAAAAGATATTACCGACAGCCGTAACATTTGGGATTTACTCCGCTTAAGCGAAAAAACAAAGAAAAAGGAAAAAAGAACACAGCCGTTTGCCATTATTGGTGCACCGGGATGCGGTAAGACTACGCTAATGCAGAACGTTGCCATTACCATTACCAAAAACCTCCATAGACGGCATAAAGTACGCTCTTATGTGCCAATTTTGCTTTTCCTTCGCGAACACTCAGACAATATATGTAAAGATGAAACTATAACGCTTGCCACCCTCGTGGAAAATCATTTTGGTGACAAAAAACGTTTTCCAACTTTGAAACCGCCGCAAGGCTGGTTTACCGGGAAGATGGAAAGTGGAAGATGCCTTGTACTTCTCGACGGGTTCGATGAGGTCGGGGATAAAGAAATAAGGCTGAAGGTTTCGAAATGGGTTGATAGGCAGATTGGGATTTATCAAAATTGTACCTTCTTCCTGACATCAAGGCCACAGGGTTACAAAGATGCTCCCCTCACAAACGTTAACGTCATGGAAGTACAAAACTTTAATGTGGCACAAGTGAAAACCTTCATCGAAAATTGGTACATTGCAAACGAATTCAGAAGTGCGGGTAACGAGATGAATGCAACAGTCAGAGAGCGCGCTAAAGACGGAACGATTGATCTCCTCAAACGGCTGGGAACGGTACCTGCTCTTCTTGCATTAACCGCCAACCCTTTGCTTTTAACGATGATAGCGATGGTTCATAGATACCACGGTGCCTTGCCGGGGAGCAGGTCGGAATTGTACAAGGAAATGTGCGAGGTAATGCTTGGCAGGTGGCGGCAGACGGCCGGCGTTCAAGATGAGTATAAGGCAGGACAAAAGCGAAGCGTACTCGAACCTCTCGCCTGCCATATGATGGAACATGGGCTACGTGAAATTCCACGCAAAGAAGCGATTACACTTCTCGACGATTCACTTCGACGTGTTGGTGTGAAAGCAGGCGAGGAAGACGCCTTTTTTATAAAATTGCAGGAGACAAGCGGCATCGTCATCGAAAGAGAAGCCGGGCTTCTTAGTTTCGCCCACTTGACGTTTCAAGAGTATTTAACAGCTTCGTGCTGGAAAAACACAAATCTGCAACCTTCCTGGAATAAGCTGGTAAACGATAGTTGGTGGCACGAAACCATACGCCTTTACGTAGCCCAGGGCGACGCAACGGGTATTATAGAGGCGTGCTTAGAAAACAACACATTTTCGTCGCTAACTTTAGCGTTAGAGTGCGCAGAAGAAGCCGAGCAAATAGACGCTGACATACGCGAACGGCTTAACGATACAATCGATAACGATATAGAATCTGACAACGGTGAACGGCAAAGACTCTCGGCAGAGGTTTCGTTGAATAATCGACTTAAAAAATTCAAACCTATTGACGGCGCAAGAGAAATTTGTGAGGAATTAGTGACTTGTTCTGATTATCGATTATTTATCGAGGATATGATAAATAATAACATTCCCTTCAAGCCTGAACATTGGTTAGAAAACAATTTTCCTCATGGAACTGCGTCGATGCCTGTTTCCGGAATTAATTTTTTCCATGCGGAGGAGTTTTGTAAGTGGCTTACCAAAAAGCAAGGGGGTACAACTACTTATCGTTTACCATTATTAAATGAAACAACTGTAATAAAGAACGTTCGGCGTAATTCCGTCACACGATGCTGGTGGATAGGTGATGAGGATTGGCATAGTACATTTGGTTTAAGTGACGACAAGATAAATCAAATTAAAGGCGCTCTTCAAAGGGAAAGCAAACTGTTTAATTCAGTCTATATAGATATAAACGCGGATGTCGTTAATCAGCATATATTGAACAAAAATAAAGTGTTTTTCCCAAATCTGTTGAGGTACGAAAATTTAATTTTATTTTGTCGCGTTAATGACACTCTCAATACAAAGAGAGACCTTGACCTTCTTGCACTTGCCCGTGACCATGCCCGTGACCTTTCCCTTGCCCATTATATGACCTTGACCTTGCCCATTACCGTGCCCTTGCCATTACTAATAAAAACGATATTCCTAATATGTCGGGAGTGTCGTATCTAATTGTTGTTGCTGCCTATATGTCCGATGAATTAGGCAAAATAGATATATTAATTCATCGCATCATAAATGAAAACTTTGCAGTTTTAGCGATTACGGACATCGAACTTAGGCAATTACTTGATTCCTCCGATTATCGAAAGCTCAAAGAAAAATTCGCATCTATGATTAATCTCGAAGAGAACATACAACGTTTCAGACGTATGCAATTAATACTGAAACTCATAGATATTTCGATCGCCGGGGATAAGAAGAAAAAGGTCAGAGCCATATACATATTTACATTGAAATATCTTGAGCTTATTTATCGCGAACTTGACGAAAGCAATCCGATTGAAAAAAGTATATGGAAACGTTTATTTAGACGTAATCGTAAAGAAGATTTTAAAATCCTGAAAGAGTTTGTATCCTTCATGTACTACACGCATCTGGCCACACTCATGCGCATAGACGGTAAGCTGCCGAATGCTGACGATAAACTACCGGACTGGGGTGCAATACGCCTTGTGCGGGAGTACATACGGTGAAGTTTGCTATGTGCTTTATATCAATTTGCAGTCGTAGAAGTAACAAAAGTACAAGAGATGAGGAGGGGAAGGCCTTCCCCTCGCTTCGGCCGCAAAGGGCGCGTCCTTTCGCTACCCCTTCTAAGTGTGTGCTCGGCAGCCGCTGGTGACCCCCCGCAACGCCCCCCTGCAACGCTTATTGTGCTCAAATGCCTGATTTGACCCAATAAAATACGAACAATCCGAACATGTGTAGTCGAACAGCCCCGCCACGTCCTTGTTGCCAATGCGATTGAGCCACCTATAACGAAGTTTGACAATTTATGTTATCATAGATAAAGTGATGAGGAGGTTAAAATCATGAACATTTCACTTACGCCACAGCTTGAAGAACTGGTTAAAAAGAAGGTAGACGGCGGGCTTTATGGTTCCGCAAGCGAAGTCGTGCGCGAAGCCTTACGCCTTCTTGAACAACGTGACGGGATACACGCTTTACGTATTGAAGAGCTAAGGGCCGAAATCAAGAAAGGCTTAGACAGCGGCGAACCAACTCCTTTAGATGTTGAAGTCATAAAAGAGCGCGGCCATAAGCGGCTTGCGGCACAACAAACCAAGGCGACCGACTGATGTTGAGAGTCCTCAAGCGACCCGAGGCTGAAAACGACCTTGAGGAAATCTGGTTCTATATAGCCCAGGACACCCCTGACAACGCAGACAAACTCCTTGACGAAATTGAGCAAGCATGCCGGAAACTCGCACGGTTTACAAATATGGGTAGGAACAGAGATGAACTCCATCCCGGCCTGAGAAGTTTCCCGGTCGGTAAATATCTTATTTTTTATTTACCGATTAACGGCGGTCTTGAGATTGTCAGGGTACTGCATGGCATGCGGGATATCGACACCTTTTTTTTATAGGCGTCCCCTCATATAAAGCCGGCCGAGTCGCGGCACAGGTAACTCACTGATATAACACGACTACTTTGCCGTGTTTTCGTGGCGTTTATCATGGCATGAATAGATGGAGTATCGGGGCGACTGGATTCGAACCGGCGACCGCACGGTCCCGAACCGTTTACTGTATACCGGCGTGTTTCAAAGCCTCTTTCAGACCGGGATCCGTTTCGGCCTTTTCCTTAATCGCATGTTCCAGTTTATTGGTACGTTCTTCAAGTTCTCTGGTGGTTCTTGCAACCGGTGCCAGGGTTGTACGCCTGTCCCATAATACGAAACTGATAAGAATAAATACACCGCTGAATATACTGCCGATCAGTACGTACATTACTCCCCTCAGGTCGTCAACTCTCCGGTTGGTATCATCAAATCTCCGGTTTGTATCTTCAATTCTCTTGTTGATATCTTCAATTCTCTTGTTTGTATCTTCAAATCTCCGGTCGATATCTTCGATCCTCTTGTTTGTATCTTCAATCCTCTGGTTTACGGCCTTTAATCCTTCGTCGAGTTTGATTTCAACCCGGATCATGCGATCCCTGTCCGCCTGCGTGAAGGAAGCGGCGTCGGAGGATGCCGCGTTAAGATCAATCGGCAGACAAATCGACACGCAACACAGCAGAATAAACAATATAAATCGGCTTCTCATTCCTAATTATACAATAAAGAACCCCAAAGGAGAAAGCAGTTTCAAAAGAAAGTAGTTAACGGCAATGCCCCGGGAATCGCGGTATCGCCGTTGGCCATTATGAGCCTGACCTTTTCGATATTTGGATATGGAGTATCGGGGCGACTGGATTCGAACCAGCGACCACACGGTCCCGAACCGTGTACGCTACCAAACTGCGCTACGCCCCGATGGGCTTTTTACCGGGCTGCCGATATGACTCTTTATATCGGATTCTGATATTATACGAATATGATAATTATATCAGGGTATGCCGGTGTTGTCAAGTGCTACGATTGCTAACCTCTTTTCTTCGGCGAAAGAAGCCGTTAACCCCTTATTTCTTTTACCTGGTGGTGCCGGCTATGTCGTTTGCGTATCAGGCCATGGGTATCGAAGCATTCAGATACGTTATACCTTTAACGCTCACTGTCGTACCTGCATTTTTCTTACCGCGCCTGCCGTTTGCCTTTAGGTGGAGGCATATTGGAATGTCGGCAGCGGCGGTAGTCCTTTTCGTATTGCCTTACGTGATGCTTACGTCCCGGGCTTTACATACCGGTATCCACCCGGCAGACCTGCACCGGGGAGGCGTACATTTAGCAGGCATACATTGGGTAGGCATCCACATGCCCGGTGGATTGTTCGCCATGTACCAGTTGTTGGCTGTCGCATTGCCTGAGGAACTCTTTTTCAGGGGGTACATTCAGGAATCACTTATGCAGGGAGCGTATGGACGGGGTGCAGCGGGTGACACCGGCGTCTGCGGCAAAGGGAAGGCGGCAATAGTGCTTTCCAGCGTCCTATTTGCGTTATGCCATGGCATAGTGGGTCTTGTTACGGGAGAGGCGACGCCGCTTCTTACCTTTTTCCCTTCCCTCGTGATGGGGTGGCTTTACTTCAAGACTTCTAATCTCGTGCCCCCGATACTTTTCCACTGGGTAGCCAATATTGCCTATGCGTCGATATGAAGCGCATCATTAATGCGGACGATCACCATATACGCTTCGCAATCGCATAATTATTCATAACCGGCCCGATAGCACCTTGTTAAAAGCTCCGATAAGCGGACTTACCTCGTCGTCGGCTATCGTACGCGGGTCAAGGAGGAGTCTGTCCTCTTTTATGCGGCCTATAACGGGTGGGGTGGTTGCTCTTAGCGCCGATTGCAGGGTTACCGCGCTCATCCCTCCGACGATTACGGAAACGGCGAAAGTCGGGAGTTCCACACCGGGAAGAGAGCCTCCTCCGGCCTGGGAAACCTCTTCGACGAGGATGATGTCAAAGTCGGAGCCGAGCCGGCTCAGACCGGAGGCAATTTGGGCTGCGCGCTTTTTTATGTCGCCTGCCTCCTGGAATAGCATTTTCAGTGTCGGCACGTTTTTCTTTGCCCCATCCTCGTCGGCGTACTCCATGAGCGTGGCTTCGAGTGCGGCCAGCGTGAACTTATCCACCCGCATGGCCCGGCTCAGTGGGTGCTTCCTGAGCGATTCAACGTAACGCGCCTTGCCGGCTATCAGGCCACACTGCGGGCCACCGAGGAGCTTGTCGCCGCTAAAGGTGACCAGGTCCGCGCCCGACCTTATCACTTCCTGAACCGTAGGCTCCACGTGTATGCCCAGCGGTTTTAAGTCAATGAGGCAACCGCTGCCCAGATCGAACATAACCGGTATGCCGTGGCTGTGGGCCAGTGCCGAGAGCTCATCGATGGGTACGTCCCCGGTGAAGCCTGTAACGCGGAAGTTCGATTGGTGAACCTTAAGTACCATTGCGCAGTTGGCGGTGATGGCGCGCTCGTAATCGCCAGGATGGGTTTTATTCGTGGTGCCTACCTCTTTTAACAGGGCACCTCCGGCAGCCAGGATATCTGGAATGCGGAAGGAGCCCCCTATCTCCACGAGTTCGCCGCGTGACACGAGCACCTCTTTGCCACAAGCATGTGCCGTGAGGCATATGAGGACTGCCGAGGCGTTATTGTTTACGACCATGGCGTCTTCGGCCCCGGTCAAATCCTTAATTTGGTCGACAACGTGGACGAATCGCTTGCCGCGCTTGCCTGCGGAAAGATCGTATTCGAGGTTCGAGTAGCCCACTGCCACCTTTACCACGTTTTGGAGCGCGCTTGCACACAGTGGAGAACGCCCCAGGTTGGTATGCACCACTATGCCGGTTGCGTTTATGACGGGCCTCAGCCTGTAAGCGGCAAGTCTCTTCAACCCGGCCGCGGCCAATGCCAGAACCTCGGTCAGCACCTCCTCCGGAGTCGAAGCGGGCAAAGCCGGGGAAGCTGCCATGAAGACGGCCCGTTTTTCTTCTATGGCCTCGCGTATGGCCTTTACCACAAGTCGGCGAGGGTGGCACTCAAGCCATCCCATAGCCTGGTCCGTCTTTAGCACTCTGTCCACTGACGGCAGTATCCTTATCTGCGCGCTACCCTCGGCCATGCCAGTTATCGATCAATAACGCTTGTCCATGTGCTTAGCCATCGGCATTCACCGTCATTTAGCCGTAAGTTAGTCATCCGTCTTTACATCGATAAAGGGCATGGCGTTTGACGTGACCTTGGGCATGATGCCGTTCCACTTTTCGATAGCCTTCATTGTGGCCTCTATTCTCCTGAGCTTTATGAGATCCGGCGATATGTTTTCTTTCTGGAGCCTCAGGGCCTCGGCCTCAGCCCTGGCCTGGGTGATTTTTTGCTCCGCTTCTATCTTTATCCTGTCAAGGTCGCGGCTGGCCTTAAGCGCTAACTGCTCTGCCGTCTGTTTGGACTCTATGGCCTCCATGAACTGCTTCGAGAAGCTGAAGTTGACTATCGAAAATTCGTCAACCACCACGAAGAACTTGCTCAGTCTTTCGTTCAGGCCGTTCTTCATAGCGTCGCTAACGGCGGGCCTTTTCGTTATCAGCTCCTCGGCGGTGTACTTGGCGGTTGTGGCTTTGACTATTTCCTGCACGGCAGGGTCGATGATGTTCTCCTTCAACAGATAACCCACGTTCTGGTAAACCTTGTTTGCCTCGGTGGGAATGATGTGATAGTTAACGGCTATCGTGGAGGTCACCTCCTGCAGGTCTTTAGACGAGGCTGCCGCCGTTGTCTCGGCTTTTTGCACTTTTACGTCTATCTTTACTACTCTCTGTACGAAAGGAATAAGCATGTGAAGCCCTTCGTCTAGAACTTCGGGCGCAACTGCCCCGAAACGCAACACTACTCCCCTCTCACCGGCTCCTATAGTCGTAAAAGGATTCAGAGAAATAATTACGATTACAGCGACAATCATCAAAATTACAGCAAACACTGCTTTTGGATTCTTCATGGGCATTCTTTGAGAGTCTCCGAAAATGTTTCTGTCCATTGTGGCCTCCTTAATATGGTTATGTCTGTTATTCGGGATCGATTGGAGCATGCGGTCTGCTTTTGGTTCAGCCCTGTGTTAATGAACTATATGGTATATGGCTACGTTTTTCCCTTAGACTTCCAAAAGCGCCTCTATCTAAGCGATTTTATCAAGGCGCTTCTATCGTGGAGATAACGGATTGGAAGATGCTCCTGCCGTCGGTGTTACCCAGTATGTCTTCGGAGCACCGCTCCGGGTGCGGCATCATACCCAGGACGTTACCCTCTTTGCTGGTTATACCCGACACGCTAAAGAGAGACCCGTTTGGGTTTGCGGACTCCGACACGTCACCGTTTTCGTCGCAATAACGGAAGGCAATCTGGCCGTTGCCGATAAGGCTTTCGACGGTGTCCTCGCCGGCGAAGTAGTTGCCCTCTGCGTGGGCTATCGGTAATCGGAGCACCTGCCCCTCTTTAAGGTTTCGCGTAAAGGGGGTACCGGCATTGGTAACCTTCACGTGGACATTCTTACAAATGAACCTGAGGTTTTTGTTCCTTAACATGGCCCCTGGAAGCAGCCCTGCTTCCAGTAGTATCTGAAACCCGTTACATATGCCCAGCACGAGGCCTCCACCGGCGGCAAACTCTTTCACCGCCTTTATGATGGGAGATACACGCGCAAGGGCCCCGGCCCTCAGGTAGTCACCGTGGGAAAAACCGCCCGGCAAGACGAGCACCTTCACGTCGCTGCCGATGCGGGTCTCCTTGTGCCAGATGAACCTGGCCGGACGGCCAAGCACGTGCTTTACTACATGGTAGCAGTCATGATCGCAATTGCTGCCGGGAAATACTATTATTCCAAACATGATTCCTCCTTCACAGGACTTGACATATGTTAAACGATTCAGGCCGCTTTGTCAAGTTTTCGCTTCCTTTGAAAAAGGAGGCTTTTGCCTGTCGGCTCCTGTTTAAAAACGTTACCTTTATGTTATATTGTCATGTATGAAATATTAACTAATTCGGGTAACGTAAAGTTCCGAAACGCCAATTCAGGAGGCTCTATGGACTGTATCTTCTGCAGGATAGCGAAAAAGGAGATTCCTTCAAAAATAGTTTATGAGGACGACGTCGCGGTTGCCTTCGAAGACGTTAACCCACAGGCTCCAACCCACGTACTGGTGATACCGCGCAGGCATATCCCAACTATACTGGATCTGACCCAGGAGGACGACGCCTTAGTCGGGCAACTCTACCGGATAGCCGGAAAGTTAGCGAGGCAACGCGGTATTGGAGACCGGGGGTTCAGGCTTGTGGCCAACTGTAACCGCGAGGCCGGACAGACCGTGTTTCATCTTCACCTGCACCTCATAGGTGGCAGGCCGATGCATTGGCCTCCGGGATAACAGGTCCCATTTACGGTAATCGATATGAAATGCTTAAACGTGGGTTATTCACCCTGCCCAAACGACACTTACGTGTTTTACGCTCTTATGAACGGTAAACTGGATACGGGCGGCTTGTGCTTCAAGGAAAAAATTGAAGACGTCGAGACACTGAACCGGGCCGCACTCAAAGGAGAGCTGGAGATTACCAAGTTATCCGCCTATGCCTTCGGTGTGGTGAACGATAAGTACGAGATGCTGGACGCCGGAGGGGCCATGGGCTACGGATGCGGGCCGCTGGTCGTTACCAGAAACCCAATGCCGGATAAATCTATGCCGAATAACACCATGCCGGAAATTGCCGGGGCCGGGTTTGACATTTCGCGGCTTAGAGGCAAGCGGATAGCCATACCCGGTATCCATACAACCGCTTACCTCTTGCTTCGTCTGTGCGACCCCGTCCTTGGTGAGACTGCCGTGCCAATGCCATTTAACGAGATAATGGGGGCGGTCAGGGCCGGGGAAGTGGATGCCGGCCTTATCATACACGAAAGCAGGTTCACCTACGCCTCCTACGGTCTTGTACAGGCCATAGACCTTGGTAAATGGTGGGAGGGGCAGACCGGCCTGCCTATACCCCTGGGCTGCATCGCGGCAAGAAGGGACATTGGATCGACGGTGGCTTCCAGGACAAGCGACCTGATACGGGAATCTCTGCTTTACGCCAGGGGCAACGAGGAGGAGGCATTAGCCTATGCCAGGCGTTACTGCCAGGAGTTGTCCGAAGACGTAATAAGGAGCCACATCGGCCTGTACGTGAACGATTTCACTCTGGGTGCGGGGCCAGAGGGCCGCAAGGCCGTCGACGCCTTACTACGTATGGCTCGCCACAAAGGGATATTAGAATGATTACGCGGGATACTTTAATCGACACAAGGTGATGATTTACACTCAGGCATGAAAAAGACGGTACCGTCATTATTTGTAATTTTAGCGGCTGTTTTCGCAATATCGTTTCTCGCAGGCCATGCTTACGCCCTGGACAGTGCCTACGAGCATCTGTTGGAGGGGTATCGGGCTCTTGACGAAAGAGCCTTCGATAAGTCGGTAAAGGAACTTACCGCGTTTCTCGAACAAGGCAGGCTTCTCAGGGACTACGCCCTTTTGTGGAGGGCCAGGGCCTACGTTGATTTGGCGGATTTTAAGCCGCGGCAGATTGATTCCGCCCCTGGGGAGGAAGACCGCCCGGTTACCCTTGCCCTGAAGGACTTGTCGACGATAAGTGTGGAGTTTCCCGACTCACCGGTTTCGAAGGAAGCCCGGAGGCTTGAAATAAATATCGAGAGCAAGGCCCATCCCGGTCGCGCCTTGAAGCTCATGGCCCAGTACCTGAGTGCCAATGCCGGTGATGACGCCATGAGGTTTACCTACGCAAAGGCGCTGAGGACTGCGAAAAGGGACTTTGAGGCATATGGAGAGTTTCTGAAGATATACATAGGTGCCGGGCCCATGGCAGAGGACGCTTCGAAGTACGTGGAGACCGAAAGTCTGGAACCTACGCTCCTTTTGCAGCGTTCGAAAAACCTGATGTCTAAATTCAACTTCGAGGAGGCCGAGGTGCAACTCAGGAAAACTCTTTCATCGGCTCCACCGTATATGAAGTTCGACATAAACCAGAAGATTGCCCTGTGCCTGTTCAGGCAAAAGAAGTACAGAGAGGCCGCCAGGTATTTCCATATGGTGGGTTCGCCCTACTACGAGGCCCGCAGCCTCTATAGGGCCGGTTTATTTTCGGAGTTTCACGATAAAGTGGACCGGCTCGACCCAAACGCCGCAGAAATGGCGGCAGAACTGGTACTCATCAAGGGACTCTATTACAGGAGGAAAGGCAACGTGGAAAGGGCGTTGAAAATCTTCGGATCCCTAAGCGGCAATCGCTTTATAAAGGAAGACGCCACCTGGCACGTGGGCTGGACCTACTTCCTTACGGGCAGTTACCGGCAGGCCTATGGCTTATTCAAGGGACTTCACGAAAGGTACGACTCCACGAAGTACCTTTACTGGATGGCAAGGGCACTCGAAAACGACGGTAAAGACGCCTCCGCCCTGTACGAAAAGCTTACCGACCAGGGGGATTACTACACCTTCCTGGCCTATTACAGGCTGGGAGTGTCCCCCCCGCGCCTCGCCCGACCCGATATTCGGAAATACGCGGACAACGAAGAGTTAAAAAGGCTTGCCATACTTCTCGAACTGGGCATAAAAGACGCAGTGCGCACGGAAAGCCTCTACATACTGAACCACTCTAAGAACTTCACATCCCAGGTTAACCTGCAGGCCAGCGTAATGCTCAACGAAGCCCAGATGTACCGCCATTCGGTTTTGCTGGCGGGCAAGCTTCCCTACTCAAGGACCGTACACGGCCTCCTGTACCCTTACGCTTACAGGGACTTTGTGGACGGCGCCGCGAAGAGATTTTCCATAAACCCACTTCTGGTCCTTTCCATAATGCGGGAGGAGAGCCGCTACCAGGAAGACGCCTTCTCCCACGCAGGTGCCGTGGGGCTTATGCAACTCATGCCAAAGACCGCGTCCAAGTACAGCTCCACCGTGGGTGAGACCATAAATGGCGTCAGGGACGTGTTTAACGTAAAGAAAAATATTATTATAGGCAGTTACTACCTGAGCCAGCTTATAAAGGAGTCGGGATGCGTGCCCTCCGCCCTAGCTTCTTATAATGCCGGAGAATGGGTCGTATACGAGTGGCTCAAAGAAGGTAAGTACCACTCTATCGACGAATTCGTCGAGGATATCCCTTACGACGAGACTAACAAGTACGTAAAGAGGGTCTTGAAGACGTTTTTCCAGTATGCCAGAGCGTCGGATGGAGGGCAGGACAACCTGGAATTTGTTTTTGATTGCCATTTGTAGTGGACAATGTTTAGGGTAATCTGTTATTTTAAATGTAAATCGTAACAAATAATATCAACGGCAGTATCGGCAGGGAGGTTTTAAATTTGGAAAATATCAGGAATCTCGAAGAAAAGATCTCTACGGTAATAGAGAAAGCCAGGCAGTTGAGGAAGGACAAAGAGGACAGCCAAAAGAGAATCGAAGAGCTCGAAGGGATACTTGCCTCGAAAGACCAGGAGATAGATTCCCTCAGGCGTGAAATCGAAGTGAAAAACGGTGACGTCGACAGGCTGGTAGGTGAGAAGAAATCCGTAACCGAGCAGATAGAGGCGATTTTGGGCGAACTAGATCGTCTGGAGATTTAAAGTGATGGCAAGCGCGGATGTATTGATAGGCGGACAGAGGTATACCGTCAAAGGCGAGGAATCTGAGCAATACATAAGGGAACTCGCCGGGTACATCGACAAAAAGCTCTCGGACGTGGCCGACTCGGCCCTAGTCATGAATCCCTTGAAGGCCTCTATTCTGGCTTCTCTCAGTATCGCCGACGAGCTCTTCAAACTCAGGAAGGAGTACGAGAGCCTCGCTACAAAGATCGAATCAGGCACCAGTGACCTCGAAAGCATACTCGAGTAAACCTAAACACCGAATCGGGGGAATTCTAAAGATGACACTGTGGAGAAACAGATGAAGGTGAAGATTTTCATAAAGTTAAAGGAAAGCGTGCTCGACCCTCAGGGTAAGGCCGTTATGGGTAGCATGAGAACTCTCGGGTTTGACAACGTCCGGAGCGTGAGGGTAGGGAAGATGATAGAGCTGGAAGTAGAAGACTCACCCCGCGACGAGATAGTAAAAAGCATCGGCGAGATGTGCGGGAAATTGCTGGTTAACACTGTCATAGAGCAATACCGCTTCGAGATAGACGATACAGTGTTATCCCGGTAGAGTCGTGCACGGCACTCGGGGAGAGTGCCCTATGGTTGAGGAGGTTCTCTATGGCTGAACAAGTAAAGGCGAGGGTGCTCCTGGTAGACGACGAGGAGAAATTCGTCGAAGTGTTGTCCAGGCGCCTCGTGTCGAGGGGGATGGCGGCAGACTCGGTGTTGACCGGGGAGGACGCAGTAAGGCAGGCAGGCACTATACAGTACGATGCCTTAATCCTGGACCTTACAATGCCCGGCATAGACGGTATGGAGGTGCTTCACAGGCTTAAGGGGATTTTCCCCGAACTTCAGGTCATCATGCTCACCGGTCAGGCATCCGTATCGAAGGCAGTGGTGGCCATTAAGGAAGGAGCCATAGACTTCCTCGAAAAACCCGTCGACATAGACCTGCTCGTAAATAAGATCATCGAGGCCAGGGACAGGAGGATGCTTCTTTTGGACAGAAAAAACGAAGAGAAAATGAGGGACATCCTCGAGAAATCCACGTGGTAGCCGTCAACGGATAACGTACGTTAAGGAAGTGGACTGCCGCTGCCCGTTGCCGCCGGGAACAAGCTTCACAGGAATGACATATCGGACCCGTTAACGAACACTAACGCAACAAACATAAGATACAACGTGTTATCGGCATTCCCATGGCGGGCCAGATGAGCCAGACGGCCAGGCACAGTGCAATAAAGAGCAGCAGGTTGGCCCCGATACCGGTCAGAAGAAACTCCCGCGGCGTAAACTGCCCGGATTCGAAGGCTATGGCGTTTGGTGCATATCCGGCCCGAAGAGAAAACGGCATTGCCGATGAAACTATAGCCGTGAAAAAAAGTACTTCCGCGGAAAGTCCCGCGTAAGGAGCCCAGTAAAGTGTTACGGGCAAAACCAAAGCCATGACCGCCATGTTTATTACGAAATTTGCCGTTACCATAAAAAAAACCGACAATGCTGCAACGAGTACCGGCCAGTAGAGGTGTAGCACCAGCGGCAGGGTCTTGACGGCAAGCCACATGGCCGCCCCGGTGCCAATCAGGCAGGACCCCAGTGCCACCACTCCTCCAAGGAGTAATATGGTGTTCCAGGGCGTATCCTCCAGGTCCTTCAGGTCGAGCACCTTGAAGAGGAACATGCACACGGCCGCCAGAAGAGCCAGTGTGGACTTGTCTATCGAGGCCAGTGACGGCAAAAGTGCCGTCACGGCAAACCCCGACAAAAGCAGGACTACCACAACCGCGGCGCGTATCTCCCTCGGGGATATCGGACCCAGACGCCGGTAAAGCTGCCCCGTCTTTTCTTCGAACCGGGGTAGCGAGTCTTTCTCCGGCCTGTATCTCAGGGTTATGAACACCCACAGGAGGGCAAGGGTTATCCAGGCGACGGCGGAGGCGTACATGGAAAAGGAGAAGAAGGAAAGGTTCCTGCCGGTCACTTCGTTGAAAAACCCCAGTGCCGCCACGAGGCGTGAGGCGCCAAAAAGCGTAATCGTACCGCCGGCGCCGAGAGCGTAAGCCATACCGGTAAACAACCCCTTGCCGAAATTCGTGCGCGCATCCGTAACGTCGTACAGGGAGTAGACGGCCAGGAGCGTGGGAAACGCGGCGGAGGCCACGGCGGTGGCGGGCATGAGGTGGGCCAAAAGGGCCGCGATTAAAAAAACTCCCCCGTAAACGGCCACGGTACCGTTTCCAAGGAGAGAAAGCGTCTTGTATATGGCCCTCTTTGCAAGTCCGCTCCTGATAAGGCCCATACCGAGGACTATAGTAGAAAAGAAAAATACCACCGGCGGGCTCATGTAATCGGCAAAGACGACTCGGGCCGGTCTTATCCCAAAGACTGCCTGGGCCAGGCCGACGGCCAGTCCCGTAATTCCCGCGGGTATTACGTCAAACCACCACCACAGCACCGCCAGAAAGAAGACGGCTATGGCCCCCTTACCCTCCCACGTGAGTTGGAAAAGGCGTCCCTGGGGGTCAACTGCGTCCCGCCACTTGGGAACGGCGTAAACGGCTGCGAATACGAGGAGACCGATTATCGTATAAACTATTCGTTTCCAACCGGTACCCGCCCTTGCAGAGTACACTTTAAGGTTTTGCGGGCGTTGCGGCAGGGCACGGGGATTGTTCAGGCTTTCGTCTTGTATAGTTAAATCTCCTTCATGACGTTATCATTGATGTTATATTGTAAAATACCCGTAAACGGGCTAAACGGGTTAAATGCGGAATCATTATAAAAGCACTCCCGTAAGTTCGTTAAATACCTCCGTAATCCTGAGGATACCCACGAGTTTCCCGTCGTCCTCCAGCACGGGTAAAACGGTCTTATTGTGGCGCAGCATCACGTAGGCGGCCTTTGTGACC
>JADFXJ010000206.1 GCA_015233615.1 Nitrospirota bacterium
ACTGCCGTCCCCGTCGAATCGTTTACCCACAGATAATACCACGTAGCATTGGATACGGCGTTCCACGTATAAGTGGGAGTCGTTGTTATATTCGCACCGGTTGGCGATACGAGGGTCGCCGTGCCTGGTAGGTTGGGGTTAGTAAACGTAGCCGTTACAGCAGCGGCGGCACTTGACGCCAGTATACATGGATCCGTACCCGAACAACCCCCGCCGGACCAGCCGGTGAAGATCGAACCTGAACTCGCGGTTGCAGTCAACGTTGTCGTTATCGATTGATTGTACGTAGCCGAGCACGTTCCGGGGCAGTTGATT
The DNA here is from genome assembly GCA_015233615.1 of Nitrospirota bacterium. GTDB lineage: Bacteria > Nitrospirota > Thermodesulfovibrionia > Thermodesulfovibrionales > Magnetobacteriaceae > JADFXJ01. Next base: position 316 of record JADFXJ010000206.1, read on the forward strand.
CTGGGAGTGGTTTCGGAACTCGTTACCGTGCCGCTTCCTGTGCCCGACGGCAAAATTACCAAATTGACCGAATTATTAACCAGTCCGCCACGAACGGGCCAAACGTAGAAGCTGTAGCTGGACTCATCGTCGCTGGCCCATTTGCCTTCGTTAATACTCACGTGAAATGCGTAGCCTGGAATGTAGGCTTTGGTAGTAGACGACCAATAACCAATACCCTGATACTGAACATTGGTAAACGGATTCCCAACCGGAAGAGCAGGGCCCCATTGTGAATAATCCACCAAGCTTCTAAGTTCTTTTTTGTTTGGTAACCGCCAGTCGGTATAGCCGTATGTTCCGGCTCCGGCGTTCATAGATGCCACGTAATCTAATGCCTGCTGCCAATGTTTGTATCCTCCCGGCAGATTAGCGTTTTTGGTCCACATAAGGCCGGTAAGTTGATCGACTACAACGCTGCCTGTAACCGGTATACTACCGTCAGGATTCGTAAACCTTGGACTTGGCCAGGCTACACCTGTCTGGAGAGCACCGTCATCACGCGCATAGTGGCTGGTTGTCTGCCCGGTTTTCCAAATGGCCGCATTATCAAATGACCCGGACTGGCCGGTACGAACAGGCCAAACATAGCTGGTTGACTCCCACCCCCATCGGTACCACATGAGGCCGCGAGTATCGACGACCCATGAGACACCATTATATTGGGCGTCGTTAGTAGACGACCAATATACATCAGACCTAACATGGATAAATCCCTGTGTATTAAGCCATATGGCAGAGTCACCTTGTCCGGCATTCAACAGGCTTTCCAGTTCATTGATGTTTGGTAACCGCCAGTCATTATGGCCAAGGTAATTGGCGGTATTCAAACAGGCTACGTAATCGAACGCGTTTGGCGAAGCAGAAAAAGCTGAAGTCCAATACATACTTCCACCGGTACATGAACCATAATTTGGCGTACCTCCGTCTTTAGTCCAGACCAGACCCGTGAGATTATCCGTCATCGTTTGGTCGCCGTTGTCCGTAAACCTTGGGCCTGGCCATGGCGCTCCGGCCTTGATGTATCCGTCATCGCCGGTAGAGTAGCTTGTTGTCTGCCCCGTCTGCGGCAGGTTGACAGTAGCCGCCAACACCGTCCGCGCCGCAAAAGCCACGATGAAACATAATAATAGTGCCCAAATATACGTTTTGAACTTCATAGAATAACCTCCCGTGTTATTGCTTGATTCTGATATTGTTTATTGCATCGATTCCGACGAAAAAAGCCCCGGGGCCTGTATAGCCAATACAGACACCGGGGCTTTTCAGTAACTCTTTTGGATTTTATTAAGTTAAGGGATACATTGATTGATTGATTGATTGATTGATTGATTGATTGATTGATTGCAAGAATCGCGCCGTTCAATTTCAGCTCACTCATCATAAACGCCTCATTTCTTAAGCACGTCTTTTTCCATTTTCACCCTCTGCCTAAATTGCTGCTTACATCATGCGTCAAATCATTTGCTGCAATTTATTAAAATACATCCCCCCCAAAAAAATCAATATAAATATTCCATTTTGTTATTTTGAACTGAAACATACGGTTTTGACTTAACCCATCGTTTTTCTTGATAGATTTAACGATAGATTTAACGCAGTTTGTCAGGGCTACTTATCCTTTAAGAATCCTTTGAGTTGGTTTAACACATCTTATTACTCAGAGCAGTAAATATGAGACATATTATATGGCGGCGTATCTTACATTTTCCGCACAAAAATAGTTTTTCACTATGTGCGGTTGTTTCTGTGTACTTCGTAAATAACCATGAAGAGAGGCTTTCATTTCTATCTGGTTCGATGGTCTTTCTTTTCTAAAGGCATTGGACTTCACATCGTTGTTGAGATACTCGTCCGGATTTAGCTCTGGACTGTAACCAGGCATAAGATATAATTGTATCTTGTCCGAGTTCTTTTCAACCCATCGGGCAACCTTCTTCGATTTGTGGACAGAATGACGGTCTAATATCAGAAATACCTTCCGCGATACGGATTTAGTCAATCGTCTTAAAAACTTAATGAATACATCCGTTGTAAAGTTCTCCTTAAACACCATAAACCTTAATGTCCCTTGATTCGTTACTGTGGAAATAAGATTACATCTAAAACGATTCCCCGTAACTTCAATCACCGGAGTCTTGCCTTTTAGCCCCCATGTACGCCCAACCTGATCGTCAGACCTTAAACCCATTTCGTCTCCCCAGTGGATTTCTCCACCGGATTGTTTCGCCTCCTCTCGTATAGTAGGATATTTCTCATTCAGCCAAGTCTTTACAGCCTCAGGCTGCTGTTCTATTGCACGTCTTGCGGGTTTTTGAGGGGTAAACCCCCATTTCCTGAGATACCGGCCCACTGTCCATTTCGATAAATTTATACGATATTTCTTCAATATTAAGTCCTTTACCGCATCTCTTGTCCACAATGCATATGATAATTTATACTGCTCCGGCATCCTGTCTGTTATCAGGTTTACTATTGCCGCAGCTTCGTATCCTTGCAGCTTCGATGACTCTTTCCTACCACGACGTTTCGCTTGTAAACCCTTCATCCCTTCTGCACGGTATACTCTCATCCATCTTGATACCGTCGTCCTCGCCACCCCATATAACCGCGCCGCTTCCGTTTGGCTTAAACCTTCTATTACTCCTTTAACAGCTCGCAGTCTCAATGCCTCCTGCCCTTGTGCTGATAGTCTATTTGCACTCGGAATATTTTCCATATCTTTATAATAACATACTTATTCATTATTTGTCTCATATTTACTGCTCTGAGTAATATATTAATAAAAAGGAGGTAAATCCGAATGATAATACCCAAGGGCAACGGGAAGTATCTGGTAACATCGGAGAAAGGGAGACCACTCATCAATCCGTACTTAACGCTGGAGCAGGCGAAGAAGCGGCTCGCACAGGTGGAAAGGTTCAAGGCAATAACAGCCAGGGAGTCTGTCCCTGTGCACGTTATTCCGGTAAAAAATAGCACATTAGTCAAGATGTTGTTGCATGATAAACAGGATAGGAATTTGGAAGTTTTAGAGATTTTACTTTTCTTTCTTTCGCCAAGAAAGAAAAGTAACAAAAGAAAGAAGCATAAGCGCCTCAATAGGGCAAAAGAAAAAGGCAAAAGACAAAAGAATAAAAACCCCCTACCCCCCAGGGGGATTACTTTTTGTGACA
>JADFXJ010000106.1 GCA_015233615.1 Nitrospirota bacterium
GGAAGAGGTGCCTAAAGGGGGCTTCGCCACCCTTTAGAATCCCCCAAAACGTCTCCGGCTGTTAATTTCCTTCTGTGGCGGGAATAATCTTGCTTATTTCTTTAAGAATGAGTGAACGGACTGTCTCTGGGGGGTCAAGGGGGTCAGCGACCCCTGGCTAAATGGGGATGTCACCCCCTTGCAGCCGTCTGTTAAATTCGCGGCAGTCTCGCTGCCTAAAACCCCATTTCCTGACGCAGACCCATCCATAAATCCGTAATAATTCATTACTGCTTAAGGCGTGAGGGTACGGACTGTCCTTGATGGTCAGAGGAACTCCCCTTGCCGGTAGGCGATTCATAAGGGGAAGGATGGAATCCCGGGTCTTACGGCCTCTCTTCCTTTAACCGGGAATTCCTGGCACACCAGGCGATAGCCTTGTAAATATTTGCATAATAATGGCTATAATAAACAAATGTACCTAAAGGGGCTAATGCATGCATATGTTTAAATCCAAAGTATTCAGGAAGGCTTTTTTCGTAATCTTTTTGATAGTGGTTGCCAACTCGGTTACCATATTTTTCATGACAGTGCCTCTCATCACGAAAACTATATACGATCTCGATGAGAATTCCGGGAAAACCATTCTCGAAAACGTCTACAATCTTGTCGACAATTCCTACCAGGATATAGAAACCTATAAGCAGCTGGCTCTGGAAGCCCACAAGAGAGAGTTGAAAAACATTACATTCGCGGTTACCGGCTTCATAGAACAGGGTAGAAAAGATATTGAGGCGGGAAAGGTGCAGGAAGCAAAAGGGAAAGAAAAAATCCTCGAAGATATCAGACATTTTATATACGGAAACAACGACTACGTCTTTATTACCGATTACGATTCACGATTACTTTCGCATCCGGACGAAAAACTCAACAAGACGGATTTGTCCCAGTTAAGAGATATCCACGGCAATCTTATCGTACCACCTGCCGTGGACTTGGCCCGCAGGCTGGGCGATGGATATACTTCTTATTGGTGGCGCAGACTTGGAGAAAAAGAGCCGGTGGAAAAGCTCACTTACTGCAGCAACTATAATAAGTGGAAATGGGTTATTTGCACCGGCGTCTACATAGACGACATAAAAAATGAGGTACAACGCAAAAGGGCAAAGGCCATAGAGAGCCTGAGCCAATCGCTCAACATGTTCCGTATAGGCAAAACCGGCTACATGTACATATTCGATTCGAAGAAAAACATGATAATTCATCCAAACAAGCAGATCGAGCGTACCAATGTCGCAGGCATGCTCGATCCATCTACGGGTAAACCCATAATAGACGAATTGATGGCTGTATCGAGCCTTGAAAACAACCGCATCGAATACAAATGGGACAAACCAATTGAACCCGGACATTATGTCTACGACAAGATTGCCTGGATTAAGTACCATAAGGGGTTGGATTGGTACGTTGTTTCATCCGTATACAAGAAGGAATTAAACGAAAGTGCCGATAAAATTACGCGCAGGATATTTACCGTTTCGATTTTAGTCTTTTTAATTTCTTCGACTTTAGGGTACATGTTTATAAAAAGGCTTATCGAGCCGATAAACAAGCTCTCCTACCTGGCGCTCAGGGTACAGGATGGGGATTTTGGGCAAAAGAGCGGCATTAAAGGCGATGACGAGATATGTACGCTTGCCATGGGCTTTGACACCATGGTGGAAAGAATGAAACACGATATAGACAACCTGGACAATAAGGTTCTGGAGCGTACCCAGGAACTCGACGTCAAGAACAGGGAGCTTGAAAATTCCCTTACGAGGCTTAAAGAAACCGTGGCAAACCTTGATCACAGCAAGCTGCAAAACCAATTTTTAAGTGAATTCCTGATGAAGCTGACCAGGAACATGGATAATGAAAAAATCTGGGACGTGGCTTTATATTCTCTGATGAGCGCCGCTGGCTGTCAGGGAGGTGCCATTATGTTGAGAGAAGACAAAAAACTCAAAATAGTCCATGCACGGGGATTTGATCCCGAATTTCTTCCCGACGACGGCTTTAGCTCCGAACATGGGCTAATGGCCGATGCCTGCTATAGCGATACCATAACGAACATAACGCTGCCTGAAGGCCACCCGCTTACTTTTAACGCGATGGCACTGGGAACGCTTCCTTCCAAGGTAAGCGTAATGCCGCTGTCAGTAAGAGAAAAGGGCAAGGGCATACTCGTTCTTGCATGGGTATTGTCCGAGGGCTCCCGTCTCACGGAAGAAACTCTATTGGCGGCCAGCGGTGCACTGTCCGTAGTAATAGACAATATACAGATGTTGAACAAATTTAAAAACATGGCGGCTTTCGACGAATTGACCGGCATGTATAACCGGCGCTTCGGCCTGAAGAGGCTTAAAGAGGAAGAAGCCCGCCAATTAAGGGATAACCAGCAGTTTTCTATTTCATTGATAGATATAGACCACTTCAAGAGAGTTAATGACACTTACGGCCATCAGGCCGGCGACGAAGTGTTAAGGCGCGTTTCCCAGCTCCTCTACAATGAAAAAAGAAGTGAAGATATTATCATCAGGTACGGTGGCGAGGAAATTATCTTATTGCTTATCGGGGCTTCACCCAAAGAAGCCGCCCTCGTGGTGGAACGTATCAGAGCCGCCTGCGAAGCAACTCCCGTTGTGTGGAACGACGCTCTGATTAACGTTACATTCAGCGCAGGCATAGCCGGTTACCGGGAAGACGCCCGGCCCGACACCATAGAGACTCTCATAGAACGCGCCGACCAGCGGCTTTACCTGGCCAAGCAAAACGGCCGCAATAGAATCGAATCGTAAGGGGTTATTACCGGCTAAAACCTGGTAACGATAATACCGGCGAAAGGCATAGTCGACACGTATTTGCCGAAGTCGGTTTCCACGACTTTGTAAGAGGCTTTAGCGGCTTTAAGAGTGCCTTTCACACCTGAGGCATGAATGAGATAAAGCTTATCGGCCTTTCGCTTCAGAATACCCATGTGGCCGATGATTTCGGCATTGACCCGCCTGGACGGATATTTTACGAAAAACACGATGTCACCGCTTTTCAATCCGGCCATCGAACGATTCGCAGTTGAGGCGGGAATGGCCGATACCGCGGCAATCCCCCTTTCACCCCGGATTTCGACCGTTTCGCCGACTTTTTTTGTAATATCCTCGCCCCATTTCCCGCTCAAGATCATGTCTATTGCGTACATAAACCTGTCAGAATAATTTACTACCTTACCGCTTTCATCTACGATACCATGGGTTTTGAATCTCTTATCGAGAGCGATATCGACCGATTGCGAGGGAGTGTTGGATAAAGCCAGCTCCGTAACCCTAAAAACCAGATACATACAATCGACGGCTTCGTCATATTTTACGGCCCTGTTCGTAACGTATGCCCCAAGAGGATCCGTATCATAAGGGGTACCCACGAACGTGGAAGCCCAGAACGAAAGTTTATCACCAAGTGAAAGACCGGCTACCGAAACCTGCGTTTTCCCGATATCCTCATCGTTCATGAAAGCATAAGGGTATGAAGGGATTATAAGGGTTACCCACATTAAAAGTAACGTTAACGGTACTGCTTTAAATGCCGGTTGCAGAGCCCTTTTCATTTAGCGCAAAACCAAAAAAACAATAATCGCTCCATAATATTTATGATAATCTAAAGTTTCCGACGAATTCCATCCTTAGCTTTATATAATTTCAGCATATCCCTTCAAGTTAGAGAGTATACCATTAAATAACTGTACGGCACGTCAATCGACGACAACCGTATCCCCAAATGGGGAAATCAAGCCTCATATGGGATTAATATTTAAGCACCTTTGGGAGAAAGGGTATATAAATAGGGGAAATACTGTCTGGCATACATTTTGCTTTTAGATATAAAGTATGAAAAGTTTAGAATATAAAGAAAAAAATCAAAACATAAAAGGAGGTGAATAAGATGAAGAAATTATTAGCATTGTTCGCGGCAGTAGTATTTACCCTTTCCCTGAGTTTGGCGGCATTCGCAGAAGAGGCCAAGGCTCCCGAGGCAGCACCTGCAGCAGCTACGGAAAAAGCTCCTGATGCAAAGGCGGAAGTAAAAGCCAAGAAAACCAAGAAAGCCAAGAAAGCCAAGAAAGCCAAGAAAGCAGAAGAGAAGCCGGCAGAAGAGAAAGCACCTGCAGAAGCTAAGTAATAAAATACATTATAGTGCCTACTCTTTAAGGAGTGATTGATGAAGAAGATGTTAACGGTTTTAGTAGCAGCCCTTTTTGCTTTAGCTATCAATACTGCAGTATTTGCAGAGGAGAAAGCGGCGGCACCGGAGGCTTCTCCGGCGGCAGAGAAGAAAGCTGAAAAGAAAAAAGACGAAAAGAAAAAAGAAACAAAGAAAGACGAAACAAAGAAAGACGAGAAGAAAAAAGACGAAGCAAAGTAACAAGGTTTTTTTTCAAAGTACCAGAAGGCAGGTATCCAAGGGTACCTGCCTTTTCAATTTCCACATAAAAAACGTAGAAGAAGTCGTATAGCAGGAAATACGCTCCCTCATAATATCTATCGCGGTTTTATTTCTATTTGACACCGGAGATGGGGTTTTGTTAAATTATGCTGTGTGGTTGCTTATAGGAATTATTTATCTGTAACGTATTAACAAGGAGGCTAAAAAAAAGATGACTGACAACGTTGAAAACAATAAAACTATCGAAAACAAAATTAGCGACATTAAAGTAACGGACACAAGGGTACACGAAAAGCAAAAAGAACTGGAATCCGGTCCGATCGGCCTGGACATAGGCACTACCAACATCGTCGTAGCCCGCAACCGGGCCGGCGCACCAATTACTATGAAGCAGTTGAACGCCTTCTTTGCCATACCTAAATCCAAACTTACCGCCAGGATTCTCTCCCAGAACGATGTAATGTACTTCGCCAAGAACGGCCAGTTTTACATCATCGGGAATTCCTCCGAAGAGTTTGCAAACACATTCAACACAGAAACCAGGAGACCAATCGAAAGCGGCCTTATCAGTCCCAGGGAAGACGATGGCATGAACGTTATCCAGGCTCTCATAAAATCCCTTCTTCAACCACCCAAAAAGCAAGGAGAGCCGGTTTGTTTCAGTATACCGGGAGATCCTATAGATGGGAATTCCTCGGTCCTCTATCACGAATCCATCATAAAGAGGGCACTCGATGCCATGGGTTACAAGCCTATATCCATAAACGAGGGATTCGCAGTCGTTCTCAGCGAACTTCAGGGGGAAAACTACACCGGGCTTGGAATCAGCATGGGCGGCGGTATGTGTAACATATGCCTGTCGTATTTGTCCGTACCTGTTTTCAGCTTTAGTATCCGTAAGGGCGGGGACTACATAGACACCATGGTTGGCAGAACCGTCGGCGAGCCGGCCACTCTTATAAAAACAATAAAAGAAAAAGATCTGAATCTTCTCAGGGAACCGTCCAACAGGATAGAGACTTCACTTCAAATATATTATAACGAACTCATAAATTACGTTGTCCACAGCATCCAGCAGGTAATGGCTTCCTCCGACAGAATGCCCAGGCTCAGCAAGCCGGTGCCCATAGTGTTAAGCGGCGGTACTGCCGTTGTAACGGGCGTAAAAGAACTTTTCGAGAAGGCCCTCAAGACCGCCCGTTTGCCTATACAAATTTCCGGTGTAAGGATAGCGTCCGACCCACTTAACACCACTGCGAAGGGTGCTTTGACTATGGCCGTTTCAGAGGAGAACTGATGGCTTAAATGTCTGTACCCATCGTGATTTTCTCGATAGATGACACGCGGGGGACATTATTACAGAAGGTTCTTCAACACAACGGGCTGCAATCGAAGCTTATAAAAAGGAATTTCGAGCTCGGTACGGTACTTAGCAAAAGGGTGCCTTCCATAGTCGTCTTTGACACAAAGGATTATTACTCCAGGGATTTCGCATATCTACGCAACATTTGCAGTACGTATCCTTTAGCAACGGTCATCGCTCTGGCAGAGGATTCCAACGTTCCCGTGCTGATCGAAATTGGAGTCAGAGATGACTTGTGTGTCAGGGAGCCTTTTAATCCCGATCTGACTCTGGCAAAGGTAAAAGAACTCGTTTTTATTAAAAACAAAGCCCACCTGAAGGTTAAGACTTACCTTGCGCTTATATACCATCTTATCGTCGGAGAGAAGGATAATCCCTACATTGTCTTCATAAAAAAGGTGCTGACCGTAATTGCTCTGTTACTCTCTTCCGTGGTTGGCATAGCAGGAGGTTTTACGATATGGTCGCTTTCAGACCTGCCGAAGATACAGCAACTGGAGGATTACTCACCCCTTGAAACATCCTCAGTGTACTCAACGGACGGAAAGCAACTGGGTGAGTTTTTCTACGTGCACCGGAAAACCATCCCTTACTATAAGATACCGCCACACGTAAAAGATTCCTTTCTGGCAGTCGAAGACGCCAGGTTTTACGAACACAAGGGCATAGACTTTTACCGCATAGGCGGGGCATTTTTAGAAAACATCAGGTCTAAGGGGTACTCGCAGGGTGCAAGCACTATTACCCAACAACTTGCCAAGATGCTTTTTCTTAAGCCGGAAAAGAATCTATCCAGGAAAATCAAGGAAGCCGTTTTATCTCTCCAGATAGAAAGCCGCTATACTAAAGACGAAATTCTGGGCATTTACCTCAACCAGGCTTTTTTCGGAGCCCGCTCCTACGGCGTAGAGGCGGCCGCTCAAACATACTTCGGTAAGAAAACGGAAGATTTATCCGTAGCGGACGCTGCACTTTTAGCGGCACTTCCAAAAGCCCCGTCATTCTATTCACCTTTCAAAAACCCCTCCGGTTGTCTGACAAGAAGAAACCTGGTTCTGAAAATGATGCTCAACCGGGGATACATCAACGATGACAAGTATAAAGCCGCACTGGCAGAGCCGCTTCCCACTGAGATGGAACGACCCGCTTACAAATCTTCATATTTCCTCGATTACCTGAAAAACCATCTGGAAAAACAAATTGGCGAAAAACTATTCACAAGCGGGCTAAAGATACAGAGTACAATGGACTCGGCAATGCAGGACGCCGCGGAAAAGGCCATTAAAAAGGGTATAGAAACTCTCACGCGCAATGGCGATAAAAACCTTCAGGCGGCACTTCTGGCAGTGGATATAAAGACCGGCGGCGTAAGGGCCATGGTCGGAGGCATCGATTATTCCACTTCCGTTTTTAACAGGGTTACGCAGGCCATGAGGCAACCCGGGTCGGCTTTTAAACCTTTCGTATACTTAGCCGCCTTCAAGGAGGGATATACTCCAAACGACGTCATCATGGATAGGGAGGTAACTTATTTCAGCAAGGAGGGTGGTGTCCCCTGGACACCACAAAACTATACCCATCGTTTCTACGGTAACGTGACCCTGCGCACCGCAATATCGAGTTCCTTAAACGGAGCTACCATATATCTGGCTAACAAAATCGGAATGAATAAGGTAATCGATGCCGCCAGGAGCACGGGCATCACAAGCCCCATCTACCCCCATCTGCCTGCCGCTATCGGTGTCAGTGAGCTTACCCTCTCGGAGTTAGTCTATGCTTATGCTACTTTGGCAAGCGGTACGGCAAAGCGCCCCATCTTTTATACCACCATCAAGGACAAAAACGACGTCACGATAGAAACCGACGGACTCGGTGAAGTCAAGGTAATCGACGACGGTATTGTAACGTTTGTGAAAGACGTTTTACGTTCCGTCGTCGAGCATGGCACTGCAAAGGCCGCCCAATCCATTGGCAGACCGGTTTACGGTAAGACGGGCACGACCGACAACTACACAGACGCATGGTTTGTGGGCTTCGATGATCACCTGGCCGTCGGCGTGTGGGTTGGAAAAGACGATAACAAGCCGCTAAAAGAAGACTCCTCCGGAAGTGCCGTTGCTCTTCCCATTTGGATTGACTTTATGAAAAGCGTAGTGAACAAGTAGTGTCTATGATGCGGCCTGGTATTACATAATTTCCACAATCATACCCTGATGCACGTAACGCAAAAGATCTTTGAAATCGCTGTTGCTCAAGGCAATGCAGCCGGCAGTCCAATCAGTGTTGCCGCCGCCGTGGATCATTATAAAGTTGCCAAGGGGCGTGTTTTGGAGAGGAACTTTGCCGTTTTCTATTGCAATAGTTATTTTCACGTACTCATCCACGCCGATGAGGCCTTTTTTAAGGCCACGCCATGCATCGTATTGGTTCGGGTAGCTAAGGAGAAGCGAAGGTTCGTTTTCCCTCGTGTCAGGGTCGATGCCGTATTTGCTGTTGGGTTTTATTGTGGCAACGAAGTACACGCCTTCCGGAGTGCGTTTGTCCTGAGCCCTTTCCTTGGGAGAGATGTCCTTGTTGGAGACTACGTTAAAGTGATCGTAATCGAACCACACTGAGTAGTTGTTTACGATTATACGTCTGTCGATTGGGTATATTTCACCCTTTCCTAAAATATCGTAAGAAGGGTAATATGCCGTAAGAGTCTTTTTTTGTCTGTCCGCCTCTACTATGGCCTCGATTCCTTTAAAGCCGCTGGAAGGAATAGTCGGTACTGCCTTTATCCGGCCGCTTTCGGTAATGATTAAGTATGTGGAGCCGCTCTTTATGGGTTTCGTTTCGACCTTTTGTCCGGCAACAAAGCTAAGACCAATTTCATATGTTTTTTTCAGTTTCTCGCCCTCGTAAAGATACATAGCACGCCTGGCCTTGTCTACCACTATCTTATAGTCATCCTCAGGTACGTGGTTGCCCGGTAGAGACGGTCCCTCCTGCCCGTTCACGCCGCTTTCAACCTTTCCGTCTTCAACCCAGTAGTTATGGTATCCGACTCTTATTCTGTACCAGATGGTTCCGTCCTGTACGATGGACTCCCGGGGAATGAAATCCATACCCGGAAACAGTTGGAATACCTCGTCCGATTCCGGCGACGGCGAATATCTCACGGAAAGGACGCTCTTTGCCACAACCCGTGATGGTAAGGAAGAATCGGTGCCGCCTGAGACTTCAGGCGATTGAAAATAACACAGAGCCATTACCAGTATCAAGAGGGTTGACTTCATTTCACACCGGTTTGTCTATCAGTTCCCTGAACGAAACCTGCCAGGAGGCCGAGAGGGCACTTACGGCGAGTATCTTTTCCAGGGCCGCCTTGTTTTTTCTATCGTGATGAAAAACATGATTTGCGTATGCCACGGAAATATCGGGATGGCTTCTATCTTCAAGTAGCAGCTTTTGTCCGGGTGCAGCAAGGCCCTCCTGGAGGACTCTGAAATAAAAACCGGTAAACCCCGTATCGACTACCATTTTCAACAGGTCGTTGCGCCCATATCTGGCGGCAAGGGTCTTACAGGGCTGGCGTGGCTGGCTCACCTGGAGCCTGGCGGTTCCGAGTGAAAAAACATCTCCTATGCAGACCTCCTCTTCGGTGATGAGGGTCACCGAGAGATTCTCTCCAAAGGCCGCTGAGGGAAGTTTTATGCCCAAAGCGCTCTCCCAATATGGGTAATGCTTAAGAGAGTAAACGCAGACGGCTTTATCCTCGCCTCCGTGGTGCTTTAGGTCGGCTACACCGTCGCCCTCAAATCCATGTTTATTCAGCCGTAGCGGGCCGTCCACCTGAACCTTGCAAATGCCTGTGGTAATAGTCGTTCCATGAAAGTTCTCCGTTGCCGGCAGACTTACGTTAAGGTATTCAACTATCCAGTTATCTCCGCTTTCCGACAAGTCATTATCCTCCTGTTCTAAATAATAATACATTAATATAATATGGAACAAGGGGTCAAGGGGGCTGGCTCCCTTGCAGATAGGGGATTTTAAGGGGGAAGACGGAGTCTTCCCCCTTAACTCAACCTTTAATAACTTTCCAAAATTAAATCGAACTTGAATTACATAAATTTAACGCTAATAATTAGAAAAAGGGCAGCTTTTGATGGCTGCCCTTTTTTACATATCTTACATATTATCTCGTTAACGTATCCTATAACGTTAAGGCTTGTTGATTTTCCTTAATCCGGCGCTAACGTGGCACTTGTTACAGAAGGTGTCAGGGTCCGGATGGCACGCAAAGCAATCGGTGATTTTCTCCCCGCCATAGATGATCGCTCTATCGTGGGTAGCACGCCACTTATCCAGCGGGCTATGGCTTGGCGGAGCAGGTATGCCGTCGGGAATTTCCAGCATAAGTACGCTCCTTCCGTTAAGGCCCGGAAATACCTTTGGCACACCGGCGTAATCATGGCATTTGTTACAGAATGCGTCCGGCTCATAGTGGCATACAAGACAGCCTTCCTTCCTGGCTTTGCCGCACTTTATCAAATCCATGTGGTTTGCTTTTATGTTGCCATACTTATTAACGGTGGTTTCTTTGTTTAGTTCTTTGTCATGTTCTTTCATTTCTTTAATCGGCATGTGGTGCCAGGGCATAAGTTCGATTCCCTCAGGGACGGACATGGAATATTCGCCTCCCTGGGTGCCGACGGCCGGTTTTTCCTTCTGGCAACCCATGGTCAGGCCTAAGAGTATCAGAGCCAGGAAGAGTAATTTCAGTGAAGTATTGGCCTTTATAAACATGTTTATATACCCTCCTTGGCACCGAGCACTATTGCCCTGCCGACAAGCTGATGGATGCCGCCCACCTCTTCCATTTCTATGTCGTAAGTGGGGAACATCTTGCTTAGCTGAGCCTTGCAAATTGCACATATAAGGGCCATGAAATTAACGCCGTTTTGTTTTTTAACGTAGGAATAGGCCTGCATTCTCGGCATGGCGCCCTTGACTCTGGTAGGCAGCATGTCGTCGCCTAAAAGACCCTGGCCTGCGCCACAGCAGAAGGTGCGCTCCTTAATAGTGTTTTCAGGCATATCGACAAACTTCTCACAGACGCCTTTTATAACGCCGCGTGGAATCTCGAACTGGCCATACTTCTGGCCGCCCATTTCCATTCCTCTCGCTATCTGGCAGGAGTCATGTATAGTGGCGGTAAACTCGGCGTTGGCCGTTTTGTCGATTTTCAGTGCCCCCCGGTTTAACAGGTCGAGAGTGAATTCACATATGTGTTGGGGACGGGGATATTTGGAGTCCAGGTAGTCAAAAGGCCCCCATAGAGTATTGCTGAAGGATGACAGAACCCGCCACATGTGGCCGCACTCGCCACCGATTACACGTTTGACCTTAAGTGCCCTGGCGGCATCCCATATGCGTTTGTTGATTCTCTTCATATGGTCGTAGCTATGAACGAACATACCGAAGTTACCACCCTCGGAAGCATGAGTGCTCATGGTCCAGCTAATGCCTGCCTGATGAAAGACCTTGGCATAGCCGTAAAGGGATTCTATGTGCGGGGAAGCGAAGAAGTCAGCCGATGGAGTTACAAAAAGAACGTCCGCTCCCTCTATGTCTATAGGGATATCGATTTCCTCTATACCGGTCTCCTCACGAAGCTCATCCCGGACGAACTCGAGGGCGTTTACGACGGCGTTTTGTTGCATTCCGAGATTGTTTCCGATTACCTGTGCCTTGTCGATTATTTCATGCTGGTACTTTTGTACGAGACCGACGCTGTTGAGTATTTCCCTGGCGGCCATGGTTATCTCGGCGGTATCTATGCCGTAGGGGCAGAAAACCGCACAGCGGCGGCATTCCGAACACTGGTAAAAATAAGTGTACCATAAGGCCAGAACGTCTATGGAAAGGTCCCAGCCGTCAACCATTTTGCTTCCGAAAAGCTTGCCGGGCCAGGTAAAATATCTCCTGTAGACTTTTCTCATGAGTTCAGCCCTGGCAACGGGCATGTTTCTGGGGTCGCCGGTACCGATGAAATAGTGGCACTTATCGGTGCAGGCGCCGCATCTGACGCATATGTCCATAAACAATCTGACGGATTTGTACTTTTTGAGCATCTTGTCCATCGTCTTCAGGAAAACTTCCTTCCAGTTTGGAATTAACCCTTTTGTGGGGTATCCAAGCCTTTCGAGGGTATCTTTGGAAGTAAGCTGCTGGGCATGGACTTTGATCATGGCATCTGGCTTAATCTTTGGAACTTTTATTTCGCCTGTCAGTTCTACGTGCTCGTAAGGTAATTTTTCATACTTTATGAGTTCCTGAACAATGGCATTCGCATCCGTTGCCGGAGCCTTTTCGTCAGTCATTTTGTCGCCTCCTCTTTCTAACCCTTATCCCAGGGGTTAACGTATCTAACGTCTCTTGGATTATTTATCATGTTTCTGGTTGGGCTAAAGAAGTAGCCGCCTGAGTGCATAAGCTTGCTGAACGGGAAATACATGAGGAGAAACGCCACTAATCCAAGGTGGAAAATAAATATCAACGAGGACGGCGCAGTGGCCGGGTGGAGGGTCATATAACCAAAAGCGGTTGCCGGTACCATAAGCTCCGACAAGAAGCCTTTTACGTCGACGATGTCCGGTCTGAAAGGTTCAAATCTCATCATTATGCCCGTTACAACAATACCCATTATCAAAAAAAGAACGAAAACATCTGAAAGATTGGTTATGTACCTGGTCCTTTCGTCAATAAACCTTCTCACTAAAAGAATTATTAACGCAATAAGCAACACGATACCGATAAAAAGTGCCGCTTGATTCAAAAACGTTACACAAGAGGGAACAGGTGTAATGAAATATCTCAGATGTCTTTGCAAAAGCAGGAAGAAAGTTACGTGAAATATCCAACCCGTGTAAAACAGCAGTGTAGTTCCCTTGGACAGGCTTCTGAAAAATAACACGTCGCCGGCCATTCTCAAGATAACTCCCCCTAACGACGTAGATTGGGGAGTTTGAGGTATCTTCAACGGCTGGGGTGTTTTGTAGTACACGTTATAAACCTTATGAATGAACCCTGCCAGGAAAATCGTAAGCCCAAGGTATATCAAAGAACCTATAGCCATGTTAATAATAAAATGTATGCCCCCCATCTCATTTTCCTCTTTTCATTGTAAGTTAATATGTAAGTTAATATTCGGTAAAGCGGAGCGCCCGATAGAAGCTATCAGGCGCTCCTTTCACTAAGACATTGTCAGTGTCCGCTTATCCGGTTATCCTCAGGGGAAAACTCCGGCAAGCGTCCCAGTCTTTCTTAAGAGCGATGATGAATCGTCGTTTACACGCAGCCGGTAGGCTTTGGGAGACCGGCGTATCTGCAAGCCTGCTTGGCAGGGCCGTCCGGAAACAACTGGTACAGGTACTTGGTATTACCCTTGTCCGCTCCCATTGTTTTCTTGATTTCCTTAACGAGGATCTTGATCATAGGTGCTATCTGGTATTGCTGGTAGTAAGACCTTAAAAAGTTAATGACTTCCCAGTGTGCATCCGTTAACTCACAGTTATCCTCTTTAGCGAGATGCTTGGCAATACCGTCAGACCAATCATTCAAATTCATGAGATAGCCGTCTTCGTCAAGCTCAATCTTTTTGCCTTCAAACTCAATACTACGCATTATTATCCTCCTAAGTTAATTTTAATGTAGTTCGGGAAACTCCCTCTTCTGTATATTCTTAATTATCCTATTTTTTACCGTTCATAAACTTAATACACATCCTACATTATCGTCAAATAAATTATATTTATATGGTTATCAATAAATACTATAAGGCTACTGGCCATTCCCTGTCTTTGCTTTAATAAGCTTTACGAATACGAGATTACCGCACTTCTCGAATGGATTGTTAGTATAACTGTCAGGTGATACGGTATGGTTGTATTCCCTGTAGTTAATGTAATAATCCTGATAGTCCCGGGAGGCTTCAAGGCTACTGGCCATGTCCCAGTCATCGCCGCAGGCATAAGCCAGGGCATCCATAAAGGCTTCTCCCATGTTCTTGCCCGATGCGTCGTAAACAAAGACGCTGCCACAGGAACATGTGCCACCGCTAAAGAAACCCAAAAGCGTGGATACTTCCGCGGGGCGGGGGAAAAACTCCCTGCAGTACGGACAGCGTGCTTCGGTCAATACGCTTTTGTCTTCTCTTTCTCTTCTGCCAAATC
>JADFXJ010000107.1:0-2222 GCA_015233615.1 Nitrospirota bacterium
CGGCTTCGGCGGTTCACGCTCGACCGGATGATTACGATTCTTGAAAAACTTGACGAAGATATTGAGGTGGATGTTACCTTTAAGTCACGTCATTCTTTGCAACAAGAAGTACACGCCTAAGCGCGGTGACCGAGCGCAAGCATATCGCCTGGCGTAAGGTTTTTTCTATACCGCCCAAGCTCCTGGCACCCGATAGACCGCCTGCCATGTCATTCCACGCGTCCTTCTACAAGCCAGTCCATGGACTGGACGACGGGTATCTGGAGTGCCCGTTCACGGTCGAGTTCGAGTTTTCCCACGTGTACCGCCTGGGGAGATTGTACCCACTTGAATATAGAACAATTAAAGAGCCTGACGAACCGGGACACCCACTCATGGAGCATGCCCTCCGTGTAATCGTCCCTCATGGCACGAAGCTCGTCGTCGCTCCACATCGTGCGCACTACGGTGTAAACCTCGCCGGGGGTAAGCTTCTCCTCTACGAAGAGATAGATGCACGAATCGAGTACGTCGAAGGGCATGAGGTCCTTTTCGTCTTCCTGCCCGACGGTCAGCTCCGCCGAGGCCTTGGATTCGAGGGCCATCGCTACGCCGCGGAAGCCGTACCTGTCATATACGTGCCCGAGCAGGCGAATTATGACGCTTTTGGGGACGTTGCTCGTAAGGGAATACGCACCCATCATGTCGCCGCCTATAGTGGTATAGCCCACGGCCTTTTCCGACATGTTGCTGGTTTGAAGCCACATGCCGCCGGAGGTGTTACACCAGTTGTGCATCCTTTCGCCCCTTATGCGAGCCTGGATGTTCTGCAGCGTCAGAGGGGTCAGTTGCGGGTCGGCACCGCCTATCATGGCTTTGGCGGCATCGATTTCCCTTTCGAATGAGTCCTCTATGGGTATTTCCTTCAGGGGTACGCCGAGTTCGGCGCAAATCGTCCTGGATATGTTCATAGTTTCCGCGGAGTTGTAGCGCGAAGGCATAGTAAAGCACTCCAACAAATCTCCGATACTAAGACTGCCGCCGCTTAGCGTTGCCGCCTCAACCCTCCTTGTGGCAAACAGCCATGCCACGATGAGGGAAAGGAGGGAATCCTTTCCGCCGGAGAGGGATATGCCGATCTTTTTAAAAGCCCCGGTCTTTACGAAATAATCGAGCCCGGTAACCATGGCCTCTATCAGGTCGTCAAAATATTGTTCAATCGGGGTCGGCTTTGGACAGGGGCCGACGGAATTTCCAATCCTGCACCGGTTGGGAAAGAAGAAGTTTTTTCCAACCGGCCACGGGTAAGGATAAGCGGAATTGTCCGCTTGCGGGCCCCGTTCGAAACCAATCGAATGAACGGGCTTATTGCGCTCCTGAAAGGCCTCGTAGTCGCCTCTCCACGTGGTGTTTTCCTGCCGTAAGCGGGTCGTGCGATCGAGGTCTACTACCTGGGAGACATACCCCTGCCGCCACCTGGGTGCTTCCATAAGCATGCGTCCGTTCTGGTTTATGAACCCGCCGCCGTCAAAGACCAGTGAGTCGTTGCCGCCGTACTGGTTTACGTAGACCACTATAGACTGGTTGTCCGCCGCCCGCGTGGAAATCATCTCCCTGCGGGTGTCCGCTATTCCGGAGCGAAAGGGCGAGGCGGAGGCGTTGACGACTATTTCGGCACCGCTATAGACCCTCCTCGTCATCGGCCCGTCGGCAGACCAGATGTCTTCGCACACCTCCACGGCAACGACGCCGAAGGGAAACCTGAATATAACGTCGCCAAAGGGCACCGGTTTGCCCGCGAATTCCATGGTGCCTACCTTGCCGGCAATACCGCGTGAAAACGTTCTTCCCTCGTAAAATACGTTATAGGTGGGCAGTTTCTCCTTTGGCACTACGCCTACCAGCACTCCGTCACAGACGACCGCGACGACATTATACAGGTTGCCCTCCCACTGAGAGGTAAAGCCAAGTGTGAAAACCGTCGGAAAGGAAAGCTCTCCGCTGAGCCTCACGATACGCTCGAGCTGCCTCTTCTGCCCTCCGACGAACCCCTTCCACTGAATGAGATCCTCGACGGGGTATCCCGATATTACCTGCTCCTGGAAGCACCCTAGGGTGCACTTTTCGGAGGCCATAAGGCTCATGAAGTGGATTAGCTTATCCACGTTGGCGGTGAAATCGCCGACAGTGGTATTAATGCTCGACAACCCTATCTTTATCAGACGCATACTTTCCTCCCCGAT
>JADFXJ010000107.1:2322-14017 GCA_015233615.1 Nitrospirota bacterium
GGCCCCGACTGGGTCATGGGCGTTGCGGAAAATATTCGGGCCATCGACTTCGCCGTCGCTATCTCTCCTTCCTTGTCAATCCTCTCCATGGTGCCGACGGGATAAAAGGGGACTATAACCCTTAGCGACTTCACGAAGTATCGCGGAAAGTCATAGACGATAGCCATTTGCTCGAAGAGGACGTCACGGCTGTGGAAGGACGCGATGAAAATGACGTCCCGGTTCTTTACCCTTCCTATGTCGTCGATGTAGAGATTAGGCCAGCCGTCGTTAAACCTGTTCCATTGGATGGTGCCGCAGGAGCAACCGGAGAGCCTTATGGTTTCGGCGGCAAGCTCTTCCACACTGTTGTGGTAAAAGATAATCGGCCTGTTAGTAGTCATATGTGTTTGAACCTCATATTAAACCTCATGTTAAGCCTCCGTTTTAAGTTTCATGTTTAAGCCTCCATGGCGGGTGCTCTCAGCCGAGTTCCGCTATAGTGGCCTCTTTTTCCCACAGATCGTGGACGTAGCCGTAAAGGGTATCGCTTAAGGAGACCTTATAAGGGGTGGGGTTATTTAGCCTGAGGTGGTCGGCCCGAATATCGTTTAACTGCTCCAGGACGTATTGCCTGGTTTTTTGGAGGGTAACCGGTTCGTCAGGCCCTCTGCCAGATTCCCAAACGGTGGCGTAGAGGGGCACCACTGCCGCGGGTGTCACATAGACGCGTTTTAACGCGTTAAACGGGTGTCTGCACAGGACGCGCTTACCGGTAACGGGCGGTGCGTCGCCGTGCTGTACCAGGAGATCCAGTATGGCCCTGCCGTCGGAGCCGTAGAGCCTGTAGGCGTCCTTTCTGCCGGGAATGGTCACCTTTTCTATGTCCTGAGTCAGCTTTATCCTGGGTTCACCGTCGATCTCCACAAGCTTGTACACGGCCCCCAGTGCGGGCTGTGCAGAGCAGGTGACGAGGTGTGTGCCGATGCCGAAGACGTCGACCTCGTGTCCCTCCTTGTGCAGTGACATCAGAACGTCTTCATCGATTTCGTTACTGGCCGTTATTAGGCACCCGGATATGTCGTAACCGGTTTTTTCGCCTGAGTCGGCAAACATTCGGCGTGCACGCTTCGACAGGTACGACAGGTCGCCCGAATCTAGCCTTATTCCCACGGGCTCGTATCCGAGGGATTTTAGTACCGTGGCCACACAGATGAAGTTAGGCACTCCGGACGAAAGGGTATCGTAGGTGTCGACCAGTGCGAGAAAGTTTTCGGGAAAGGCCTGGGCATAGGCTATGAAGGCCGCGAGTTCTTCCTCGTTGGAGTTACCGCCCAGGGTGGTGCGCATATGGAGTACCTTTTCCACGAAATCGACGGTATGCCCGGTTGTATCCTTAATCATACGCTCCCTGAGATCTGAAAGCCCCCTGTAGGACAGGACGAAGGAATGGGCATGGGTGCCTCTGACCGGTATGCCGAAGAGCCGGCCCGCAAGGACGTTGCTCGTAGCGTCAAACCCGCCCATGTAGCAGTAACGGGATGCGGAGATGGCTCCGTCGGGTCCCTGTGCACGTCTGAGTCCGAACTCAAGGAGTACCTTGTCAAATCCTGCGGCCATTCTGAACCTGGCTGCGTTGGTGGCTACGAGGGTGGGATAGTTGACCAGGTTCAAAAGAGTGGTCTCGATAATCTGTGCTACGCAGAGCGGCCCTTCCACCCTGATGAGCGGCACTCGGGGGAATACCACAGTGCCTTCCCGTATGGCGTCGATACGAAGTTGCGAGCAGTCGAGTTTTCTCAGCCATTGGAAAAACTCCGGTTCGCTTTGGGGCATTAAGCTCCTGACGTAAGATATTTGTTCGTCGGTAAAGGCGAAACTCTCTACGAAGCACAATACCTCGCCGAGACCTGCAAATATGGCAAACTCGCCGCCAAAGGGGTTTTTCCTGAAAAACAGGTCGAATGCAGCTGAGTCGCCGGCACGGCCGTTTTTCCAGTACGTATAGATCATCGTCAACTGGTAGAGGTCCGTTAAGAGGGGGTTCACCAGGTCATTAATGGGTTTCATAGTTATCTGCTTTTTTATCTCCTTCGATCAATGCATCGATATTTTAACCGAATTTTAACGTTAAATGGAAGGCCCGCCGGCGTAAGATTTACCGGCACAGGTTTTAACGATAGTCCAATGTATTACGAGTGGCAACACACCAGGCATGGTGTTATGATAAAATATAAAAGTTAACGTGCGATTTAAAGTCAAAGGGGTTCGATGAAAAAAGGGAGTACTTTCAGCAAGTGGAAAAAAGGGGACTTAATCGACGGTCGCTATGAGGTACTGGACATAAAAGCCGGCGGAATGGGTATCGTGTACATATGTTACGATAGCGGGTTCAAAAAACAGGTTGCGCTCAAAACTCTTCAGGACAAGTACTTTGTCTCTCCATCGATGACGGCACGTTTCATGTGGGAGGCCGAGACCTGGGTACGCCTCGAAAAGCACCCGAATATAGTACAGGCCTATTACGTAAACAGGATGGAGGAAAGGCCATTCATATGCCTTGAGTACATCGAGGGTAACGAAAAATTCGGTGCCGAGCTCAAGGGATGGATAAGAAAGGGGGGGCTGGATCTTCCGACGAGCCTGAACTTCGCCATCCAGTTTTGTACCGGAATGGTGCACGCCTCGGACAAGTTTAAAGAGATGAAGCGCCCCTTCGTCTACAGGGACGTAAAACCGTCCAACATAATGGTAACGAGCCAGAAGGTGGTGAAGATCACCGACTTTGGCCTCGTCAAGCTCTCTCTCGGCGCACGTCCCGGCAAAAAACCGGACGGCGGCGACATAGGCGGTGACGACAATCCGGCAGCCACCAAAACCGGCACCGTAATGGGAACCCCTTTTTACATGTCGCCCGAGCAGTGGCTGGGCAGGGACACCGACGAACGTGCCGACATATATGCTTTTGGCTGCGTCTTCTATGAAATGCTCACCGGTACTACCCCTTTTAAGGGTAAGGACACGGAGGATCTGAGGGACCTCCATATAAAGGCCCCCGTAAAAGAGATTCCTTACCTGCCAAAGGTGCTTAACGAAATAATAGCCAGGTGTCTTAAGAAAAATCCGGGCAACCGTTACACCGACTTCGCGGAGCTTCGCGGCGTCCTGAGTTCCGTATACCAGTCATTCACCGGCCAACTGGTAGCCGGTGAGGACAAAAGCGACATCCTCAAGGCATGGGAGCTCGTAAACAAAGGGATATCTCTTTTTAACCTGAAGTATTACGACGAGGCCATAAAGTGTTTCGGCTCGGCCCTCAGGATAAAGCCCGACTACGCGGAGGCCTTAAGAAACCGCGGCAGCGCCTACCACGCATTGGGCCGGCTCGACAGGGCCATAGATGACTACCGCGAGGCCATAAAACTGAAGCCCGACTACGCCGAGGTATACTACAACCGTGGCACATCTTACTTTGCCCTTGACAACGTCAAACAGGCGATCAAGGACTACGACATGGCCGTAAAACTTAACCCTTCTTATGCCGAAGCTTATTACAACAGGGCCGTGGCTAAAAGAAAACTCCTCGCCACGGACGAGGCCATCGCCGACTATACCAGGGCGATAGAGCTGAAACCCGGCTACGCCAGGGCTTATCGTGGCAGGGGCAACGCTTTCTATTCGGCTGCCCGCTTCGAAGAGGCCATCGCCGACTACGAGTCGGCCATGAAAATCGATCCGAACAGCCCGGAGGTCTGCTTTAACCTGGCTTTGGCCTGCCAGCAGCACTGCGACAATGAAAAGGCCATCACTTACTGGAAAAAGTTCATCGGATTAGCCGAAAAAGACCCAAACCAAATGGAAAGAGTTCCCGTGGCAACTAATAACCTGGAACTGCTCGAAGGCGCTTAAGCGCCGGATAAGCGCCGGATAAGCGCCGGATAAAAGGAGGTGTTTTTCATGGGCCAGTATGGTAAGGCCGGGTTAAGCCTGGTTCTGAAAGAATCCATCAGATCGTTTTACAAGAACAATTTTGTTTTTTCATCAATTATCGGTTATAATAAAAAACCTTATATAACCGATATGAAAAACACTTAAAAATGGCAACGATTATCCTGGAACATGTAAAAGGCACGGAATTACCTTCGGAATGGGTTGAAAAATTCAAATTACCGACGGATCGGATTTTTACTATAAGAATTGAGCCGGAGGGATTACCGCTGGCATTAACTGGTGAAGAGAGAGAAAAGGCACTATCTTTAATTAAGAGTTTGGGTGGGGGTAACGAAGATTCCGAGGCATGGATTAAGGAGATTGAATCCGCTCGTACCACCTCCGAATTAAAAACGTTGTCTTAATCAATGTCATATCTGTTAGATACAAACCACTGTATTTACCTTATGAATGGTTCGGAAAAATTGGAAACCGAATTATCGGAATTCGAACGTACTACACTTGAAATGTTACATATAGTGAAAGATCAGCCTGTTTATATGTCTGAAATCAGTTTAGGAGAATTATATTACGGGGCGGCCTGTTCTCAACGAAAAGAACATAATTTTAGCAAAATATCGCTTTTTCAAAGAACAATTTCTGCCATACCATTAAATAGCGACATTTTGATGCTATTTGGTACGACAAAAGCATATTTACGAAGGCAAGGCAAGAGCATAGGTGATTTCGACCTGTTAATTGCCTGTACTGCCAAATCATATAATCTAATCCTTGTAACAAACGATGCCGATTTTAAAGCCTTGCCGGAAACGTTCCAGTCAGGAAATTGGGCCGGCAAAGAAACCTGATATCCTCACAAATGGACATTGAAGCGGATGTTCCTATAATAAATCGGCATTATTAATAGCGAAGTCCTCGACAAGGGGAGGATTAGGCATTTGGTATGTGATACACAGAACCGGATTCCCGTTATAAAAAGGAGGACTTGTTTTTCATGGGCCAGTATGGTAAGACCGGGTTAAGCCTGGTTCTGAAAGAGTCCGTCAGATCGTTTTACAAGAACAATTGCGTGGTCTTCTCTGCGTCACTCGCCTTTTATGCCATGTTTGCCGCCATACCCATTCTTCTTCTGGCGGTACTGGCCTTAGGCCGGGTGCTGGTATCGTCACAGGATGCTATAGGCGCGCTTCAACGCCTTACGTCGGCATTGTTGCCGGGAAAGCAGAAAGTAATCTTCGACGAGGTATACTCCCTCAGCCTGATCAAGGGCATATGGAGCACGGTGGGGATAATCACCTGCCTGTGGTCTATCGTGCCACTGGTATCGGCACTGAAGATAGTATTTTCCTCCATCTTCAAGGTGGAGAGCAAGCGTCCCTTTTTCTATGAGCTGGTTTTGGACGTAAGCTCTGCCCTTATGCTGATGCTCATACTGATATTTCTGGTCATCGGGGAGATAACCTATTCCCAGGTGGTAACGAGACTGATAAAAGACATCTCCTTGCCGCTGCACCTGGCAGACCTGCTGACTAATTTTGTGATAGCCGGTACGGGCATGGCTATCTTTTACTACGTTTTCATACCCGTAAAGCTAAAGTTCAGGCACATACTTGCCGTTTCATATCTGATATCGCTGCTGTGGGAAATGGTGAGGCCGACACTGTTTTTCTTCATAACCTTAAATCCGCGGTTCGGCATAGCTTTCGGCTCTCTGAAGGCATTATTTTTGCTATTCATGTGGGTTTACGTGTCTTTTTTTATGATCCTCTTTGGCGTCGAAATAATGGCCAACCTCTGGCGAAAAGAGACTGTAGTTCTCAGGGAACTTATAATAAGAGCCCATAAAAACGCTGCGGAGCGCCGAAAACTTCTTCAAAAGTATGCCGTATCCTATAAAGCCGGTGGCGTTGTTTTCGAAAAGGGTTCTCCGGGCAATCGCGTATACTACGTCGTAACCGGTTGCGTGAAGCTGCTCACGGGTGATAGGGAACCTTTGGCCGCCTGCGAAGGGGACTTCTTCGGTATAGCATCCATGCTCTCGGGCATACCCGAGCCGGAGACGGCCATAGCCGTCGATGACGATACCCTCGTGCTTCACATCGGTGAAAAAGATTTTTCAGACTTAATAACTCTCGCACCGGAGATAACCGTCACCCTCCTTCGCCGGCTTGCCTTGCAACTTCACACTCCGGGGGAACCGGCGCAAGTTAGAGAAACGGCACAAGTTAAAGAAACGATGTAATAGGCACTTCCATATCCCCTCGTATCTTATCCTCCATATCAAGTATGGGCTGTCGATATGTCGCGATTGCTATTGATTCTTAAGGGTGGGTTTATTTAAAATAATGACTAAACTGGAAATTAATATCTTTTTTATGTACCAACATTGTGATAGACATTAAAAAGGTTTATAATAGAATAGTTAAATAGTTGAGGAATTCAAGTAAGGATGCTTAAAAATGTAAAGGAAGGGAGGCGGTAAATGCCTGAAAATACCGAAATATCGATTGATACGCTCGATCAACTGATCAAGGAAAGAACTGAAGGCGATAAAGAAATCTGTTTAAACGGGGACAACTGTTTTCTAGGTATAACGACTAACGAAGACGCGGTCATATACGTCAATGGAAAGGAAGCCGGAAAGACTGAGGGTAAGTATGTAAGCTTTGGCGAAATGAAACCCGGACGGTATACGATAGAAGCGAGAAACAAATATAAAAGTGGGAGTTTTGATATACTTTTAACGGAGCACTGTGTCGAAAGAAAAGACGAGGATAGAAAAAAGGGTAGAAGAAATCCTTAAAGAAAGGAAGGTTATTTAAAGCGCTTATTTTCCTTGCTTAGCAGCGAAGTGCCCTGGGGTGGAAGGTGGGATAATTATCATGGAATTAGAAGAAAATCTTGAATTCGTACTGGTTAAAGGCGGTACTTACGATATGGGGGATGGTGATAATGGCGCACCCGTGCACGAAGTGACGGTGGACGATTTTTATATGGGCACGTATCCCGTTACTTTCGATCAATACGACTTGTACTGTGATTTAACGGATAAAAGTAAACCATACGACGAAGACCGGGGCAGGGGTAAGCGGCCCGTGCTTCACGTAAACTGGTATGATGTCGTAGAATTCTGTAATTGGTTGACGAAGGAAACCGGTAGGAAATACCGTCTTCCCTCTGAGGCGGAGTGGGAGTACGCTTGCAGAAGCGGAGGAAAGAACGAGAAATACGCCGGTACCAACGACGATAACAAGCTTGCCGAATATGCCTGGTACAACGACAAAAAACTCAGCATGCCAATTGTGAAACATAATAAGAACGTGGGGCAAAAGAAACCGAACGGCCTTGGTTTATACGATATGAGCGGCAATGTGTTTGAATGGGTACTGGACGTATACAGTGAAGATGCTTATAATCATCCTGCCGGGCTTAATCCAGTATATGCCGGTGAAAACGATGGTCTATATGCCCGTAAAGCTGATGAGCGTGTAGTACGCGACGGCAGTTGGTACGAAGACCCGGAGAACTTGCGTTGCACTTACCGGATGAGCCACATTTCTTACTTCGGCCATGGTGTCATCGGCTTTCGCCTTGTCCGTGAAGAATGACAAACCGGCTCATGAACGTCATACATTTTACCCGTTGTGTTGCTCCTGTTAAATTAAGGCTCTTTTGGTGTTATACCAGGTTTCAGTCATAAAAGTAATAAAAGTGCAAGAGATGAGGAGGGGAAAGCCTTCCCCTCGCTTCGGCCACCTTCGGTGTCCTTTCGCTACCCCTTCTAAGTGTGTGCCATCTCCGCAACGCCTCCCAATGACTACCAATCGCTGATCTAATATTACTCTTATAATAGTTGACTTGGAATTACAAGCTTTTCCCATAAATTTGATGATGGATTCGGGGGAGTTAACCGGTATTGACATTCGTTGCACTTTAACTGGTACAATATCACGTTGCCGGTATGAAAAAAACTAACGCCATTGAAGCCATTAAAACCTCAAAAGGCACAAAGGCCACCAAAGCCATAGTAACGCTCGCCATAGGAGCACAGTACAAGGAGCTGTGGGATAAGTTGTGCCGCCCCTCGTGGCAGAGTTATGCCGTAAGGCACGGCTATGACCTTATCTGTATCGATACCCCCCTGGACTTATCCGAAAGGGCCATGAAACGCTCTCCTGCCTGGCAAAAGTGCCTGATACTCAGCCAGGACTTTTCGAAGGATTACGAAAGGATCGTCTGGATAGACTCGGACATAATAATAAACGCATCTGCCGCCCCTTCCATAGTCGAGAGCGTTCCCGAAGATATGGCCGGAGCCATAAACGTATGGGCCTCTCCTACTCCCGGATGGTTTGATACGGCCCTGAAGAGGCTCATGGATATGAATCCAAACATCGGCACCTTCGGCACCACACCGGCGGAGTACTACGAAAAGTACGGTCTTCCCGCCGAATTCGACGCCGTGGTACAGACCGGGGTTCTGGTACTTTCGCACAGGCACAGGGAAATCCTTGAGCACACCTATTACGCGTACGAGGAAAAAGGGGGGCCTGAGTGGCATTACGAGATGCGCCCACTGTCTTACGAGTTCCTCAGGGCTGACTGCGTCCAATGGATAGATAACCGGTTCAACATGAGTTGGCCCGTCTACAAGTGCCTCTTTTACCCATTTCTACTCAATTCTCCGGAGGCCCCTGCCGCCGGCGGCCAGGGCAGGGAAGCATTAATCAAGGTCTGCGTCAACGCCACTTTGTCCAACGGTTACTTCCTTCACTTCCCGGGCAGCAAGTTCCCGGACATGTCACTGGTGGACTCCGCAACACCGTAATGGCAAAACTATACGTATAATGTCAAACGTACAATGACCCGCCGAACTTGCAATGCTCTTCCGACTACGGCCGCATGCCGGATTTCGGCTAAGGTGTCATCGGCTTTCGCCTTGTCCGCCAAAAGTAACCTTATACCAAGCGGCTATCATAAGAGTAATATTTAATCAGCGATTGGCATTTCCCGGGGGGGCTTTGCGGGGTGGGTACCAGTGGCTCCCGGGCACCCACAAGAAGGGGTAGCGTAAGGACGCGTCCTTTGCGGCCGAAGCGAGGGGAAGGCTTTCCCCTCCTCATCTTTGTAAGCGTTTAGATAACCCCACCTATTGTTTTTACGGTAAAAATCTCCCTGTCGATATATTGCGGCAACAGGCTTTTGTAATCATCTTCGTTTTGGGCATATGGCAACTTTTCAAAGATATACCGCAGATATTGATAGGGCTCCAGTTTGTTCGCCCTGGCCGTTTCTATCAGACTGTATAGGGCCGCGCTCGCCTCTTATTTTTAGGCTGTGCCTCTATGACCTCCACAAACTTCCGTCGCGCATGCGCCCAACAACCAACATGCACTATCCCGCTCACGGATTCAGTGCATGTTGACGACAGTATTGGGATTACGTAAGTCCACTTGTTTGCCATGCCTCGATATGTCCCTTCCATAATTGAAGGGCCTCGGCTCTTGATTGCTTCTTTGCTTTGTTCGTCATGATGAACCTCCTTTTTAGGCCCATTATGACATCTTCTTATCTTCCTGTGAAGATGGGGTTTTCTAAACGCTTACCCCTCAACTATACCATCTCATACTGTAGAATTTTAAGCTGGTCCGGAGGTATTCTTTTACTCAGTTGCAATATCTCGATTCCGACAACCTTACCGTCGGGATTAAAGTCCAGGATAACTCCCGGCTCTACTTCTTCCGACTCCACTATTGCAGCTTCATCGAGGCGGAAATAAAGGACGTCATTTTCCTTGTCTACTTTTAACCTCATCTTTTCCTCCTTCTTGCCGCACGATCAAAGAAAACCGTTACAACTTTTTTCGGCATAACACCGGGGTTCACAACAACGTGCAGAAATCGACCGCCACGCTGCGGAATGCTCATAAAATAATGAGCGTTGTTGTCTGCACCCATGTCTTGCCATTCATAGTCGTTTATTGTTTGCCATACCCATTCCTCAGGTATGTTCCGTTCCCTGAGCATATCACGAGAATGACTGGAAAAGATATAGCCTTCCACGCTGTTTGATTAACTCCATAAACTCGCAGTCTGTTTCTTCCAGCCGCATAGTAACATATTTTACCATTTAACTATAGATAATGCCCAAACTTTATTTTTCAAGAGCGGGGTTGAAGCGGACTCCGGCGGATGGGTTAATGATATTGCATAGACATCCGATTATCACATTCAATCACTAGCGTTGGAACCGGCACCCGCCGTAAAGCGCGGCAAAAAGTCCTTTTGGAACCACATATCCGGTATTTCCCTGTAAGCGTAGTCGCTGAATTTCATCGTTGTCACCAGTTGGGGGTTCAATCCGTCTATTATGATGACCTCGGTAGGGCGGGCGGCCCCAAGTTGTTCCTCGTATTCCCGGTAGTAGGCAGTCTTGAGCAGCCTGTCCCATGAGGCGTTGTTCCAGAGATATCCTGAAGATAAAGGGGACAGAATTATTTTTAATAATGCCAATAAACAAATCCGTCCCCATTATCTCTTTGCCCCTGCCGTCACTCCGGCCAGTCTGCAATCTGGTGTTTTTCTTTTATAGCCATCCACTTAGCAGGGTTTATCCTAGCCGTTGTATGGCTACCGCAATCCGGCGTGTCTTAAAACCTCTTTCAATTCCGGATCTTTTTCGGCATTTCCTTAATTGCGAGTTCAAGTCTTTCCGTTCGCGTTTCGAGTTCTCTTGTGGTCTTAGCTACGGGTGCCAGTGTTGTTCGTCTATCCCATAATATAAACCCCATTAAAATCCACATACCGCTAAAAAGTATCCCAAAGCCCCAGAACATGAAAGTCGTTATCTCAGACTTCAGGCTTTTCATCTCAGACTTCATATCAGACTTCAGGCCATTCATCTCAGATTTCAGGTCGTCAATCCGCCGGTTTGTTGCCTTTAACCCGTCGTCAACTTTGGTTTCGAGCCTGATCATGCGGTCTCTATCCGACTGCGTAAATGACGCATCTGCTGCTGCGGCAACGGTTGATATACAAAACATCAACGACATCAGTATCAATAAGCTTTTCATACTTGATTATAACATAATTGCGAGAGGTGTCACAATTTTCAATAAAAGGAGGAAGCCGTTATTGTAGTGATAAAGGAGACAGATTTATTTCTAATAACGTCAATAAATAAATCCGTCCCAATTATCCCACATTATCCCAAAAAGCGCTTAAGCACGTCGGGCTATTGTAAATACATTCCACCTTCTGCTGTTCTCAATTTATTTCTCCTCATTACCAAACCCCTTTACACACGATGCTGCCCCGGCAACCTTTTTCTTTAGTAATAGAACCTGTTGCATGAATCAATTGCACTCCATGTTTGGGCTGTATATGTAGAATATAGCACATTCTGATAGGAGGTGTCGAGCAAAGATGGGGTATAATTTTCGGGAATGCAACAGGGAACAGACATATTTACATATTTGATGCCGCCAAGTCTTCAAGATTGGATACCAGGGGGAGACTTATCGTGGTTTATTATAGATGTAGTTGGGGAGATGGTATTCGACGCCATTACCGCATTTTGTAATGGCGCAGTTCATAAGCGATAGCACTGAGGTGCCGGCGCTATGGGCCCACAATAAGATACCGTTCTTGCCGTCGCCATCGAAGTTTCACGCTTATTTTATCTGCCAACCAGAGCTAACCGATGGGGAGACAGAACCGGAACTTATTCGGGTAGTACCGTTTAAAAACCATACGACAACCTCGCC
>JADFXJ010000207.1 GCA_015233615.1 Nitrospirota bacterium
TTGTAGCCGATATTACCCTAACGTCCACTTTTATGTCCCTGGTACCGCCTATACGTCTGAATGTGCCGTCTTCCAAAACGCGAAGAAGCTTTGCCTGGAGATTTGGAGGCATGTCACCGATTTCGTCAAGGAAGATCGTACCGCCATTGGCTACCTCGAACAGTCCCTCCTTGTTGCCGGAAGCCCCCGTGAAGGAGCCTTTCATGTAGCCAAAAAGCTCGCTTTCGAGCAAGCCCTCGGGGAGTGCCGCACAGTTTATAGGGATGAAGTCCTTGTCCGCACGTTTACTGAGATCGTATATAGCGTGGGCAATTAGTTCCTTACCGCAACCGCTCTCTCCAAAGATAAGTACGTTGGAATCACTATCCGCAACTTTTGTAATACTCACCAGGAGTTCCACCATGTTCTTGCTCTTACCCACGATGTTGTCCATCCGGTATGTCTTTACAACCTGATCACGGAGGGTTTTTATCTCCCGGCTGAGATACCGCCTTTCGAGTGCGTTTTTTACGATTAGCCTGATCTCGTCTATCTTGAATGGCTTATTTACGTAATCGTAGGCGCCGTTTTTCATCGCGTCTACGCCGTCCTCCTCCGTACCGAAGGCGGTTATCATTATCACAATCGTTTCCGGTGACATGTCCTTTACTTCCCTTAAGATGTAAAATCCATCCACTCCGGGCATCCTGACGTCTGTAATTACTACGTCAAAAATGTCTTTTCTTATGAACTCAAGCCCTTCGGTACCGTCGTTGGCACAAGACACATAGTACCCCTCACCTTCGAGGAGTATTTTAAGTATATCGTTCATACTCTTTTCATCTTCTACGATTAGTATCTTTCCGGTAATCATACTGCTTGCCATACTATTTCCCTCATGGATTATCTCATCCGTTCAGTAACGAAATTTCGAAAGTAGTGCCTTTCCCCACAGTACTGGACACACTGATTTTACCAGAGTGCTCGTGAATAATCCTGTACACCATTGCCAATCCCAGGCCGGCCCCCCCTTTTTTTGTACTAAAGAATGGGTAAAATATCTTTTCCATATTCTCGGGTTCTATGCCACGTCCCGAGTCTTTGACGTATATTTTAACAAATTCCCTGGTTTGTTTGACACTAACACTTATCTGTCCGGTACCCGAAAGAGATTGAAGGGCATTCAGGCCAAGATTCCAGAAGACCTGCTTTACCTGATTTTCGTCCGCTTTAACGTAAATGTCACCTTCGAAGTCCTCCACGATGTTTACGTCGCCGTTATTGTTCGATACTATGTTGCGAAGCATATACAGTGTATCCTTTAATACTCTGGTAGCCGATATTCTTTTAATATCGGGGAGCCGTGGGTTGGAGTAGATCAGAAAGTCGGTGATAATCTTATTCAGCCTGTCCATCTCGACAATCGCAATCTCCATGATTCGGCCTCTTTGCTCCTGTGGCAGCGTCGCCTCCTTCAGCATCTCCACGGAGGAGCGCAATGCCGCCAGCGGGTTTCTTATCTCGTGGGCTATGTTTGCCGATAACTCTCCGATTGCAGCCATCTTTTCCTTTTCCTTCATTTCCACTTCCATCTCCGTTATCCTCGTTAGATCTTCGAAAATTATGACGAATCCCCTGACGACGTCAAATTCGTTTCTATGCTCGGATATGCTTGCCTCGACGATCTTTTCGTTACACCCATCCAGTATAGTCCCCTTGAACGAGCCTTTTTCTATTGGCAAAGGAATGAAGTCGAACAAGTCCGGGAGCTTCTTTTCCTTGGCCGCTTCCTGCGCTATTCCGGTTATAATTTCCGCTGAGCGGTTAAAGAGTACTATACCCCCCTTTGTATCCGTGTATAGCAGGCCAACCGGGATATTTTCTATAACGTCTCTATGAAAGGCGTATAGATCCCTGAAATCGCTTTCGGTCTTTCTCAAGGTTATCGACGTACGCTCAAGGCTCAGAAGCAGATGGCGGCCCAGGTAAGCTACCAGGAACATGGCCGTCATGTTAGTAAATATGTTGAAAAAAAAATGCTCGCTCGTCAGGCCTATGCTGTAATAAACCGGTATTATCGCGTAAAATTGTAGTACTATCACGATGCCGTAAGAAATGCTGCTAAGTACTGCTATTGT
Source organism: Nitrospirota bacterium (assembly GCA_015233615.1). GTDB lineage: Bacteria > Nitrospirota > Thermodesulfovibrionia > Thermodesulfovibrionales > Magnetobacteriaceae > JADFXJ01. Next base: position 2,118 of record JADFXJ010000207.1, read on the forward strand.
CATCATCGGCTTCCTCCCAAGGGTTATCCCGGAGCCTATGACGTGGACAAGAAGAAGGAACGAAAACCAACTCTCTATACCACCGGTGGCTAGAATAAAAAATATTATCAGATAAATGTCCAGCATCACCTGCACGTACGCAAAGACGAAGTATCCGGAGCGGAGCCTCTGAAGCGTAACAAGGTAAACTATCGTCAGTAAAAAAATAAACGCCGCGAAATATGACAGGAGAGTCGTGTGGATTAATAGCGTGTAACTAGTGCCGTAAATAAAAAAAGAGAACAGCAACAGATACGTTATACAGACCCTGTATAAGATCAATGCTTTTATTTTCTTTATATCGGGATGCAATTTATTACAACGTCACCGGAAAGAAAAAAATATCGTAATATGACACGTTATTTTATAAGAGTTATCATCTTGAATATTGGCAGATACATTGCCACAACCGTAAAACCTACTGTGCCGCCAAGAAATACAATCATTAGCGGCTCCATGGCAGCCGTGAGATTAGCCACGGCGTCATCTACCTCATCGTCGTAGAAATCGGCTATTTTAGACAGCATCGAGTCCAGGTTGCCGGTGGCCTCTCCTATGGCAACCATGCTCGTAACCATGGGAGGAAAAACCGTAGCCTTAGACAGTGGTTCCGCCAGGGGCTGCCCCTCTATAACCGCAGCCTTGATGTTGGCTATAGTCTTTTCTACCACCTTATTACCCGCCGTCTTTGCAGTATTGTCGAGACTCTCTATTATGGGTACCCCGCTGGCTATAAGTGTGCCTAAAGTACGTGTAAACTTTGCGACCGCAACTTTCTTTATCAGAATACCAAAAACCGGCAGTTTCAACATTATCTGGTCTATGTAAAGCCTTCCCTTTTCCGTTCGCCTGACCTGCTTTATTATCATGACTATACAAACTATCGCAAACACTAAAATCGCACCGCCCCAGCCTGCAATGAAATGGCTAAGAGCTATTATTACCCTCGTAGGAGCTGGAAGCGTCCCGCCAAGCTGGGCAAACATCTTGGCAAACGTCGGCACGACGAACACCATTATTACACCGATACATATTACGGCTATAGTTATTATGACTATGGGGTACGTCATAGCACCCTTAACTTTCTTCACGAGGCGCATCGACTTTTCCATGTAATCGGCCAGTCTCTGCAGCACCATATCCAAAATACCGCCGGTCTCCCCCGCCTGCACCATTCCGGCATACAGGTCGTCGAATA
>JADFXJ010000108.1 GCA_015233615.1 Nitrospirota bacterium
CCGATAGCAACTTTGGCAAAATTTCGTCTAACGTATCCGATTTAATACTTAGGGCGCGTTCAGAAATAAATAAACCAATTGGCTTGTCTTTTTGCCCGCCCCCTGCGTTGCGTAAAGGCTCATGTACATCCAGTACACGAGACCTTTACGCTCCTTGCGGATCGGACAAAAATCCCTCGCCATCCGACTCACTTATTTCTGAACGAGCCCTTACGGCAAGCCGATTGGTATCATCGGTGCGGTGCTTTTAGGGAGGGCACTGGGCGCAGACGGACTTAAAGAGGGTGGTGCTCAGGTACCTGTCGCCCCTGTCGGGAAGGATCACGACTATCGTGCCGTCTTTCATTTCTTTCGCTTTTTCCATGGCCACGTACATGGCGGCACCGCTGCTCATTCCTACGAAGAGCCCCTCACTGAGGGCCAGCCGGCGGGCGCAGTCGTAGGCGTCGTCGTCTTTTACGTTTCTTTTGTCGTCGAGCCGTGACGGGTCGAATATGCCGGGCACGATAGACTCGGACATGTTTTTGAGGCCCTGGATTTTATGGCCCAAAAGTGGTTCGACGCCTAATATCCCGATGGATGCGTCATATTCCTTTAACCGCTTGCTCGTGCCCATGAGCGTGCCGGTTGTGCCCATGCCGGCGACGAATAAGCTTACTTCTCCCCTGGTTTGCTCGTAAACTTCGACTCCGGTAGTCTCGTAGTGGGCCTTTATATTCGACTGGTTATTGAACTGGTCCGGCATATAGTACTCGTCCCGGTTTTCTTCATAAATCTTATGTGCCAGCCTTATGGCCCCGTCCGTGCCCTCCTCGCCGGGACTGAGTATCAGCTCGGCACCGAAGGCCTCGAGGGTCATACGCCTTTCCATACTCACACACATGGGCATGACAAGCCTTACCCGGTAGCCCTTCGTGGCACCTACCATGGCCAGGCCGATACCCGTGTTACCGCTTGTAGGTTCGAGTATGACGTGGTGTTTTTTCAGTGCGCCGGAGTTCTCGGCGTCTTTTATCATGTAATGGGCTATTCTGTCTTTGACGGAGCCACCCGGGTTGTTTCCTTCGAGTTTGGCATAGAGTCTCGTTTTAGGATTTGGATTCAGGTTTTCCAGAAGCACCATCGTTGTATTGCCTATGGCATTAAGCACACCCATAGTATTCAAGCTCCTTAAAGAAAGTGGACTGCCGCTCTCCCCGTTCAAGCCGGGGACAAGCTCTGATGTGGCCAGGGACAAGCTTCGCGGCAATGAATATTAAACGTCGATTTTACTTTAGCCTGTATTTCAGCCTTCAGGCGGCTACCACCATGTTTATCAGGAATTCCGGAGGAGACATGATGGCCTTTTTTACGGCACACTGGTCTGCCACGCGGATTAAAGCGTCGTGGTACTTCGCGGGGAAGTCCTTAGGCACGACGATGTCTATTACCAGCCTGGATAAGCGGGACTTGCCCGGACCTTCGGACTCGTACTCGTGTCTCTGCACGAGGGATATATTATCCGTAGGTATACCGTTTTTCTGGCAGAAGCCAAGAATGAATATACCGGCACAGGTACCTATCGAGGCCAGAAAAATCTTGAATGGCTCCGGTGCCGAACCGTCGCCACCGTATTTTACGGGCTGATCGGTTTCCACTTTCATTCCATCCGTTTCGCCGCTGCCTGAAAACTCGGCAGTTACCCGTTTGCCTCCCGGGAAGGTTATTTTGATCTCCATAACGTGCACTCCTTAACAAATCAATAGTGTTTACAAAATATTTTCGAAAATTACGAAAATATTTATAAATAAATATTAACATTTTATAAAAACTTTTTGCCTTAAAATATTTCTGGTACGATATTTGAAAATAATTACCGTTTCTGATAGAATTGATTATGAGCAGGGTAATGGCACTATCGATGGTATTCGTTATAGCCGTGTTGTTAGCGATAGTAACAAAGATGGAGCTGGCCGGTCCCGTCAGGGTTACCGTACACTCCAGTGATTCTTACATGCAAAGGGCCAGGATAGTGCACAGCGTCGATAGCTCCGATAAGTGGGTAGCGGACGTCGGTAAAATATTTTTGTACGAAAACGGCACTATGGCACGATTGAAGGACATCGTACTAACCGTGCCTGACAAGAAAATTTCCGTGAAAGCTCCGTATGCCTATTACGACGTAAAAGCCGGGGAGATAGACGTAAAAGGCGAAATCACGGCCTCAAACGGGGATTATGAGATCAGATCGAAAGACATAGTGTGGAATTCTAAGAGCGAGACACTCTACGGCGGCAAGGGAGTATACCTGAGGGGCAGGGACATGACGCTAAGTGCGGACACGATGGTTTCACACAAGGGTGAAGAGGTTAACCTCAATGGCAACGTCAAAGTCATTTTCAATTAAAGGAATCGTAAAAGTGCCCGTATTTACCAGAGCCCGGTTTACTACAACCGTGGTTGCTATAATGGTGTTTTCTTGCACGTCGCTGCTTTCTTACACGTTGCTGTATGCCGAATCGGACAAAGAAGGGGGATCGTCTCTTAAGCTGTTTAAAGGTAGCGGGGGGGACAAAAAACCTCCTCTCATAATAACGAGCAAGACGCTCAATGCCGACAATAAGAAGAAAACGGCCGTTTTTACCGGAGCCGTGAAGGCCGTGAAGGGAGAGACCACGTTTTTCGCAGACACAATGGTAGTTTATTACAGTAATACCAAAAAAGACGGCCGGAATCAGAAAGCTTCCCTAAAAAATGCCCCAAAAGTTTCCCCAAAAGATGATCGGCAACAAGACCGGGAAGGCCCACGGAGTCCGTCGGACAGCCAGACTCAGATCGACCGTATAGAGGCCACCGGCAACGTTAAACTCATAAACGGCAAAAACGTCATAACCTCTGACAGGGCAACTTACTTCGGGGATGAGGAAAAGGTGATCTTTACCGGTAACCCGCAGGCGCAAGACGACAAAAACCATATTACCGGTACCAAAATGACTTACTACATGAAAGATGACAGATCCGTGGTGGAAAACAGCCGCGTGGAGATGCAGGACAAGGACTCGGACAATTCCACGCCGGAAAGGAACAATAAGGAAAAATGAGGACGATTACCTGCAACGGGTTAAGAAAGAAATACTCGAAAAAGGTGGTCGTAGAGAACCTTAGCCTTACTATAAGTACAGGTGAGATAGTGGGGCTTCTTGGGCCAAACGGTGCCGGCAAGACGACCACCTTCCACATGATAACGGGCATGATAAGCCAGGATGGAGGTTCTATCGTGCTCGACGGTAAGGATATAGGTAGTAAGCCGATGTACTTAAGGGCGAGGGAAGGGATAACCTATCTTCCCCAGGAGTCTTCCATATTCAGGAAGCTGACGGTTAAGCAGAATATCGACGCGGTCTTCGAGATAAAAGGCAAAAGCGGTGAGGACCTGGCAAAGTCGTCCAAAAAGATAATGGAAGAATTCGGGATTAGCCACATAGCCGGAAGTTATGGGTACAACCTGTCAGGCGGCGAGAGGAGAAGGACAGAGATAGCGCGGGCCATAGCTACCGATCCGGTATTCATACTTTTCGACGAACCTTTTACAGGCATCGATCCAATAGCTATAATAGAATTAAAGAAGACGTTATTGTATCTGAAAGACAAGGGGATTGGGGTTTTGATTACGGATCATAACGTCAGGGACACTCTTTCCATAACCGACAGGGCGTACATAATCAGCCATGGCAAAGTTTTGGAGGAGGGCCCGCCCGACAAGATAATTAACAACGATACCGTAAAAAAAGCTTACTTAGGCGAGGAGTTCACGTTATGAGGATTCAAGTTGTGAAGATTCGAGTTATGAAGAGTTCACGTTATGAGGATTGGAGTTATGAGGAGTTCGCGTTATAATGGCTCTTGAAACGAGATTAGAAGCAAGGCTTGCTCAGAAGCTGGTACTTACGCCTCAATTGCAGCAGGCCATAAAGCTTTTGCAGCTTCCTCAGCTTGAGCTTTCTCAGGCCATAAACCAGGAGATAATCGAAAATCCCTTCCTCGAAGAAGAAGCCGAGGAGTTGTCTGCCGGAGAAACACAGGCGGCAGACGATGGACGGGAGAATCAGGAGAAGACAGAAAACGGAGATACCGAGTACCCGCTCGAAACGCTCACTACTTTTAGTGTGGACGAGTACTTCGAGGAGAGGGGAAGTGACGGACGTGACCTGGGATATTTCACCTCCGGTCTCGTTGAAAAACCCGGGTTTGAGACTTTCCTTACCTCCGGCACGGACCTTACCGACTACCTGGAGTGGCAGCTCGGGCTCTCTAACGCCTCCCCCGAACACAGAGTAGTAGCGGAGATGATCATTGGTAACTTAGACGAAAACGGTTACCTGCGGGCAACCTCTAAGGAGATGGCCGTGTCCCTGGGTGTAGAGGTAGAGGTAGTAGAACGGACTATAGCCCTGGTGCAGTCTTTCGACCCGCCGGGCGTTTGCGCAAGGGACATCCAGGAGTGCCTTCTTCTGCAAATAAAGGTACTGGGCCTTGCAGGCTCGCTTGTCGAAAAAATAATAAGTTTAAGTCTAGGCGACCTCGAAAAAAGGAAATATCCGGCCATTGCAAAAACCCACCACGTGACGGTGGAAGAAGTGCAAGCCGCGGTTAAGATAATCGAAAGCCTCGAGCCGAAACCCGGCAGAATTTACTCCAATACACAAGTTACGTACGTAGTGCCGGACGTGTTCGTAGAAAAAGTGGACGACGAATATCGTATAATGCTCAACGACGACAATATACCGCGCATAAGGATTAGCAGTGCCTACAGGGAGATACTGCAGAACAAGAAAATGCTGGATAAAGAGGAAAGGCTGTTCCTGCTGGAAAAGTATAAGTCGGCCATGTGGCTTATCAAAAGCCTCGACGAGAGAAACAAGACAATATATCGCGTGACCGAAAGTCTGTTAAGGCAACAGCGTGAGTTTTTCGATAACGGGATGCAGTATCTAAGGCCGCTGAACCTTAAACTTGTGGCCGACGACATCAGCATGCACGAAAGCAACATCAGCCGGGTCACGTCCAACAAGTACCTGTCATGCAGCCACGGACTCTTCCCCTTCAGGTTCTTCTTCTCCAGCTCGATCCAATCGGACAACGGGGACATCTCCTCCACTACCGTTAAAGATCTCATAAGAAAGATCGTCTCCGAAGAGGACAGAAGTAACCCGATGACCGACAAGAAAATAGTGGAAATCCTTAACCGTAAGAACATCAGGATAGCGAGGAGAACCCTTGCCAAGTACAGAGAAGAGCTTAAAATACCTTCTCACACGAAGAGGAGATCATAAGATTAAACCTATTCAGGAGTTAATAAATAGAATTCAATACAATACGACTTTTAGGAGGAAACATGAACATAACCGTTAGCGGCAGAAACTTCGACATGACGGAGGCAATCAGAGATTACGCGGAAAACAAGATTAAAAAATTCGACAAATTACTCGCTAAAGACCCCGGCACCGCCGTGGAATGCAACGTTACCCTCATAGTAGAGAAGTACCGGCACAAGGCGGAGGTACTTATTCAGGCCAACGGTATGGTCATACAGGCTGAGTCCATCACCGGTGAGATGTACGCTTCCATCGACGAAGTTATCGAAAAACTCGACAGGCAGATAGTGAAACATAAAGAAAAGCTCTCCTCCAAACGCAAGAGTGTATCGAAAGAGGTCATCGAAGACCACGTCGTACTTGCCGAGGAGCACGAGAGGATAATAAAGGAAGAGAAATTCGAGATGAAGCCCATGAACCCCGAGGAGGCGGCCATGCAACTTGAACTTCTCGGTAAGGACTTTTACGTCTTTACGAACACGAAAACCGGTGACATAAACGTGATCTACATAAGGAAAGATGGAAATTTTGGTCTTATCGAACCGGTGAAATAAGTAAATTAAAGTAGATGAAATGAGAAAATAAAATGAGTAATGAAGCCCGGGTAATTATAGTATCCGGTCTCTCCGGAGCGGGCAAAACCGTAACTCTGAGGACACTGGAAGACAACGGTTATTACTGTGTCGACAACCTGCCGGCAACCTTGATAGAGGAGGTCATAAGGCTTACCTTTTCCAGCACCGGCGCAGACAAAATTGCAATAGGCAACGACATTCGTGAAAATGAGTTTCTGAGGGACATAGACAAGCTGATTTTGAAGCTTCGCCGGACGTATAACGTAACCGTGCTGTTTTTAGAGGCGGAAACGGACATAATCGTCAGGCGATATAAAGAGACGCGCCGGCCTCACCCGCTTTCACACAGGACAGGCGGCGATATCTACCGGGCTATAGCTATGGAAGAGGGACTTTTGAAACCAATCAGAGGGGAGGCCGATCTCATAATAGACACGACAAACTTTTCGCCCCACCAGTTGCGTCAGCACGTGGCAACCCAGTTTGGAGACACAACAACGGCATCCATGAAGTTGACTCTCATGTCCTTTGGCTTTAAATACGGCATTCCACAGCATCTGGACATGCTTCTGGACGTTAGGTTTCTTCCCAACCCTCATTTCGTGGAAGGGTTGAGGCCCATGACGGGGCTGGACGGGCCGGTAAAAGACTTTATCTTCGGCAATGACATGACAAACAAATTCCTGGTAAAAATCAAAGATCTCCTCGATTTTCTCCTGCCCCTTTACATGAAAGAGGGGAAAACAAGTTTTACCATAGGCATAGGATGTACCGGCGGAAAGCACAGGGCCCCGGCCATTACGGAGAAAGTGGCCGAGGCGGCAAGAAAGTACGTCCAGTTCATAGAGATAATCCATAGGGATATTTAAAGGCCATTACCGTAAGGGGACGGAGATATTGGGTACTGTCAGACCATATTTAGGTCAGTACAGATAATGGGGGGGCGCTCATTACCCCCGGCCCCATTACCTGCTGAATGAATCTTATGGAAATATCATGTCTTATCTTTAAGTGGCAGAGGGGGATGCCATTTGGTCTGGGCGACTCCGGGTGCGCGTCTACCCCACGTACTGTCCCGCGTATCATCCCGACCCGTAAAATGACGGACAATGAGCCTGTGAAGCATATCCATATTGGGTAGAATGCCGTGAAAACCGGATACTTTTGCTAAAAGCCTGTCCTGCACTTCCCAGTATCCGAAATCATCGTCAGTCACGCAAACAATGTTATCGAGTCCAAGAAAAGTTGGGATTGCTCCATCGAAGGGAACCGTGCCGTCGCCTGTCAAACAACGAGCTTTGGGTGTTGCACCATCGCCCCACTTGTTTTCCATGTCTTTGGAGCTAAAGTCAAAATCCGGATCATTTCCGGTTTTTTTAACATTTACACGTACACGCGTTTCCGAATCGACACCCACGACACACAGCCAATCGTTTGTAGTGAGATCGGCCTGTTCCAGCTTAAAGCTATTTATTCGATCCCGATGATTTTTGGCTGTACTTAACAAATTATCAAACAATGTTTTTGCTTGTTCCCCGGCGTCATTCGGATGTACTGTATGAAGCCGGCAATATTCTTTCAAAGTCTGCAGTATACTAGGTTGCCATATCCCGGGATTGAAGATATCGGCAGGTAATCCGGAGCCGGGCGCTACATTTATACCGTCACAGGAAGGAAGGAGTTGATAGACGGACGGACACAACCGTACAAATTCTCTTTCCCTGGATGAAGGGGCATCGCCTCCCAGGCTTGAAGTACCCGTTGATATTTTTACTATCGCTTCGAAAGAACCCTGAAACGGCGTTGCCAGTGTGGCAACCTTTGCGACTCGTGACGTCTTTCCCATGCGCTGGAGATAACCCGTAACAATTAAACCACCCATGGAGTGTGCAAGCAGGTTAACCTTGGGATTATTTGCGTATCCATCGTTATAGTAGTGTTTGAGGAGCTTGGTACGCTCGATAACTTCATCTACATACAAACCAAGCTGTTTTTCGATTAATTCAAGGGGCTGACGCCAGTCGTAAGCGAACAAAAAGACCGGCACCGGCTCGTCTGCTTTCTCTTTAAGGTTGTAACGCAGCTCGTTCATTAGCTCTTTGTACGCAATTTCAAAGATGTGATCGGGCATTATGCGCGCCGGTTCAACGGCATCATAACGTAGATTGTCCGGATGAAGAGCTATCCGGGTATAATCCTTATGCAACGCTGCGGACCAAACAGTATCGGGTGGTAAAATGTACTCGTCACGAAGTTCCGTTGCCGTAATGCCGGGAACAATTATAACAGGTGCTGGATATGGCATGTTTAACCTCCCTTGTTACCGAATATGGTTACGGTGCTGTAACCAAATATTCATAATAATATAATTTATTTTAATGACCGGCCACCATCAATGATTAGCCTCCATGTTCCATAGATATTATATAATATTTACTTAGTCAAGTGTCAATCAATATTTCTTTCTATTGTGCAATATTCCCTTTGAATGGCTATTTAACGAGGCCATGGGTTTATTTTGGACGTTATGTTCAATGAAATATATATACATATTCACGGCAAATGCGACGAACAAAGATATTTTCTGCTTGAGCTAACAGGTATAAATATGTTAAAATATAAAAGTATACATGGACAACCTGATTTAAGGGTTGATTATTAAATATGATCAAATTGTTGCAAATTTATTGCAATAATTTGAATTTACTCCCGGCAAAATAAAACGAGGACACCATGACGGAAAAAATTGAAAAATTCAAAAGCGCATTAGCCGGCTTTAAATCGTTACCGATAGTTATAACTCAGGTAGACCCCGATGCCATCGGCTCGGCACTACTTTTACGTTATATAGCCTTAAGATCAGGTGTAAACGTAGATATTTATTACTGCGGGTATTTTGGGCACCCTCAAAACCGTACGATTTATACTTTTTACGATCTTAGCTCTATCATGTTACCAATCAAAGAAATGCCAAAGGAGGTAAAATCCTGTGCGATAGTAGACTCGTCACAGATAAACGATTCGCGTCTTCAGGGGCGAGTGATAGAGCCTGCCATTATAATCGACCATCATGACGTTGACATCAGACTTAAAGAAAAATATGATGAAAATGGTTTTGTTTGGATCGACAGGGTTGGGGCTGCCGCCACGATGCTTGCAGAGCTTGCCTTTGCGCTAAACATCGATTTTCTTATAAACAGCATGGAAGCCACACTTGGTGCACTTGCTATTTTCAACGATACGAAGATGCTCATAAATGCCACGGCACGTGACGTTACGGCATATTCCAAACTTTTGGAATATGCAGATAAGGATATCTTTCGCCAACTACACAGTTATCCCCTTCCCCAACGGTATTTCGAACACTTTAAAGACGCTATCAATAACTGGAAAATAAAAGAATCGAGGCTGGTTACAAACATCGGCTTTATATCGTCAAAAGAATCTGACCAGTTATCTATCATTGCCGACAATCTTATACGAATGCCCGATATACAGGTAGCAGTGACGTGGGGTATCGTGGACAACTCCAGCGTGAGAGTTTCAGCCAGGTGCATGGATCCGTCACTGTCTTTCCAGGACTTTTTAAGAGAGCGGTTCGGTCAAAGCAGCGGCGTAAAAACATCGACTATAGGTGTCGCCGAAGGCGGCGCATTTATAAAGCTTCCGGCAGGTTTTTGGAGCGGCGACGATATTAAAGGAGAGATGTTGGCTTTAGTTAAACGAAAAATGGAACATTTGGTTCTCGATGATTTAGAAATAGCAGAGGAAATCGAGGATAAAGAACTATACGGATCGGAGGAGTTTAAAGATAGCTACGAAATTTTATAACTGTGAGCCCACCTTAATTCGATATTAATGCGCATTAGTCTGAAAAGCAAAATTTTCAAAACCATCAGAATTCGTTAACATAAATTTTCTTGATTTAAATATTAAGAGTAACTAGAATTAAAGTATAGAGTAGATTTTTTATCGAGGAGATTTATGATGCAAAGCTTATTTAACCGTTGCTTGTCAATACGGCTCGTTTCATCTGTGAAGCGGGCACCAGTGGTAACGCTTATGGCCGGTGGATTATTCAGGATGTATTATGGCCAATAAACGTCAGATGCCGTTGTCCCGCGAGGCGGTATTGTGAGGGGGAATATTAGCGTGAACATTGCCGAAATACCGGATAAGTTCAATCGTGGTGGATATGTATCCTTTAACGATACTCTGAACAGGGTTTTTAACGTTGTAATGGCCCTGGTTTTGATAGTGTTGTCGGCTCCCGTGTTTGTTGTAATCGCCATGGCTATAAAGTTGCAGGATAGGGGTAGTATCTACTACAGGGGTACGCGTCTTGGAAAGGACAAGGTGCTCTTCACCATGTACAAGTTCAGAACTCTCGTGGAGGATGCCGAGAACAAAATTGGTGCCCGTCTGATGGACCCAAAGTATAGGTTGGAAACAAAACTGGGTAGGTTTTTGAGGGACACGAGGCTTGACGAGTTGCCGCAGCTTCTGAACATACTGAAGGGGGATATGAATTTTTTTGGCCCCAGGCCGGAGAGACCGCTTATTTACGAAACCATGTGTAAGGGCATTCCTAACTATGACAAGCGTTTTATAGTCAAACCGGGCCTCGTCGGTTATTCCCAGTTGTTCACTCCCCACAGCGCTGACAAAGAAATTCGCACGTTAATCGATAACAAGTTCCTTAAAAAATACCAAAACGTCGTAACCGATTTATTGATGGTGGGTCTCACCATTATCGTAGTGGTAACGAGGGTTGTGCAGAAGGGCTCCGTCGCCTTACTGAAGCTTGTCAAAAGCAAGCTCTTTGGCCTCTATAGCGAAAAGAGGATCTATTCGAGGATACGCGCGAAGAGGGCCGTAGTCTACGTCAAAAATAAAGCCAACGATACCGCCCAACCGATTAAATGCAACCTTGTAGACATAAACGAGCAGGCATTCTGTATAACCAGTGACTCCAGGATAAGCGGGGACAATCTCAGTTTTGAGATCGAAGTGGTAAAGAAACGGAAGCTTGGGTTTGAGTTAAGGAAAAAATACTGTCTTTGCCACGGCTATATATACAATGAGAAAGATTCGAACGGAAAGGGTGCCGGGAAGTTCACCTACGTGGTTATGTACACGGCGGAGTCTCCTTTAAACAAGTACATGATACGAAAATACTTAATCAGAGAGAGCGTTATTTAACGCGCATGATAACTCGGATAATATCATGGTATAATTAATAATTATGTGTAATGAAAATATAGACCGGAGGTTGGCATGAATAGCACGGGCGGCCATACATTCTCGGTTATAATACCGTCCTTTAACGAGGAAGCCCACATAGGACGTTGCCTCGAATCGGTTCTGGCTGCCGGTGGCGGCGATATCAGGTTTGAGGTAATCGTAGTGGATAACGGCTCCGGCGACGGTACCTGCGCCATAGCCAGGGAGTCGGGCGTAAGGGTTATCGAAAACACCTCCGGCAAACGTAAGACTATTTCGCTCCTGAGAAACACCGGTGCGAGGGCCTCTACGGGCAGCGTGCTCGTTTTTGTCGACGCGGATATGCTTTTACCGGCCAATTGGCTCAGGGAAGCGAAGGAGTACTTCGAAGGGGGTTTTAAGGGTGCCTTTGCGTTTTCTTTAGCCGTTCCCGGCGACGCCGGCTGGGTAGCCAGGAACTGGTGGCCAAGCCCGACGGGTAATCGCCTGAAAAACGTAGATTTTATAAGCGGCAGAAACTTTTTCGTTAACCGGGACGTTTTTTTCGAAGTCGATGGGTTTGACGAAACTCTTACTACGAACGAGGACAAGGACCTAACGTTCAGGGTGCTGAAAGGCGGGTACAGGGCGGTGGTGTCCTCCGGCCTCAGCTTCATTCATTTGGGGTGTGAAAGGAATCTCGTCGAATTCGTAAAGAAAGAGTACTGGCGGCAGAGTACAACCCTTCTTTTTGCCAGGCGCTGGGGGTTTTCACTGCGGACTCTCAGGAGTCCGGCGATGAGTCTGTGGCACTTGTTGTTTTTTGCCGTATCGTTGTATTGTGCACTCTGCCAGCCTTATAGCGCAACCCTGGTTGCAGTCGGCGCGTGGATTTTTCCATCTATGGCTAAAGCCGTATCCAAGGCGGGTTTAAAGAGACTGCACACGCTGGCGCCTGTGTTTTTTTTCCTTACTTTTCTCAGGTGGCATGTCGCCGGTCTGTCTCTGATAGCCCAGGTACTTAGGGGAAGCCCGTTTATTAAGGGCAAGCGGGGATAGTCGCCATGGAGGCGATTAAAGAGAAACTCGGTACATTGGCAGGCCACCCCGTACAGTTGCTCTTGTTTTCGCTGATAATCGGCAGTACGGTGTTTTTACTGGCCACGCCATATTACATGTATGCAGTTTTGCCGACCCTGGGGTTTCTGTTACTGCTTCTTCTTGGTAACGCACCCAGAATTGGATATTACATGGTAATTTTCATGGTGCCTTTTGACGTTTACAGGGAGTTACTCGGCAAGGCACTGTCCTTCTCCAAAATATTGGGGGGGGTCCTTCTTCTGATAGTCACACTTCACATGCTCTTTGGTAGAATAAGCTTAGACCGTTTGAAATCGAACATCTGGCCATGGTTTGTATTTTATTTTATCGCCGGTGTCGTTTCGACGTTTTTGAGCGACTTCAGGCTTACCTCATTCGATCAGATCAGACAGACGGTTGCCACTTTTGCTTTTTTCTTTCTGACGTTGGCACTAGTTGACAGGGATAGCTTTTTCAAGACACTGCCCCGGGTGCTTATGGCCAGCATCACACTTTCGGCGATTCTGTCGATTGTCGGTTACGTCTTCGACATTCCCGTTCTGTCCATGGACATAAGAGGCGAGAACATGACGCGTGCCACGGGGGGCTCCTACGACCCGAATTTTAACGCGGCCGTTATTTCCTTTGGATTGCCTCTGTTGTTTCAGTTTCATTACATGTTCAAAGTTGAAACATTCAAAAAGAAACTTTTATTCATGCTGATTATATTGTTAAACGTAGTAGGTATAACTCTGACGTTCTCCCGCGCCGGCGGTATAGTGTTATTGGTAGTGCTTATTTTCTCGGCAGCCCAGAACTTGTATAAGCTAAGGCCGATCCACCTGGGGTTTGTTATGATTTCGTTTTTTTCCTTTATTATCGCGATGGCGTTGCTTGTACCCTCCTCCTACTGGACAAGGCAAAAGTCTATTACGGATACCGCCGACGAGTCTTTGCAGAGACGGTACTCGTACCTTGTTCTTGCCGGGGATGCCATAAAGAAAAATCCAATCTTCGGCTACGGCCCCGGTACGTTTCACGATCTATACGCGCAGACTCTGAATGCGGTCGATCTTGCCGGCACTATTACCGAAGATTATTTCAGGGACGCCCACAACACTTACATAGAGATACTGGTCGGCCGTGGCGTCCTGGGCCTTATCATATACATGGGTATTACAGTTACTTCCTTTCTGAACTTTTACAAGGCGAAAAAGAACCTGGTAACCTCCGGACGCAAAGAGGAGGCTACTATAGTGAATTCTTACATGCTTGCCTTTTTAGCTATGTCTATATTCATATTGTTTTTGAGCATGGAACATCATAAGTACATTTGGATATCCATAGCCCTTTCCCAGGTGGCGTTGAATTTTTCACGCGTGGATGGAAATTCGAGCAAGTAAAATATATTTGAGCAAGTAAAATATAAAGGAGGAAACATACATGCCCGCTCACGGAAGGTTATGGTTTACGCTCATTCTTTTTGCAGTTCTCCGGTGTTTTTTGGTAAGTGATGCTTACGCGGAGGGCGGTGGTTACACCGGCATGTCTTTACCGTCGGGTTTTGTGGCTTTTTCCGGTACCTCGCCCTGGAATACGCCTGTTTCTAACACTCCTGCAATAGACCCGAACTCCGGCGTCATGATCGAAAAACTGAAGCAAAAGGCGGGCGCCTTACATAGCAATATCCTGAAGTGGACGATTCCCCTGTTCGTTATCGATTCACAAAAGAGCCCTAAAGTGGACGTACGCACACTTTCGGAAA
>JADFXJ010000109.1 GCA_015233615.1 Nitrospirota bacterium
AAAAAGATGAGAAACGGCACCGTGGCAAAATAGTGGTATATGAACGTGAGCCGCGGCACGCCGACCCATGGAAGATACTGTGCCATGGCTCCGGCTACGATGAAGAAGATTCCCCTGTCCTTACTTTTTACGCCAAAGACGATAGAAGCGAAAAAAGCCGCCAGCCCCAGCCACCACACCGCAGGGTTGCCCATGGTCACTATACTGGAGATCTCCCCGTCGGGAAGGAAACCCTGTCCGCCGAAGGCCCACAGAGGTTTGGCGATGACGGGCCACTCGTACCAGTTCGACGAAAAAGGGTGTGTGGCCACGAGGTTTTTGTGATAATTGTACATGTGCTCCTGAGAGGCCACCACGTAGTCCATGAAGGGCCTGCCGCCCTCTTCGAGCCATAAGGGCAGGTAGGACAGGCAATATACGATAGCCGGCACTACTACGAAAAAGACCACGGCGCCATATAGTGTCTTTAATGCAAGCTCCGGAAACATGGCGGTTCCCGAAGGGGTTTTACTTGCCTTTTCTCTCTTCTTTGCCTTTCCTGTCTTCTCTATGCTCTCCATCTCCTCCATTTTCAGTTTCTTATCCGACTCTTGTATCTTCTTTTTCCCCCATTTTTCGTGTATATTCGGCTTCGGTTCATTCTTTGGTTTTGTCTCGCTCCGCCCGGCTTTCAAGTATTCCACGAACCGAAAATAGAGGGTCGCGAAAAAAATCACCGCCAGCCCGGCACCCGCGTATACGCAAATCCACTTCGTCGAAACACCTATGCCAAAGAATAAGCCGGAGAGGGCCAGGGGCTTCATGGTCTCCCTGAACTTAACCTCGTAAAAGCTTCTCTGGTAGTACTCATACATGAAATAGTACATGGCTACGATGAAAAAAACTGCGTAAATGTCTATGGTAGCTATACGCGACTGGACAAATCGCATGAAGTCAAAAGACATGAGAAACGTCGCGATAAAGGCGTATCTCGTGGAGCCAAAGAACCGCTTGCCGAAGGCATACATGAGGGGTATGAGGGCTATTCCAAACAGGACGCCTGCGATGCGCCACCCGAAGGGGTTCATGCCAAAGACCGCTATGCCTAGTTCGATAAAATACTTACCCAGCGGGGGATGGGTGTTTTCGTAAAAGGGGAAGATCTTGTGGAGGTGCTCGTAGGCGGTTCTGGCATGGTAGATTTCGTCGAAATAGGTACCATTGCTATAGGAAGGGATAGCGGGGATTGTGCCCTGCTCGTCGATAAGGTTTTCGATTTTGCCACGATCCTCCGGGTTTACGAAAACGCCCT
This sequence comes from Nitrospirota bacterium, assembly GCA_015233615.1. GTDB lineage: Bacteria > Nitrospirota > Thermodesulfovibrionia > Thermodesulfovibrionales > Magnetobacteriaceae > JADFXJ01. Next base: position 1,292 of record JADFXJ010000109.1, read on the forward strand.
CAACGGACGCTATCTTTATTGGTTTTGTGCCGTTGGAAGCAACAAAGCCCACTTCGTGTATGGCGGTTTTGGGGTCTGAGGCCGTGAGCCGTACATACCTGGCCCAAAAATCCGTTTTCTGGCATTGCCAGTTGAATACGCCGCCGTGGTTGATAGCGGGTACTGCCGTCCACGTGCTCTTGTCGGCAGAGTAAGCGAATCTGTAAGAGCCGGTGCCAATACCTCCAAAGAGGCATATTCTGCCAACGTTTTCGGACTTGCCGAAGTCGAAGGACACCGCTTCGCCCTCCGTAGCGGGTTCCCAGTACGTTTGCGGGGCCTTGAAGGAGCCCAGGTTATAGATCAGAATAGCCGCGTTAACGGCGGTTAGTACCGACACGATGACATAGTCCTTTTTCGTAAAGAGTTTTTGCCCCAGAACACCGGCCCGTGCCGTGGAAACGGCGGTAAGAGGTGGTGCAATGCTCCCTGACGGCATAACCTCACCGGGTTTGCATACTCTGTCGTAAACGAAGAGGTCCAGTCCTATCTTAACCAGGTAGGCGAAAAGGCCCAGGTTAATCAACGACACTACCACTAAGATGGGATCAAAGTGTGGAATGAAGTAGATTTGCCTTATGCCATAAATGAGTGCCTGGGCCTCGTTGACGAAAAAAGTGACGGATATTCCGATGAAGAAATAAAGGAGCCGCCTGTCTCCGAACCGTAAAAAGGTTGCCAGGGAGAGCGCCAGAGCGGGGAACAGGTATCGCTCGTGCATACGAGAGGCGAGCATAAACACTGCGGTTATGAGAAAGATGGCTATGAAAAAGAGGTGGTTTCGCTCCCGTTTTTTATAAAAAAGGTACGAGGCAAACGCAACCGCCGATGCTATGAATACCCATCCCCAGACGTAGTAAGGGAAGATGAAAAACGAGGCCTTTTCTTCGACGAAGTTGCCGCCCGTGAGGGCAAAGAGGTTAAAGGCGTTTAACGACGCGTAAGGGTACGAGGACATGGTCTTCAGGTAGTGTTTGAAGATCCAGAGGAGTTCCTTGTCGTAACCAAAGGGGATCACCGCGGCCACGAATATAGCCAATGAGACCATCACGCCTATTAAAACCTCTTTGGCCACACCCCATTTGGTTGCAGCTTCTTTGGTTGCAGCCTCAGTGGGAGCTTCTTCTTTGGAAGGCGCTTTTTCAAGAGGCGCTTCTTTGGAGGAATATTTCATCCATACGGCGTAGATGAGCAGGGGAGAGAATATCATCGCCTGGGGTTTTATCAGTAGTGACAGGGTAAAGGCTGCCATGCCCGCGGCAATCCTGCCGCCGTAGAGCAGGGACACCGTTAAGACGACAAAGAGCGTAAAGAAGGAATCCACCTGCCCCCAGGCCGAGGAATTAACTATGACCGCCGGGTTAAAGGCGTAAAAGGCCGCGAATATGAGCGCGTGGGCGGCCGAAAAGCGTTTTTTGCCCATACCGTAAAGAACGTGGGCCGTAATGAGATCGGCCAGTATGCTGGGAAGCTTTATAAGAATCAGGTATGACGTGGAGTTGAAATCCAGGTTCAGCGCCATTTTTATTTTCCCTATCACGTAGAGGACGTAAATGTACCCCGGCGGATAGTCGGCAAAGATGTCACCGGAGAAGAATTTGGCAAATCCCCGCTCTGCCACTATCGCCGCCCATGCCTGGAAGGTGGATATATCGACGGGGAACCCCCTGACGAAAGCCGCTATAACCAGCCTGAGCAGGAGGGCCATAACCAGCATGGAAATATAAGGGCCTATTTCCGATCTCTCTTTCATATCGACAGGAGCCGGTATTTTGTCATTTGGGATATTGTTATCCGGTTTATAGTCATTAGCCATTTTATGGTTATTAGCCATTTGGGTATTTTAAAACCTCCTGTGTGAGTGATGTGGTTCCGATTGCAATAAGCTTATTAAAACTTAGATGATATGGGATAAGCGGCGAAATATTACACCCGGTAAGTCTTTGGGGGGCGTTGCGGGGGGTATCCCCCCGCAGAGGGGGTAGCGGAGGACGCGCCCTTTGCGGCCGTAGCGAGGGGGAGACTTCCCCCTCCTGGCTCCCTTTACTTAAAGTCGAATAAGCTTGACGCCCGCCGTAATAACCGACACGATTACAAGTGCCGATGATAATAAGGTTAAGGTAAAAACGGACAGTCCATCGAGCCCATCGGCCGGAAAATATTTCGGGCATTCTTCTAAGGCTCATCGATGAATAACCGTGTTAACCAATTTCTGAAAGCCTCTCCGTTTTCCGAGTTTGGTTTGATCTTGTTTTTTTGAATATGCCATGATAGAACGTCTCCTGGTTTATCCTGCCACGCAAGAAAAGTATGTACGATCGCCTTGCTGCGTTGGTTTTCCTTAAAGGTAGTGATTCCTTCTTTTTCTGCGTTCTCTACGCACTTACATGTTAAAGTTAACGAGTTGAAGTCGAACATGTCCGAGTCTATAATGAAGTCTTCTATCATACCGGGGTTTTTATTGTCGGGCATAAACCAGACGCCGATTTTTGGGAGATGCTTGGCTCCATCGATAACGGTTCCGGCAGGATTGGGATCTTTCGGTAACAAATAATCATAGTCTTTAAGTAGTTTGGTTACTCTTACCCAAACTTTATCGAGATTTGCGTCAGTGTCCAGTACGACTCCTATTTTGTCGGGACGAGATGTTCGATCAGAAAATCTAACTATAAGGCGATTTAGTTCTTTTAGAGTCTTATCGACACCTCCGCATTCAAACAGGCAAAAGCCGATCCATTTATTATCTTTTTTATAAAGGTTGCAATCACTTGTGGAATCTTCCTTGATAAATTGCCGAGCCTTGCATAACTGATAGATAACGTTTCTATCGTTTTTGCCCTCCACCAGGAGAACACCTTTTGCGAAGTTCTTACATCCACTACAACTAGGTTCTGCCATGAGTTCTTCAACCGTTTTTTGAGTATCGGCCATCACCTCACCTCTCCGCGGACGTCGAGTGAATCCGAGAGAATACCTATGGTATATTTTCTCGCATAGACGCCGTCTTCTGGATCAGGGTCGAGGCGGTAAAGAGACCCGAGTTCCTCGTACTTTGCCCATGCTTTATAAAATCCCTTTATACAGTCCATACTGTGGGTTGTGGCAAATACCTGAACGTTTAAGCTTTCGGCCAGTCGAAAGACCATATCCCAGATTTTGTTCTCGATGCTCCAGTGCAGGCCGTTTTCGAATTCGTCTATGATGAGGAGTCCGCTTTTTGCATTCAACATAGCAAGTATGACGTTCAGTAATCTGGCCATACCCTCGCCCATAGTCTTTAACGGAATCGGGTTATTGGCACCTTCAAGTCTGACCACCGGGGTTTCACGCCCAAGTATTCTCTTGTATCCGAATTTTATTATACCCGGTTCGATAATTTGGAGACATTTTGTTACCTCGTCTTCCGTTTCGGTCATGTTTATTTCATTCCAGAGGGATCTCGCAGTCTCTTCATTTAACAACATCGAGGGTATGTATAGCATGTGAATTGGAAAATAAACATTCTTAAAGTGGGCTGGGTGTTCTATAAAACTACCCGTATCACTTAATATGCCAAGGAATCTGCCGCCAATTTTATCTTTTTTTAAATCATCCGGGATATTAAAAATCTGAGATATCAGTACTCTCTTGCCAAAGACTGTCCCGGAAGAAGGTGTATCAAAGTATGCTACTACCTGTTTTGGGGGATAGTAATCTGCTTCGACATAACGAAAATACTTGGTTACTATTCTTAGTTCTTTCTGATTAGTTACTATTTCGATCCCCTCTTCGCCAGCGTTCGGGAATCTAAATCCGTTGAAGAGCAACTTAAACGGGTTATCGTTTTCGTCCGTGTAATCCTTAAATGTTTGTTCTTTCAGATCTTTTTCAGAGCTCGGCAACTCTCCTCTACCAATGATTATATCGAGCAGATCGCGGGGGGCTGCATCCGCAGCGTATACTCGTACGGCTTCCAACAGGCTTGTTTTGCCGGAGTTGTTCTTGCCGACGAATAAATTCACCCTTGACAGACGTTCCAGGAACAGGTTTTTAAACAACCTGAAGTTTTTTATTCTTAACTCCGTTATCATTTTGAATGCCGTTTCGGGCCGCTCTATCGTTGTCTCTGCCGTTGTCATCTGTCTTCCTCCGCGCTTTGGTGCAATTCGCTCCCGGTACCCGTGAGCCTGTGGCCGGTTATCTCGGCCCCTATGGAAAAGAGCGAAAAAACAACGAATATAAAGCCAAATACGATCCATGCCGTCCATGCCTTTACGGAGTGGACTTCCTTGCTCGCTATGATCGCAAGATAAGCGGTCCATCCCAGACCTATCACCCCGCCGGCCAAAGGGATGGCACTTAAGAGCACAGTAAGCGGCGATATGGCCGACATATACGCCAGACACCGGAAAGCGGCCTCAAACGGTAGCCTGGAGCCCATCGCGTACCAGATTACGAAAAGTATGGATGACACCAGGAATCCGAAGATAATCGTTAAAAAGGGTACGGCTGCGACGACAACCAGAGACGGCAGCAATGCCGGCACTATTCCGATGTGAAACAAGTTAAGCACCGATTGAAGCGATGCGCTTATCACGTTCATTACCATTAAAAATGCAAGAGGCTCTACGAGTCCCCCCGTACGGGGCATCTCCCTGAAAAAACGGGCCGGTTCGGTTATTACCTTAACTACCGTTTCCGGCAGCGACGCAAGGGCATCCCGTATCCGGACTTCGATTTGTCCGCCTTCTTTTTCCATCCGCCGGCCTGCGCTGCTATCCTGGCCGTTCGTATGTTCCATGGCTTGCCTCCTTATTCCAGGGTTACATCTACAAAGGTTATGGCTGCCGGCAATACTTTCGGAACTTACCATAGGAACTGTAAACCTTTATATAAAATGCCTCACGCAATTATAACACAACATATAGCGCGTATAAAATATAATACGTATAAAACGTTTCTCATACGGACTCGTTTAAAAGCGTTCGGGAGGAGAAAACTTTCCATGCGCTTTGGCATTTTTCATACTGCACAAATGAACACCCAGTGGCCAAACGCGGGTACACGCCATCGGCTGATAGAAATACTTTTGTAAGTTTTTCAGTAAAGCTTTTTTTACTAGTTGTAATATCGCAGGCGCAATATATAACTTTGAGGATGTGTGTCTTCCCGGTATCGTTTTCGCCTATAAAAATGTTGATACCGTCGGAGAATTCCAACTCAAGGCTTTCAAAAGCCGTGAATTTGTTCAAAATCAGCTTTTCTATCACGAGCATTCCCCCTTATTTTTGCATTTTCGCATCAGGCGACTTGTCACGATCTTCCTTCAACTACTTTTAAGTTATCATATTATTATGCCAATTTACCATATAGATAAGAATATTCTGCATATGCGGAGGTATAGAGACAGATTCCGGACAAGCCGGAATGGTGCGCCTGTGAATGTGCATAGTCGGAAGGGTGGAAGTCCCTTTCAGGTATACGCTCTCCGGCCTGTAACAGAACGTAACTGCGTCGCCGTGAGGCGGGGTGGAAAGCAACGGGAAGTGAAGAGCCAGTCCGTAGGATGACGAACTCGATTCGGCCTAAAGCATGGCGAGCCTGCCATTCAATGGCGAAGCCCGGACCGCTCGATAGCAACAACGTGAAAAGAGCGGAAGTCTGTCACGCTGAGGGGTAGCGTGTAAAAGCGATGACAGGGTGCCAGGGGTGTTTGGAGACGGAATGGTTTGAAGGCGATGCACATTAAGCCGGTAGGCCTGCACGAGGTAAGTGAGCGTGCAGAGTACAGAGCCTCCATAGTAGCGATGAAACTCCGGAAGCGAGATGGAGCGAAGGGAGGCAGGAAGGTGGATGTGTGAAGTACATAACGAATGAAGAAGAACCGGCGATAGTGGCAGAAATGTCTAATCGAGCCGGAGAGACCCATGTTCATGAGATAAGGAAGTGGGCGAAACATTCGATATGGACAGACGGAGCACATGTTGGCAGCACTTGGCAAAGGTGTGAAAGGAGGCAAAAGGTTTAGGCCGAATGTTTACTTTGGCGGTCTTGGGTTGTTCACTTTAAGCGCAGCCTATGATTTAGCTTGTCAATCCCGATGTGGAAACCACCAACTGGATAGCCGTATGCGGGAGCCTGTACGGTTCGGAGGGAGGGTAGGTGAAAGCCTTCACCTACCCCTTGTACGCAGTGGGGTGGGTGACGGTAAGAGGTTGGAATATCAGCAAGGGTGGGAATGACGACAAGGAAAGGACAAGAACAGTTTCCGGCCTGCGAATCTGGCTGACGGCTCGGTTCATAATGAATGCGACATGATACCCCTGACAGGACACTAACATTACGTAGAGTAGAATGTGCCAATCTTCGTTATGATCTTCGTTACGATAATCTAAGCTGGCCGCGTTTACCCACGTCCCCCATTTTACACTCGCCGACGCTAAACATCCTTACGAGTTGTTGAAGGTCGGAGGACAGCTTTGCCAGGCTTGAAGCAGACGACGCAACCTCCTCCGAGCTTGAAGAGGTCTCTCTGGAAACATTTGCTATGGTATCGGTATCGGAGCTTATGGACTCGGCCACGGTGGACATCTCATCCGTAGATGCGGCTATCTGTTGAATCATCGATTGTAATTGTTCCACGTTCATTACCACCGAACGTAAGGTTTCACCAGACTGGGTAACGTCCTGAACTCCTATATCCACGCGGCGCATAGCCTCGTCCATCGAGCTTACCGCCTTGACGATCTCGTGCTGAATCGCATTTATCATTTCGCTTATCTCGGAGGTGGATTTTGCGGTACGCTCTGCAAGCTTTCTAACCTCATCGGCTACAACGGCAAATCCCCTGCCCTGTTCCCCGGCTCTGGCAGCCTCGATAGCCGCGTTCAGCGCCAGAAGGTTTGTCTGGTCCGCTATGTCGTTGATTACGTTGACTATGTTTCCTATCTCTTTCGAACGTTCTCCCAGTGACGATATCAGGTTTGCCGATTCGCTTACGGTGCTCGCGATTGCGTTTACCTCGTTAACGGTCTTGGCCACAACGACTTCCCCTTCTTTCGCTACTTTCAGCGTATCGGATGTCGATGACGCAATATTGGCAGTATTTTGAGATATGTCGTTTACAGTCTGCGACATCTGCGTGGTTGAGGTTGCAATCTGCGTGGCTCTTTCGGATTGCTCAACTATACCCTGCGTCATGTGGCCCGAACTGGCACTCAATTGCTGGCTCGACGATGCGATAGTATCCGATGCGGTTCTTATATTACAAACAATATCCCTGAACTTACTTATCATAAGATCCATCGCCCTCGACAGATGGCCTATCTCGTCCGAGCTTTCATTTTCTATAATAACGTCAAAATTGCCTTTTTCCACTTCGCCTATGATTGGAATCAATTGCGACAGTGGTTTTGTTATGCTGCTGGTTATAGAGACTATAAGAACTATACACAAAGCGCCCGTTACAAACATAAGCACATACGACCATATAAAGGCACTGCTTTTTGTTTCCTGGGACGCTCCATATATACTCTTGGCCTTATTTTGTGCGTAGTCGTCCAATAAGCGAATTTTCTCGTTAACTTTGGCTACCTGTGCGGCTCCCTTGTTTTTTGTTATCGCAATGGCTTCTTCCGTTTTCCCTTGTTTCATTAAATCTATAACCTCGGAACGAATAAGTTTCCAGTCGGCAAACGCCTGCTTTGCGTCTTCAAGGAGTGCCTTATCACCGAGAAACCTTTCCCCGATAACGTCGAAGTTTTTATATACTTCTTTTTCGTTTTCGTCTACTTTCCCGGCTGCGTCTGCGATTCCTGCGGCATCTTTTGACAATACGACGTCCTTCATAGACCGGTGCATCCTTACGATGTAGCCGTCTGCGCGCAAAATAGCGTTAGTAACCATAAATGGATGATTGTACATTTTCTCTGTAAAACTTGTCAGAAGGCCCATCTCGTGCAAGAAAAATATACATACACCAAGAGAGAGTACAAATGTTACACCAAAACCAACGCCAAGTTTTACCACCATCTTCATTTGCTTAAACATGCTCCAACCTCCATAAGATTTTTTTAGGTAACAGCTATACTATCGCTCAAAAATCCGGCGCTCAAAAATCCGGCTTTTTATCGGACATTCCGGCCTTTGCCCGGACACCCCGGCTTTTCGGGCCGGTTTCCTAACGGGCGGCGTTTACTCCGTTTTCGATTCCTTAAGTCTTTCGTTAAGTTTTTCGTTTTCCACCTTCAATTTATGATTCTCTACTATAAGTTTGACGAGTTGAAAGGTTGTTTTCCTAAGACGTTCGGTAATGGTAAGAAGTATCAGACGGAAATCGCCCGACGTCTTGTTAATCTCCTCTTCAAGAAAATCCTTATCGATAAGACCTAACTTTACGTCTCCAATGGCAACGGCAGATACCGATCGCGGATGCTTATCCACAAAACTCATTTCACCTAAAATATCACCTTTTTCAAGAAGGGCTATCTTAACGGATCCCTCCTCAACCTGCTTGGTGATTTCCACCTTACCGTGCAAAATCACATATGTACCTTCGCCGTATCCGCCTTCTTTAATAATAGTCTGGCCGTCTGTAAATGCTTCTGTAATAGCTATTCGTCTCATTTTCTCAACACCTCAAAAGTTTTTTCCTCAGTTTTTTCCTCCGGTCAACCTCCGCAGCATCCGGATGAAAGACTGCTGGATTCGAAATAACCGAAAGTTGCCGTGACATATGCACACTTTGCCGATTCACACTTTGCCAATTGCTATCAACTGTCTTGCGAGTTGGTTATTATAACTATGTTCTTACCCCTTCTTTTCGCTTCGTAAACGGCGTTATCGGCCTTAAGGACAAGTTCTTTTGCCGAAAGCGCCTGTCCCGGACAATTGGCGACACCCGTACTAATGGTAACGACAATACTCTTGCCGTCGTATTTAAAGAAGGTGTTTTCAATAGTTTTGCGTATCCTTTCAGCTACGACATACCCGGTTTTAACATCGGTAGACGGCAAAATAACGGCAAGCTCCTCACCGCCGTATCTGAAGGGCAAATCGTTTTCCCTGATCGAATCCTTGATACACTGCGCGACACCTTCCAGGACAACGTCGCCACCCATGTGTCCGTATGTATCGTTTACTTTCTTGAAATTATCGACGTCCATGAAAAGAAGAGTAACGCCGCCGGCGTATTGATCGATTTTCGAACACTCTAATTCGATTGTGTACCTGAAGTGCCGCGGTGTGTATAAATTCGTCAATTCATCGGTAATAGCGATGGAATACAGCCGGGCGTTTTCGAACGCGATCGATATATGTCCACATAATGCCTTTACAAGTTTGAAATTTGGCAGCAGAAAAGTTCCGATATATTTTCTGCAATTAATCAGTGCAAACCGTTCGTCTCCCTTGAAGATACTCAGGTATATGTTTTTATTGTCATTCGATATAAATGCCGTAGCGAGTTTCCCATCGAGCCATTTGTCGATGTTTTCATAAAAAATATCGTTTTCCTCTACCTTCCTGCGTAAGAGAGCTTCATTGCCCGTCTGTCTGGTAAATACCTTGTATCGCCTGTTCGTTTTGGGCAGGACTATATTTATTTCGTCTGCGATAAGGACGTCCTGCAATATATCCGTGGTGATTACCCTCAATTCCTTCATATCGATAGTTTTGCTCAATCGATCCACCATGGAATAGAGTATGTTGTTTTCCATGTTTTTGTTGGTGATCTCCCCGATAAACACATTGATCTGTTTCGAAAGAAAAGGAAGAAGCACAATCAGACAGATAATACCGGAGCCGATTATCGTTATTTCCATAGACCTGGTAAACGAATATACAAGTTTTAAGGGCCGTTCGATTATGAGCTTACCGTTTATTCGTACCGACTCGGGATGGCAGCCATAGCAAGGTTTTTCGTTGTATATGACGGAGATGTTTCTAAACACCTTTTCTCCTGAGTCGTTTTCGATTATTGCGGTCGTTTTCGAAGGAGATACCGTTATGTTCTTGTGGCATACATGGCAAGATTGCTCTTTTTGCCTGTCGATTACCCTCCCCACGTCGCTTCTGTTGGTCGAATAAGCAATTTTCCCCTTATTATCGATGATAAATACGGAGGATATGTAGTCCTTTTTTGTAGCTATATTATCCAGGATTTGCTGCATGTCGGCTGACCTGTCAATCATGGACCTCTTAAGATCGGCCTCGATAACACTGCTTAACCCCTGGGTTCTGCGCATGCTGTCAACAATGAAACTCTTTCTTAACGTGAAGACGACGATAATCGTGGTTGCCAAAAAATATAACGTAAAAAAAACCAGAAATCCAATAAGGATTTTCTTTTTTAACCGGTAGACCCATTCTATGTCCATGTTAGAGTGCCATGCTTAATATATGATAATGACGTTACAATATATTTTATAATTGTAATTACTAAATGTATTAACCGTCGAGTTATAGTGATTGCACGAGTTGCGTGTTTCAATCATTAGAAGCTTATGCTATAACCGGAACTGATTTAGGTATTGTAACACAAAGTCAACATTTCTAAGTAGTTTATTTATGTACTCAACTTTCGCATTAGGAAAACATCGGCTGAGCAAAGCAACATAAGGGTCTGCGATGAAAAAGTAGGTTTATTATCCACGGGTTTGAACGTATTCTTACTTCTTATCAGCTTCGAAAGTATCGTCAAGGTACTCGCTACAGAGACAACACGTCATATACGAGGGCAAACATGCGGCTTATAAGCCTGCAGCGTTTAATGTCTTGCGTAGTGTAGCCCATCCCCACTGGTTTCTCAACTTGTCAAAGCAATTTTCCATGTCGGCACGATCACGATAGAGTTGGGCAATAGTTACGCGATGCTCAACTTTTTTCTGTCATCGCAGGTTTTGTCCCGGAATCTGCAAGCTACACCATGGCCCCTGCCCCTATACGACAAGGGCAAGGGCAGGGAGAAGGACTATTTTTATACAAGCTATATACATTATAATATGGCTGACGGATCTATCCGGAATAACGACGAATAGGGACAAGGCAGGACAAGGACAGAAAAGATTTGAGCATTGTGCATTAGTTGAATTTACATCTGGCTGTATGGTAGAATAAAGGAAATAACGATAGAAGCGAGGTTTAGCTAATGCCCGGATCCACCATATACCATGAAAACAGTTCCGTAGTATTGCTTGACATCGTTGGATATACCATGTATAAAGGAGACCGCAGGAGGACCGTAAAAAGAAAGCTTAGAGAATTCGTCGTCGATACCTGTAAGTCTCTTCTGCCAAACGGCTCAACCATCAAAGAAACGTTCAAATTCCAGGACACTGGCGACGGCTATTATATCATCATGCCAACATTAAAACCTATCGCCGCGCTGGAATATATTTGCCGCCTTTCCGAAAAACTTAAGTCCCATAATGCATCACCCCCCGCCACCCTCCATATAAAGCTAAGATCTGCGCTGTCATTTGGTGCGGTTACAGAGATAGATGTGGAGATTCTTATAGAGTTTGAAGGATGCGCTTTGAACGAGGCAAACAGGCTTATAGATTCTAAAGGGTTTAGAGAATTTCAGAAAAATTCTGATGCAGCAATAGTAGTGTTTGCACAAGACAACTTTTATGGAAAACTGAACGACGGGTCGGAAAATGACAAGACTGACATGCAGTTTCCTCATCTTCACGGCCTGGTTTGGAAAGAACACAGGATAAAAGACAAGCACAACGAACCTTACACCGGTTTTGTTCTGGCCGGTTTTACATCGCACATAAAATCAGCTTTCTTCGGACGGGATGAGCAAGTTAACAAAATACTCAGTCTCATCGATGATCCGTCGGTTTGGCTGGTTACCCTTTGGGGCCCTCCGGGCATCGGAAAAACCGAACTCGCTCGCCGGATAAAGGAACGTATCGATGCCTGCGGCAACGGCAATCCCTTCGATTGCGCCTTCGTTTCCCTCGAAGGCGTGGAATCCAAAGACGGTCTTGTGACGAAGGTAAACGCCGTATTCGGCATTTCCGATTCGTCCAACGAGGAGGCGCTCTTTGGAGGTTTCTGGAGCAAGGCAAGGGTCTTAATCCTGGATAACTTCGAGGACCTCCTGAAAAACAAGAACGCCGTCTTAGACTTCTTATACCGCTTCAAGGATAAGTTGCCGCAAGCGAAGATTGTAATTACAAGCCGTGAACGGTTAGACGACATCAAAATCGAGTGCCCAAGGGAGGTAAAGGAGCTCGGTCGCGAATATGCGAAACAGTTGCTGTGCCAACTTGCGAACTCGCAGGAATGCCGGATCGCAACCGACTCGCCCGGTTTGAATACTCTTCTCGAAGAATTAGGTGACATGCCGCTTGCCATTGTGCTTGCCGCGCCCTACCTTCGACACGGCATCCCCGAACTGATAAAAAACCTCAGAAAAAGCGGTGCGGCTTATCTCAGAATTCAGGGGACTACCGGGGAGATGGAAGGCAAAAACATGAGTCTGATAAATAGCTTTTCCCTTTCTTACGAGACGATAAAGGGCACTCCGGCGGGTGAACTATTCCAGGTGGCGTCCCTTTTCCCCGCGGGATTTACCAGG
>JADFXJ010000009.1:0-35741 GCA_015233615.1 Nitrospirota bacterium
GAACTATCTTAATCGTGAATCGGGTTTGTCCAATTCACGCTGAACCAAGACACATTTTCGGCTTTCTTTTTAGATAGAGCGATGTCTCTGTCGTCAGAATACGAAACTGTGGAATCTGTAATGCTTACCGCAAGAAATAATGCGGAGGAAAGCAAGGTTAATACAATAAGTTTCGCTGAAACCGTATTCCTCCGTTTTACGTTAAAACTCCTGCCGGTCTTCATCATTTCTTTTGTATCCTCCTTAAATTTCATGGTAATCATCTACACAGTTTTTCCTGCTGCGAAAGTCGGGTCATTATTTAACTAACCTGATGCACATCGGTACCCTGTATCTTTCACCATTGGATGATTTTATAGTGGCCTTGATCATTACGTAAATCTGGAAAATAGCCAGTGGTACCGCTATTAATATGCCTATCAGGACATACATGAGAATTACCGTGCATATCCAGTATATAGTCATCGATATCTGGAAATTAAGCGATTCTCTGGCGTTGTAAGCGATAAACTCCGATTGCTTGCCCTTAGTAATGAGTACGATGAGAGGTACGAGAATGTTACCGATGACTATAGCATAACCAATCAGGGGGCCCAGCCAACTGATAATGCAAAATAAATTCTCATCGGACGTGGGTGGTGTTACTGTTTGTTCTGTCATGTTTTTATTCTCCTTTTGGTAAAATATTGTAACTATTCATGTCAAGGCATTTTAATTGAAATGCCCTTTTCGCCTTCTTTTGTCAAATTCACCGCAAAAGATTTGCTTCCATAGCCCCTGTAACCCATGGGTTTCAGAAAATAGAAATCCAGAACTCAGAAAATAACTACCTGGCGGAAAAGGCCACGCACAACCCGTAAGTGACGTCCCGGCCCGCAGGGTTGAGGCTGTTGCGGTTAGACGCCCGCACACTTTGAGGTTCGCTGTACCACGAACCCCCGCGAAGCACTCTATGCTCACCGCCAGACGGCCCTTCAGGATTATCCCGCGGACTCTCATCGTAATGGTTCTCCTTATACCAGTCCTGTACCCACTCCCACACGTTACCACTCATATCGTACAAACCAGGACCGTTTGGTTTCTTCGTTCCCACAGGATGTGTTTGATTGCCTGAATTTTCACTATACCAGGCATAATCTTTTAAATTGTTGATATCGGACGTACCGGCGTATTTTTCGCTTTTCCCTCCGCTTCTGGCCGCGTATTCCCATTCAGCCTCAGTTGGAAGTCGATATTTGCTGCCAGCCGTTCCTTCTGTTTGCCAGTCATCCCTTCTGCCATCCTGTTTGCCAGCCATTCCTTCTGCCCTTCTGCTTGCCCATCATTCCGGATAAAGCCGAGCTGTCAGCAGTATTCGCGGACTGCCATATTTACGGGCTATCGTATCGCTATCCGGAATCTGTATAGAAATATGTTTTGGCTCTTTTCGCGTTAAATATGCGTAACGTTAAGGACCTGGATTGCTTCGCTTTGCTCGCAATGACAAAACTGAGAAGCCTGCCTCCCATCTGTCATTGCGAGCAAAGCGAACCAATCTCAGTCCTTTGTACCGCATGCCACCAGACTTGGCTATTTCAAACACTGTACGCATATCTAACGCGAAAAGAGCCTATGTTTCCCTATGTATGATCCAAACCCTTAAGCTAATGACATTTATTCATGCTTTAACTTTATCTCCAAGGAAATAATCTTATTTACATCGCCGGAAGTATTGACAACGTATGAGGCCGGCTTCAAGTCGGCAGATCCCGCTGCGTCCTCTTCGAAAAATAGATCTCTTGTCCTTGTCTTTCGGGCATCGGCAGATTGGGCATCGGCAGATGACTTGTCGATATCTTCCACCTTGAGTACTTTATCAGGTTCGAAATATTTTTTGAAGTCATTTATCGGTCGCTTCGAAAACAGTACCAACACTCTTTCTTCACCCGGGGTATTATCGAATACAAATGCTTTCTCGGATGGCACCTCATAGTCCACGTTTTTCTGCACAACATTTAGTCCTTTATTTATCCTCTTATCGGGGAAAAGTACCTTGCTTTTTCCCGATGACCCGATTAATAATAAATGAATGTAACCGTCAGTGTTGGTCTTAAAGGCAAATCGTATTCTGTCTCCGGAGCTAAAAGTGTTGCTCTCGACAGTTGACCTTTTGACAGATCCATCCGGATTAACAACGTTGATCCAATAACTTATTCCCGTTGAAAGTTTTGTCGCACCATTTGCTTTCGGCTTTATTATGTGCTTTGGCTTTGTCTTCTGTGCAGTTGGTTTCGCAATCTCCGGAGGTGTTACCTCTCCTTCATTCGAAATATTACCGTAAAATAAATCTCTTGTTCTATTGCCGGATTCAGCCCAAACACCTGACACCGCTGCTGCAAAAAACAATAGAATAAACGATACTAAACTTATCCTCAAACCCGTGATCATTGCATGTCCTCCTTTTATTATTTTAGTTTTTGCATTAGTTTTACGAAAGCTTCCTCATTCCTGATGTTATTAAAATCTGACGATCGTAGTTCTTGTTTTAGTATTTGTTTTTTGTCGGACCCGTGATCGATAGCAGATCTCAGTTCGAAGATAGCCTTCTCTTTATCTCCGCTGAGTGAGTACACCTTGGCCATATTTAACCGCCATACATAATTATACGGATTTAATTCTATAGCCTTTCTTAAAGGCTCCATCCCCTCATCGGGTTTCCCAAGGGAAATACTTATAGTGCCAAGATTGCCAAACGCCTGATCATTATCGGGGTCCTTCTGCGCCGCAGCCTTAAATGCCGCCTCGGCTTCTGACAATTTATTTTGTTTAACCAGTAAAAGTCCGTTCGAAACAAGATGTATCGCTTCTTTCACCGCTTCACGATCCGTTTTGGGAGCATTAGCTTGCGCGGATTCAGGTGCTGTTGACGGCTCGGCCTTTTGAGTAGGTTCAGATTTAGTCTCGGGTTTAGTCTCTGGCTTTGTTTCGGACTTTGTTTCCGGTTTTGGAAGTGGAGATGTTTCGGTTTTTGTTTCGGACTTTGTTTCAGGTGTTGGAGTCGGGCCGGAGTCCGTTGCAGACTTGATCGGATTCAAGCCGGAGGCTACCTCAGGTTTCATCGGAGGATGGGGTGTTTTCAATTTTTGGTAAAATAACATCCCTGCGCCTGCGAGCAAAATCAGAATGCCCAATATTACGTATTTGGCAAAGTCTTTAGGCGGGTTGGGTTTAACTTCTCTGAGATCCCTGCCGCACTCCGGGCATTTGTTCTCACTTCCTGGTATTATGTCGAATTCTTTTCTGCCGTCGGCGTTGTTGCAATTGCCAAAATTCGTGCAAATGCCTTTTGCCATGGTTATTCCTCTCCTTTTAGAATTTTGAATGCTTTTTTCCCTGCATCATTGAATTGCCTGTATATAGGATCCGTCGCGTTATTGTCCCGTTCGGTCTTTATGAGGGCAACCTGCTGGAGTATCTTTTCGCGAAGCTTCTCCTTGTTAGCGTCGGAGGAATTATCGTTAGTCTTCAACAATTTCAGGACGCCGCCCTTTATCATCCCGGAATTAACTATATCTAGTTTATGAATGGCATCCGTCAGGCTTTTCCCGAGAAATACCGGCTCATTTTCGAACCCTTCGTCATCCCTGGTAATAATCATAAGCTCTTTAGAACCGTTAGACGGGTTTTTGCCGGTCTGTATGAAATCTATAACTTTTGCCAGCAAAAGATAGGGCAGGAACTTCTCTTGTATATCTCCGGAGGTAGGGACGAAAAGTGATGGATGCCGGGTGCCGTCTCCTTCTATATGTATTTCGAGGGTTGCCCTGGAGGAATTGGCAGCGGATATTCTTTGTTCATATTTTTCACTCAGATAGCCGACAATTTCTCCCACCCTTAAGGGGAAAAGATTAGTAATCCCCACCAGTGTGATTTCGTTGGGTTTGGCATCCGAGTATATGATCTCGGTATTTCCAATTCTTGAGCCCCTGAACATGTCCGAGAGTTGCTTCACAAACTCCGCATGTTCTGTGGACCTTGGCATAATCACGGTAAAGGTGTTCACGCATATCTGTACGTCCCTTGGAATTCCCGGCGCACTTCTCAAAACCTCCTGCTGCATAAAAGGGAAATAATTACCGGCATGCTTAACCAGATTCGTTATAAACGTCTTCAATTCCTGGTCGTTGCCGTCATAACGCTCCCTGAGTTTTTCTATGATACTGACGCCTATGAATTTATCTTTCCCGTCCCGTATTTTATTGTGGGCTATCAGGGCGTTTTCATAACATGTCTCTTCCAGTATGTCTACGAGCGTCGGGAACTGAATTCTTTGATTAACCGTCGAAAAGGTATGGTTATCTCCCATCTTGTCTATGATCTTATTTCTCGCAGTAGCCGTCTGAGTCTTTTGTTCGGCCGAGTCCTTTGCAAACGCGTTTGTGACGCTCTTAACCCTGCCGGAGTCGTAGAACCGTACCAGTTGCTGTTTTAAGTCCGGTTGCTGTTTTAAATTTATCTCGCCGTCGTTGCATCTTGAATCTATGGCGCGCTGAAAGTGTCTCAAGGCTTCGCCGAGAGTATTGCCGCACCTGTCAACGTGGCCTTTCATTTCATCGAGAGAGTTTATAAGCTCTTCCAATACTTTTTTGGCAAAATTGTACCCCTCAACCATGGTTCGGTTGATATATAACTCTTCCAAAGTCATTGCATGGGCGTCAAAGGCCTTATCCAGTTGGCCGAACAGCTCGCTAATCTTTCCGGTGTCTGCTATTTTTCTCTTGTTTTCACCGGAATGTGTCAGAGCATCCTCCACCTTGTTTCTGGCCTTTATAACTTTCGCGTCTATATCGTTCAGACGCTCTTCCGTGGACTGTCTGAGGGCTACCAGAAACTTCGAGATATCCGATATTGACTTAATCCCGTTTTTCCATTCCGAAAATAACCCTGTTTCGCGGAGTGATAATCATCTATGTAAAGTATATACAATCATCCCTCCCACTTGCCTTTGATCGCTAGTTAAAACAATTTGCTTTATAAATGTCAACCTCAAATTCAGAACTCCTGAACCATGGGAATATGGCATGGCATCAAATCGTATAAAAAACGCAGGTTAGTTAGTAAATTGAGAGTGCCGGGTTATCTTTTAACGGAATCCGATGGAATGCAATACAACAACCACACGGATTAAGGATAGATTCCGGACGAGCCGGTATGACGGGCAGGTGGGCGACTGACAGATTCCTGCCCGCGCATTCGCGGGCCGAAATCTGTCCTTATTTATGGTTACCGCTGCAGAATTCTCGCGGCGTCTTTTGCGAAGTACGTGATAATCATGTCGGCACCGGCGCGCTTTATGGAGATCAGTATTTCCATCATCACCCGCTCGTAGTCGATCCATCCCTTCTGTGCTGCGGCGTGTACCATCGAGTACTCGCCGGACACGTTGTAAGCCGCTACGGGAATGTCAAAGGAGTGCTTTACGTCCGATATGATGTCCAGGTAGCTCAGTGCGGGTTTTACTATGATTACGTCGGCTCCCTCGTCCACGTCCAGTGCCGCTTCCTTGAGGGCTTCCCGCCTGTTGGCCGGGTCCATCTGGTGGGTCTTCCTGTCGCCGAACTCGGGTGTGGACTCCGCCGCTTCGCGAAAGGGCCCGTAGAAAGCCGAAGCATATTTTACCGCGTAACTCATGATGGGGATGTCGTTGAAACCATTTTCGTCGAGGGTTTCCCTGATGGCACTCACACGACCGTCCATCATGTCCGACGGGGCCACCATGTCGGCACCGGCCTCCACGTGAGATAAGGCTTCCCTGGCCAAAAGCTCTACGGTGGGATCGTTTAGAATCCTCCCGTTTTCCACGACCCCGCAATGGCCGTGGCTCGTGTACTCACACAGACAGACATCCGTTATTACGTAGAGGTCGGGCACTGCGTCTTTTATCGCCTTTATGGCAACCTGCACAACGCCTTCGGCGTCGTAAGCACCTGAACCCTCGGGGTCCTTGTGCTCGGGAATACCGAAGAGTATGACGGCCGGCACGTCAAGCTCGTAAATCATCTTAGCGGACTTGGCGATTTCGTCGTAAGACTCCTGGTAGCAGCCGGGCATGGAACCGATAGCGTTTTTTACGCCAGTACCGTAGGTCGCAAAAAGAGGATATATGAAGTCGGACGTCGACAGGGCCGTCTCACGTACCATTCTTCTTATTACCTCGTCACCTCTTAATCTTCTGGGTCTCGTTATTGGAAACATTGTTTCACTCCTCCAAATCGCCGAAATGGCAAATTATTATCAAAGTCCATATATATAGCTTCTGGTCAATCCTTACGGCGAGACAATTCACCCACGGCAATATAATCGATAGTATAAATTCATTCTCAACCTCACCTAACGAGCCTCCCATGGTTCATAACTCGCAGACGCTTGCATAGACGCTCACATATTATTATATGTTATAATGAAACAGGTGATCAAGCAATTATGGAATACCGATAAAAATCGGTAATTATTTGCATCAGGCAACTGTATATCGGCTACGTGGCGTCGAAGATGGAAAAGAAATCATTGGCATTAAAGCTTCCATGGGCCATAATATCCACAAGCCTGACACTGAGCTTAGCTCTGTGTCTGGCTATTATAGGTTTCAGATACAAGGGGGGGATGGAGTTCCTTGAACTGGCAGCCTATGACAAGTTCGTGAGACTTAGAGCGTTCAATCAAAAGTCCGTCTCCGTCGAATCATCCGTCTCTGTCGAATCATCCAACCCCGTCAAATCCTCCGGCGCCTCATCCGCCACGATAAAAACGGCTAAGCCGTCAGCGGTCCCGGCGACTGCCCGGGAAATAGCCATCGTCAGCATGAGCGAGGACGACATACAGAGAATGGGTCGCTGGCCGCTGACGGATAGCACCATAGCGAGGCTCATCGACTCCATCGAGAAACAACGTCCAAGGGACGTAGGCCTCGACATATACAGGGACATTCCAATTCCGCCGGGCACGGAGGAACTTCGGGAAACGTTTAAGAAATACGATAACGTTATAACCGTCCAAAAGATCGGCGACGAACGTAACGTGGGTATACCCCCTCCGTTTATGGCCACGGACCCTAACCTTGTGGGTTTTAACGACCTGCCCGTAGACTCCGATGGCGTCATACGGCGGGCGCTACTGTTCATAGACGACGGTAAGAACGTGTTCAGCTCTTTCGATCTTCTCCTGGCACTGGCGTATCTTAGGGCCGATGGCATCTACCCGACCCAGGATGGCAGCTACCTCCGGCTCGGTAAAACGAGTTTCGTTCCCCTTGGTACTAACGATGGCGGTTATGTAAACGCAGACGTAGGGGGCTACCAGTTTCTCCTGGACTTTAAAAACCGGCCCATACCCACGTACTCCCTGGCGGATACTCTGAACGGCAAACTTCCCGCCGGGGCCCTTACTGGAAAGCTCGTCATCGTGGGCATAATGGCGGAGAGCGTAAAAGATATCTTTTTCATACCACTGAAAAACTCTTCCTCTTACGTTGGGGGTACCTACGGCACACAGGTGCATGCCATGGTAGCCGGCCAGATCATAAGGGCGGCCCGGGGAGAGGCCGTAATGGCCCGGTTTTTGAACCGGTACCAGGTATGGGCCTGGATAATCGTATGGGGACTCGCCGGCGGAATGCCGGGCCTGTGGATACGTTCCTTTGGGAAGTATTTTGCTTGTGCAATGGCCGGAGTGGCATCCGTTGTGGCGCTCTCTTATCTGTTATTCCTCCGGGGATGGTGGATACCCATGGTACCAGCGGCCCTGGCATGGCTTGGCTCCTCCGCCGTCGTTACCGCGTACCGGGCATTCCGTGAGAAGGAAGACAGAGCCGTGCTTATGCAGCTTTTCAGCAGGCACGTGTCAAACGACGTAGCCGAGGCCATTTGGGACAAGAGGAGCAAGTTTATGGAAGAGGGCCGTCTGCGCACCCAAAAACTGGTAGCCACCGTTTTATTTACCGACCTGAAGGGCTTTACCACGATCTCGGAACACATGGAGGCCCCCATACTTATGGTCTGGCTAAACGAGTACATGGACGCCATGGCATCGGCCGTAATAGACAACGGAGGAGTCGTTAGCAAGTATATCGGGGATGCCGTGATGGCCTTTTTCGGTGTGCCGGTAGCCAGGGACAATGAGAGCGAGATAAACCGGGACGCCATAAACGCGGTCAGTTGTGCACTGGAAATGGAGAAAAGGCTGGAAGTGCTCAACTCACAGTGGCTGAAACGGGGCCTGCCACAGGCCTACATGCGCGTGGGCATTTACACGGGCTCCCTTGTTGCCGGCTCACTGGGCAGTTCCAAACGCATGGAGTACACCGTCATAGGGGACACGGTAAACATCGCATCCCGGCTCGAGAGCTTCGACAAGGACTACACAACCCCGGCTCTTGAAGGCAGGCACTGCCGCATACTCGTCGGCGAGGCCACCTACGAACGCCTGGGCGGCGGGTTCGACACAACAAAGGTAGGCGAGGCCTCTTTGAAAGGCAAAGGCGAAAAAATAACCGTTTACCTGGTAATTGGTTCGGTAAAAGAGTTATCAGGCAAGAGTACCGTCAGGCCAATAGTCCAGCCTGAAATTAAACCCGGACCTAAAAAGGATCTTACGACATCGATTTAAACCGATAGGAGGCTGTAATGAAAAAAAGAAAAAACTCGTCGTCGTTAATAGCATTAATAGTTGTAGTGGCCCTTTTGGGTGTCATTAGTGTCATTTACGCTTCGGACGAATCCTGGGGCAAGGGTGATGAAAAGCCTGCAAAAGTGGGCTCCCTTCTCGTTAACTACAAGCCACCCCTTCTTGGCAAGCCCTTAAGCCGTATAGGTGGTGGTACCCGCGGTACGTGGAATAACAAACTCCTCCTCGTAGCCCTCGTGCCCGATCACGTGGGCCTGTCCACGAATGCCCAACCCTCCCTGTGCTGGTTCATAGGCAAGGCTACGGATATGAGAGTGCAGCTTACGCTTAACTCGCCGGAGTCAGACAAACCCATTTTGGAAAAACCCATGGACGTATCGGAGGGCGGCGGCGTACGGTGTGAAAATCTCACCGCCGACGGAATAACCCTTGAACCTGACACCGAATACCAATGGTACGTCTCTATTGTGCAAGATCCCCAAAATCGCTCCAAAGACATAACCTGTAGCGGACATGTGAAATATGCGGAACCTTCCAAAGGCGTTGCCTATAAGCTTTCTTTCATGAAAGGTGCCGAAGCCGTTGCCGCCTATGCCGGGGAGGGCTATTGGTATGACGCCATCGGTCTCGTATCGCAACTTATAGAGAAGGCCCCGGCCGATAGGACTCTGCACGAGATTAGGGCCCAGTTGCTCGACCAGGCAGGGCTAAAAAACGTCTCCAGGTTCGATCGAAAATTAACTGTTAATTAAACAGCAGGTAACGGATATCGACTACGCGGCCTAACCCGGTGTGTTTCCCGTGCTTGGGAAACAACACCGGGGGTTGCATATTAAAAAGGCGCACATTATATACTTTGCATATACTTTACGCTCTTAATACGTTTTCGTCCAAATATTTTTCGTCCGATTTTCGTCTGTTTTCGCCTATTTTAATGTTTTTTTTAACGTCTTTATTTTAAACTTATAATAACTTATAATAATGTTCTCTCCGTATCGTTTATGATTCGGAGGAACTTCGATTAACTAACGATACGTGATAATACGTCGTTTTGCCAGCAATGGTATGGAGGAGTATATGGCCCAAAACATTGGAGCATTGCCGGAGGTACTAAAGGTCGGCACGAACGAGATGGAACTTGTCGTCTTCAAGATGTACTGCACGCATCCGGACGGCAAGACAGATACCAGGAATTATGGAGTAAACGTGGCAAAGGTCAGAGAGATAATACCTATGCCAACGCTGACCATCGTACCGGACATGCCGGAGTACGCCGATTCGCTCGCCGAGGTTAGGGGAGAGGTCATACCCATAGTCGATCTCGGCAGGTGGATGAAGATTTCGGTTTCGTCGGAATTCAGTTTCCGGCCAAAGGTAATAGTCCTCGAAATGCTAGGCACCACGGTAGGAATGATGGTACACGAAGTAGAAAGGATAAGACGCATAAAGTGGGACCAGATAAAACCCCCGCCATCGCTCATGCAATCGAAGCACGGCGGCAAGATTACCGGAGTAACGAAAATAACAGACAGCGACGACCTGCTCCTTATCCTGGATCTCGAAAGCGTCATACAAGACATCGGTGCACTTATGCCGAAAAAGGGCATCAGCCTCGACGAAATCAAGAAAATACACAAGAAGAAGCTCTCCGGCAACGTCCTTATCGTGGACGACTCCACCGTAGCCAGGAGAATACTAAAGGATACCCTCGAAAACGTCGGCCTCACCATCTTCGAAGCCGTAGACGGCAAGCAGGCCCTGGCCATACTGGAGGACTTCCTGAAAAAACTCGGCGATCAACCCATCGAGACTTTCCTTCAACTCATCATCTCGGACGTGGAAATGCCCGAAATGGACGGTCTCACTTTTACAAAAAACGTTAAGAATAACGCCAGGCTTAAAAAAATACCAATCATCGTCAACACGTCCCTCAGCGGAGACGAAAACCGGGAAAAGGCAAAAACGGTAGGAGCCGACGGATACCTGATAAAGTTCGACGTCACTCAACTGATAAACGAAGTAACGCGGTTCGTCGGATAACGTTACTGCTTTAAATAGTTGCCGGTTAACGTTGCCGCCTTAGTCGGTTATAAACACGGCTATAAACACTGATTTTGTTTTATTTTCAGGCGAAACATTTTTTCGCAATAATGTTGCTTTTATGTTAAAATCCCATGATGGAAGAGACATTATGGAAGAAATAGGTATCGTTAAATCCGTATACGATACACTTGCAACGGTCGCCATAGAAAAAACGAGTGTTTGCTCCGCATGTAAAAGCAGCGACTCCTGTGACCTCCTGGACGATAAAAGTACCATAGAAGCCGTCAACGCAGCAAGGGCCACAGTCGGACAGCTTGTCGTCGTAGACATGAAAGGCTTCGGTTACGTAAAAGGTACGTTGTTTGTATACGGCTTACCCGCACTGGCACTACTTGTCGGTGCGATAATCGGCAAGCACTTAAACCTTCCTTTCCTTTCGGGCATAAACGTGGAAGTACTCTCGGCGGCAACCGGGTTTTTTTTCCTCCTGGTAACTCTTGTTGCCGTAAAATTGCTGACCGGCAGATTAGACAAAAAAGCAGAGCATACGCCTATCATCATAAAAATCATCGAAGGGGGCTAATAATGGCAAACGTTGAAGTTGGCAAGACCAGAAACGTCGCGCTCCTGGCACATAGCGGAGCCGGAAAGACAACTCTTACGGAGGCAATACTGTTTAACTGTGGCGCCATAACGCGCATGGGAAGCGTTACGGACGGCAACTGTGTCACGGACTTCGAACCGGAGGAGATAGAACGTAAAATAACCATCTCGTCTTCCCTTGCCCATTGTGAATGGAAGGGTAACGCACTAAATATTATCGACACACCGGGTTTCATTAATTTTCTCGAAGACACCAGGATCTGCCTTAAAGCGGCCGACGGTGCCGTAGTATTGGTAAGTGCCACGTCGGGCGTAAAGGCCGAAACCATTAAAGTAATAAAGTATGCCAAAGAATACGAAATACCCATCATCGTCTTCATAAACGAGATGGACAGGGAAAATGCAAGTTTTCAAACTGCCATGGAACGGGTAGAGCAGAGTTTTGATCTCAAGCCCGTACCCCTGTTCGTGCCAATCGGTGAGGGTGAAGAGCTCGAAGGCCTCATAGACGTGGTGGGCTCTCAGGCCTTCAAGCGCTCCGCTAAGGGCTATGACCCTATAGAAGTGCCACCGGACATGTCCAGTGCCGTCGCACAATACAGGAAAACCCTGGTGGAAAACGTAGCCGAAACGGATGACGCACTGCTCGAAAAATACCTCGAAAGCGGCGAGCTTACCACGGAGGAAATTATCGCGGGCATCGCCAAAGGCTCGCTGGAAAGGAAATTAGTACCCGTCCTGTGCGGCTCTGCGCAGCTTAACTTCGGAATACAACAACTAATCGACGCAATTTTCGACTGCCTGCCTTCGCCGGAAAAGATGTCGTCCCTAAGATCGATAGTCGCCAAAGACGTAAAGAGCGGCGAAAACGTATCGCTTAAGACTGAAAGGAGTGCGCCTTTTGCGGCATACGTATTTAAGACCATAGCCGACCCCTACGCCGGCAAACTAACACTCTTCAGAATATACTCGGGCGAACTCAGGCCCGATTCGAATATCCATAACTCCACGAAGGATTCGAAGGAGCGTGTCGGGCAAATTTACTACCTTCTCGGTAAAAAGCAGATACCGGCCCAGTTGCTTGGCCCCGGCGAGATAGGCGTAGTAGCCAAACTAAAGGAGACCCTTACAGGTGACACACTCTGCAGCGAGGACCACCAGGTGGTCTTCCCTGCCATCCAATTTGCCGAGCCCATCATATCCTACGCAATCGAACCCAAGACCAAGGGTGACGAAGAAAAGGTAGGCAATGGACTGCACAGGATATTAGACGAGGACCCCACGCTGAAATTCCACAGGGACGCCGAGACCCACGAGATGATTATCGCCGGCATGGGGCAAATCCACGTAGAGGTGGCACTGCATAAACTAAAAAGAAAATTCGGCGTGGACGTGGATATGAAACCCCCAAGGGTCCCTTACAGAGAGACCATACGAGGCAGGTCGCGCGTCCAGGGCAAGTACAAGAAGCAGTCCGGCGGCAAGGGCCAGTACGGAGACTGCTGGATAGAAGTCGAACCACTCCCGCATGGCGCCGGATTTGAGTTTGTAGACAAGATTGTAGGCGGCTCCATTCCAAGGCAGTACATACCGGCCGTGGAAAAAGGCATCGTGGACAAGCTCAAGGAGGGAATCATTGCCGGATGTCCCATGGTAGACATCAGGGTAAGTCTGTTAGACGGCTCTTACCACGCGGTGGATTCCTCCGAAATGGCCTTTAAGATAGCCGGTTCGATGGCCATAAAGAAGGCGGCGGTAGAGGCCAGTCCTGTTATCCTGGAGCCTATCATGAAGGTGGAGGCCGTAGCTCCGGACGATAATTTAGGGGCCGTCATCGGAGATTTAAACTCCCGCCGCGGCAAGGTCCAGGGTGTGGACTCACAGGCGGGTGGCAACCAAAAAATAAACGCACTCGTGCCCATGGCGGAAATGCTTACCTATGCCAACCAACTCCACAGCATTACCTCCGGGCAGGGCCTGTACTCGATGGAGTTTTCCCACTACGAGGAAGTACCCGTGCACCTGGCACAAAAAATAATCGCAGCCAGAAGCAAGAAAGAAGAAGAATAGTTTATACCAACTTGCAGTCATAAGAGTAAAGGGCAAAAGTTTTTTTTAAACCACGAAAAGCACGAAAAAAGGGAAATAATCCTTTTTTCGTGCTTTTCGTGTATTTCGTGGTTAAATATTTTCTGTCCTGGCATTAACCCACGTTATCCAGGAGCCTGACCCTGAACTTTACACCGAGAGCGGCGGCCAGGCTCCTGCACTTCTCTATATCCACCGACGGCACGTCCACGACGGTTACAGTTACGTCGGGTACGTACTTCACGGCTTCCTTTATAAAATTCAGCAACTGCCCATAAGCGTTTTTAACGGCGGGTTTGCACAACTCGACATAGGTCTGCTCGTCCTGGGCGTTAAGACTTATAGAGAGCTTATCCACGATACCGGCAAGAATCGGCAGCACGTTCCTGCCGTGTACGGCGTTTGCTAAACCGTTTGTATTTATGCGCACCACGCCGCCCCGCTCTTTTACGTACCGGGCGGTTTCCTCTACTGTTTTGAGCCTCAGAAGGGGTTCTCCGTAGCCGCAAAAGACCACCTCGCTATAAATCGTGGGGTCGCCGATACTGGCTTTTATCTCCGCTGTAGCGGGTTCCCTGTCGAGCCTCAGGTTGTGGCCCTTGACGAAGTCCGTCTGGTAACGCACACAAAAGCCGCAATTATTCGTACAGCGGTTGGTTACGTTGAGGTACAGGGAGTCACGAATTTTATAGGCAATACGCCCCTCCTCTACGATTTGGCCCATGCCGAAGAGTTTTCGGGAGTTCAACGTCGTTATCCTGTCGAGATCGGAGAGCGTTATACCCCTGAGTTGCGCCAGTAAGCTTGCCGTGCGTATGATGAACGCAGGCTCGTTACGTTTGCCCCTGTAGGGCACGGGTGCGAGGTAGGGTGCGTCGGTTTCCACGACAATCAGGTCGTCGGGTACGATAGCTGCGATTTTTCTGAGTTCGTCCGCCTTTTTGAAAGTAACTACTCCGGCAAAAGAGATGTAAAGCCCCCGGGACAGCACCGCATCCGCCATGGCAGGCGAACCGGAGAAACAGTGCAGGACTCCGTTTCTAACGTCTTCGTCCCTGATTATCCTGAGAGTGTCCTCGCTTGCCTCACGGCTGTGAATAACCAGGGGCAGCCCCGTCTCCTTAGAAAGCGCAATATGTCTTAGAAAGGCCTCTGCCTGCACGTGGCGGGGTGAATGTTCATAGTGGTAGTCAAGCCCGGTCTCGCCGATTGCCGAGGCACCCGGCAACATGTCCCGCAGCCTTTGAATGGCCCAGTCGTCGAGCGTGGAGGCATTGTGCGGGTGTACACCGCAGGTATAGTATAGTCCGTCGTATTGGCCGGCAAGAGCCATCGCCTTTTCCGAGCTTTCCACGTCCGAGGCTATGGTGAGCATGTCCGTTACGCCACAGGAGTGGGCTCTCGTTATGACTTCGTCCCTGTCGCCGTCGAATTGAGTCATTTCAAGGTGGCAGTGTGTGTCTATCAATTCGTTTTGACCTCAGGTTTATTGATTATCAGATAATGTCTCATTAACAGTAAAGTACCGAAGGACATCAACAGGCCCGATAGAAGGGAAGATACGACAATGTTGACGTATGGGTTTTCCGTTATGCCCAGCGTTAAGAGTGTAAAGAGTATAGCCGACATTGCTATCATCAAAAACGTATGAAAGGCTCCGCTTAAGTTCATTCTCGCGATTGCATAGCTTTTTCTCAACGACTCTATGGGGCCCTTGTCTTCCTTGATTATTATTATGAAGGTGAACATGAACAGAAAAGTAAAAACAACCGCCGGAATCACGAAAAGAAAGAAACCGAAAAAGATCATCGTTCCAAATAGCGTGGCGGCAATGAGCAACCTCCATCCCCGGCCTACGGTATACGAAAAAGCGTCCTGCACGGTAATCCTGGCTCCGTTTATTGCGCCAAAGGCTATGACGACCGTCACGGCGTGTGCAAATACCTGGAGATAAAAATTGATGACGGTCACCACAAAGAGCCGGCCTATTACCTCTTTTATCAGTGCCACCTCCGCGGCGGTGTCATTGGGCATATTAAACAAAACATTGTTTCCGATTAAAATAATCGAGATAATAACCGTGATTAATGATACAATAATGGCAGGAGTAACGATAATAACGTTCCTCTTGATTATCAGGATACAATCCGCTAAGATGTTGCCCATCTCAAGAAAGTGGTTCTACTGTTGCTGATGTTTTTTTGAATAAGGTATCCATAACCGGCATTCTTGTATTATAACCGGATATGTGTTGCCATTTCCAAAAGAAATTTATAAAATAGTAAATAAGATGAATTTTACGGGGGTTATGCGATGCTCGAATTAAAGTTTGGCAACATGATGGAAGAGGTGATAGGAGAAAAAGGGCTCTCTGTAAGGCAGATAGAAAACGTCAGGGAGAAGGCTTTTGAGGCACACAAGCAAATACAGGAAAGGAGATGGAAGGAACTCGCCTTTTTAGACCTTGTCAACCAGGACACCTCGGAGATAAAGGCCATCGCAAAGAGCGTGAGAGAAAACTCGGACTACTTCCTGCTTTTAGGTATAGGCGGCTCCGCCATGGGGCCAAAAACCATCCTGGAAGCTCTGAAACCTTACTATAACTTCGTTACCAACCCAAAGATATTCATTTACGACAACATCGACCCCCGCACTCTCTACGCCATACTTTCCATAATAGACCCCGCAAGAACCACCGTCAACGTGGTCACGAAGTCCGGCAACACGGCCGAGACCATCGCTTCTTTCATGGTTTTGTGGAAGCATATCGAAAAAAAACTTGGCAGCGAAACCCTCAAACACTTCATAATAACCACAAATCCGGACGATGGTATAATCCGGGCCGTTATCGAAAAGTACAACATCCGGTCGCTCTCCATTGCATCCGACATCGTTGGACGGTATTCGGTTCTTAGTCCTGCCGGCTTACTAATGGCCGAAGTCGCCGGCATAGACTCAAACGAGCTTCTCCGGGGGGCCTCCGACATAGCCGAAAAGTGCAAAAACCCCGAACTCTGGGAAAACCCCGTCTACCTCTTTTCGATAGCCCTCTATTTGATGAGTTCGGAGGAAGGCAGAAACATAAACGTTATGATGCCTTACGCCGACGGGCTCAGACACCTCTCGGAATGGTTTTGCCAACTCTGGGCCGAAAGCCTCGGCAAGCTTGGTTTTGGCATCACCCCATACCCCTCCGTAGGTACGACGGACCAACACTCCCAGCTTCAATTGTGGATGGAAGGCCCCGAGGACAAGGTTATAATCTTTATAAATATCGATGACTACGGCAAGGACATAATAGTGCCCGAAGTGTTTTCGGAATTCGAGGGGATGAAAAACCTCTCCGGCCATACTATGAACGACCTTATAAAGGGAGCCGCCGAAACTACGAAACTTGTGCTATCCTGTTACGCAAAGCCAAACATGACTCTTGGCATACCGACACTCGACGCCTACCACATAGGACAGCTTTTCCTGTTTCTCGAACTCTCTACCGCCTGTTTAGGCTTCCTCTTCGGCGTAAACCCATTTAACCAGCCATGGGTGGAAACCGGTAAGAAAAACATTTACGGAATGCTCGGCAGGACCGGTTTCCAGAAGGAAATGCAGGAAATAGAATCCATCAAACACATCATACAAGACAGCGTCTGTTGGAGGCTTTAACGGTTAAAGGGGGTGAATGTCGGAAATCGGCTAGATCAACAACGTCCGAAGTTACTGCAAACCCGCGTGTCTTAAAGCTTCTTTCAATTCGGGATCTTTCTCGGCTTTTTCCTTAATTGCAAGTAACAGCCTCTCGGTAAGAGTTTCAAGTTCCCTGGTGGTTTTCACTACGGGTGCCAATGTTGTTCGCCTATCCCATATCACAAACACGATAAGAGTAAATATGCCGCCAAGCACTACGTATAATAATCCCCGAATGTCGTCAATCCGCTTGTTTGTGTCTTCGATTCGCTTGTTTGTGTCTTCAATCCTTTGGTTGGTGGCCTTGAAACCGTCTTCCATCCGCTTGTTTAAGTCGTCTATCCTTTGGTTTGTGGCCTTGAAGGCGTCTTCAACCCTGGTTTCGAGTCTGATCATGCGATCCCGGTCCGATTGCGTGAATGACGACTCTGCCGCACCGGCAACGGTTGATATACAAAACAGCAAGGAAACGAATATAAATAAGCTTCTCATTCCTGATTATAACATAAATTATGAAAATCGACATGACTTTTCAACCAAATATAATTTATCTTGACTATATTATATGGAATAAATTAGCATAAACTAACGTCACTATTACCCAATATTCTATGATATGTACGGTTATCGGACGATAATACATACGACAGTATTCATGACGATAGGAGGAAAGACGATGCAGAAAGCGAAGGATATCGAACACGGTGCCGGCAAACGTGCCGGCAAACACGAACGAGTAGCTCTGGCCTGTCAGGGCGGGGATTCGCTTGGGGCCTATCATATCGGCGTGTACAAGGCGATGGATGAAGCCGGGTATATACCTTCCATGATCTCCGGTATTTCGATAGGGGCTTTTACCGCCGCTATCTTAGCCGGCAACGAACCGGAAAAACGCGTTTCGAAACTTATGGAGTTCTGGGATTACATCTCATGGCCGGAGCTGGGTTTTTTCCAGGATACGATACCAATATTACCGGACTTTGCAGACGAAATAAAAAGATACCACAACACTTTAAGCTCCCTGCAAGGGTTTGTGTATGGCCAGCCGCACTTTTTCCTGCCGCGGGTTCCCGCTCCCCAAATGCAGTTTAAAGGGACGGTTGGTGCTACGAGTTACTATGATACGGCCGTGTTACGCGACACGTTATTGAAATTTGTCGATTTCGACCTGATTAATGCCAAAAAGACTCGCCTGCTGCTAGGCGCGGTTAAGGTCAAGACAGGCGAACTCGTATTTTTTGATAATGCCGATACAAATACAAAGATTGAGCCGGAACACGTCATGGCAAGCGGTTCCATGCCTCCGGGCTTTCCGGGGACTCGTATTGACGACGACTTATATTGGGACGGCGGCTGTGTATCCAATACGCCTCTGGACGCAATATTGAACGCCGAACCTAAAGAAAGAACTCTGACTTTTATGGTTGACCTGTTCAATCCCGTAGGAGAGGAGCCAAAAAGCATGGACGATGTAACTTCCCGCTCGAAAGACATTCTGTACGCAAGCAGAACTGCCAGCCATATCGATCACGTGAGCCGCATTCATAATCTGTCGAAGTCGTTGTCCCATGTCATCGGTCTTTTGCCAGGAGAGGTTAAAGGCGGTAAACTGGCCGACGAGGTTAAATCCCTTGCAACCGGACTTGATTTCGACATTGTGCACTTAGTTTATAAAGCGCCGCCTTATGAAGTGCCGACAAAGGACTGCGAGTTCTCCAAGTCATCGATAAAAGACAGAATGGATCACGGCTACCACGATATGAAAAAAGCCCTGGAACATAGCCCGTGGCTGGAGCCGAGGCATCCCTACGTCGGTTCTAAGGTATATAAGTACGTAAACGGCATGCACAAAGAGGTTTAAAGCTGTGGGGTAAATTATGCATTTAGGCGGAAACCGACAAAGGATTTGTCTTATTTCCTTGGGTTCATCGGGTTACGGGTATTTTTCACATCCGGATTTATCAGGGGTTCAGATAGCCTGAAATGGGAAGTGTAACGGGGCTATAAACCCCAATGAATCAGGGGAATACATCATAATCGGCGGCCCGCTGTGCATAGGCGGCGGCGCTAAAAATCAGGCGGCCGGCGTTGTTTAGAGCCTTGAGCCAGGATGCGATATTGGCGGCATGTTCGGGCATGACTTCGGTCTTGATGCCAATGTCGGCGCAAAGGAAAGCCGCGCCAGGTTCGGAAACAAGTTCTTCTTTGGCATAGCCTTCGTCACCATGAACCAAACGGCCAAAATGACGGGCCAGGCGATTGTCGTGCCTCCTTCAGTGGGTAAGTACATGAGCGAGGTTAGCGTCGTAACTTTCGGCGTCTTTAAATGCTTCAAAGTGCGGCATTTGGACATAATCGGAACCCTCGCATAAAAAGCGCGAGTTGCGCCGTGGCGAATATCAGCGCCGGTTGCTGCAAAAAATGTCGGCGACTTCGATCCGCTGCAACGGTGTGAGGGTAGGGGGGCGCGGCCCTGGCGTAGTAGTGCGCGGGCAGATTGTCGCATTTGCTCGGCGTTAAACACGGTGTAACCCTTCATAAAAGGGATCTCGCGTTCAACCTCTTCGCCTTTGTCGACGGTTTCCTTACGGGTAATGCGGTTGGCAAAAACCACAAGCTCGCCGGTCTCGCCCTTGCGGACGTTTCCGTTAAGTTCAAGAGCCTGTTTGAAAGTAAGCCAAAGCGGGCAAGCGTAACCCTTGGCTACAGAGGCGGCGTTTTAACGAGGAGTAGGGATGTTCCGAATAGGCCAAACGTAGCCGGAGTCGAAGGACTTAAAGTCGCCGGACATGCCGCAGAGGCCGGTGAACTGGATACCGTCGGCGTAGTTTTTGAAGCCGGTGCTACCGTCTACGCTGGCAGTCGACGCCCAGTAAAAACTCTTGCCATCGCCCATCATCTCTTGCTCAAAAAGCGTTATGGTCTTGAACTGTGATTAATAATGATTAAATGAAAACTATGATAAATATTACATATTCATTTTTCAAATTATTAGTCATAGTGACCCCTCCTATCCCCCGACAATCCCCCCTCACGGGGGGTACGGGGGGTGAGGGGGGTAACTCGTTACGTACGTCAAGGAGCTTTCGACGATGCCAGCGAAGTTAATCGAATGAATGCAATTTGGTATCAGACATCTGAAGTGCGGCTGATACAAGGTTGCAGTCATAAAAGTAATAAAAGTGCAAAAGATGAGGAGGGAAAGCCTTCCCCTCGCTTCGGCCACCTTCGGTGTCCTTTCGCTACCCCTTCTGATTGTGTGCTTAGGAGCTACTGGTGACCCTCCGCAACGCCCCCACACGATTAATTAACTCATATTACTCTTATGAAGCCCATTTGGTATGACTGTCCGGCTCCGGCTGCAATGACGATAAGGGGTTGGAATGACGAAACAGGTGGGTAGTTTTACCGTACCGTTGTTATCCGCACCGTTATCCGCCGTAATATCCGATTATCGCCTCTACCATGGCGGATACCGTAGCGGTTGCGGGCATGACGTCTACTTTCAGGCCGGTTTTGTTTACGGCCTTTTCCGTGACCGGGCCAATGGCCGCTATGGCAATACCGCCTATGGAAGCGGGGAAATTTAAGCCCAGGTTTTCGCGGAAGTTATTGAAAGTAGCGGCGCTGGTAAAAGTGAGCATGTCGATTTTGCCCTCGCTTAGAAATCGTTCGAGACGCTTTAGGTGTATTTCCTGCCTGACGGTGTTATAGGCGATGGGCGTGTCTATTTCGCCACCTGACTCGTGCACCTTTAAGGGGAAGACCTCACGGGCGTTGCCGGCGCGGGGCAGCAGGAAGCGCTTGCCCGTTATTTCCGAGTTTTTTGCAAAAACCTCTGCAAGGCCTTCGGCGTTGAACTCCTCCGGCACCATGTCTACCCTTATGCCGTATTTTTCGATAGCGGAGGCCGTCTTACTGCCTATGGCGCATATCCTTACCCCCTTCATGTCGCGCACGTCGCAGCCTCTTTGCAGGAGGCGCTCAAGGAAGTACTTAAAACCGTTCTTACTGGTAAATACTATCCAGTCATATAAGCCGATCTTATCTATGGCGTTATCCAAGTCCGTAAAGTCGTCGGGGGCAACGTCCTTAATGGTGGGAAACTCGAAAATCTCGGCACCGGCCTCTTCGAGAGGCTCGTAGTCTTCGGTATAGGGCCGGGTGATTAGCACACGCTTGCCAAAGAGGGGTTTTACGTCAAACCACCGAAGGGTGTCGCGAAGCCTGACCGTGTTGCCCACGACCATGACTGCAGGGGGGCGTATGTTTTCGGCCTTGACCAGGGACGGCATCTCGCTTAGTGTGCCCTCGACAGTCTCCTGTTCCGTTCGAGTGCCCCACCGTATTACGGCGGCCGGGGTGTCAGCGGCCTTGCCGTACTTAATCAGATTGTCCGTAATGTGGGCTATGTTCTTTACGCCCATCAAAAATACCAGGGTGTCGAAACCCCTGGCGAGTTCACTCCAGTTTATCTTGCTATCGGTCTTAGTCTCGTCTTCGTTGCCGGTGATAACTGCAAAGGACGAGGAATACCGTCTGTGGGTAATGGGTATTCCTGCGTAGGCCGGCACCGCTATGGCCGAGGATATGCCCGGCACTACCTCGAAAGGGATACCCCTTGCCGATAAAACTTCGCACTCCTCGCCACCCCTGCCAAAGACGAAGGGATCTCCGCCCTTTAACCTGCAAACAGCCTTGCCTTCGAGGGCCTTGTCCACGAGCGCCTGGTTTATCTGATCCTGGGTCATCTCGTGATGGCCGCCTCTCTTGCCGGCGTAAATCAGCTCGGCATCCTCTGCCACAAAGGCAAGGAAACCGGCGTTTATGTGAAAATCGTACACTACTACGTCGGACTTCTTAAGGCACTTCAAGCCTTTTAACGTAAGGAGACCGATGTCCCCCGGGCCTGCCCCCACGATGTAAACCTTACCCGTTTTGGTAGACTTCATCGAGTATCTCCTTTGCGCCTCTGGCAAGCAGGTCTTCGGCCAAAGAAAAGCCCAGCGTTTCCGCCATATCTTTGCTTCCCTCTATCGATCCCCTCACGATTCTGTCTCCGCTTACGGAGGCCACAAGCCCATCGACGAGTATTGCATCCTCCGTCCCCCGGTGATGAAGGGTGGCGTACGCGGCTATAGGCACCTGGCACCCCCCCATTAGGCGCTTCAAAAAAGCCCTCTCCGCCTTCACGCATACGGCAGTTTCCTCATGGTTAAGCGGCGCAATGAGTGCGTTTATCGTCTTGTCGTCTATCCGGCACTCGATTCCTACGGCTCCCTGGCCGATGGCCGGAAGACTTATGCAGGCGGCAAGGCGCTCCGTAATCCTGCCGCCTGCACCGAGTCGCTTGAGACCGGCTACGGCCACTATGATGGCGTCATATTCACCGTCGTCGAGCTTGCGGAGCCTCGTGTCCAGGTTGCCCCGCAGTTGCACGATATTGAGGTCCGGCCGCAGGCTCAACAACTGGCTCGAACGTCTGAGGCTGCTCGTCCCTATGGTTATCCCGCGCGGGAGAGCGTAGAATATGGACTCCGTGTTACCGGTGGCATCGGTGGCACCGGTGCTTACGGGGCTTATGGCGCTTATGGCGCTTATGGATTCCGGGAGATTTGCGCCGCATAATTTTTTCGAGCATACGAGCGCGTCCAGCGGCTCTTCCCTCTCGCATATGGCGCCAAGGTGCAGTCCCGCGGGAAGCTCGGTAGGCACGTCCTTCATGCTGTGAACGGCCAGGTCCGACTCACCCCTCAGTATAGTGTCCTCTATTTCTTTGACGAAGAGCCCTTTGCCACCAACTTTGGCCAGCGACACGTCAAGAATCTTGTCCCCCTTCGTCATAATGGTCTTAATCTCAACTTCGAGGCCATCGTGTAACCCTATCAACCGGCTCTGCACCCAGTGTGCCTGCCACAGCGCCAGCTTGCTTCCTCTCGTACCTATCGTTATTTTCATTTCATACCTATCGTTATTTTAATTCGATTGTCTTCCGATTATCATTTAACTTCATATGGCAGTCCTTGGGGGGCGTTGCGGGGGATCTCCCCCGCAGAAGGGGTAGCGGCGGCCGCGCCCTTTGCGGCCAAAGCGAGGGGAAGGCTTTCCCCTCCTCATCTCTTGTACTTTTATTACTCCAACTTGGTATCATCATATCTGATTGCTTTCATACTGTCGGGTTATCGTAGAATAGAATGCAATTATCTTTCAAGCCTTGCTTATTACGTCGGTTCCCATGTAGCGCCTGAGAGCCTCCGGAACAACCACGGTACCGTCCTTTTGTTGGTAGTTTTCCAGTATGGCCGCTACGGTACGACCTATGGCGAGCCCCGAACCGTTAAGGGTATGGACGAATTCGGTACCCTTTTTGCCGGCACCCTTTGCGTCCGACCGCTTGAAACGGATGTTGGCCCTCCTGGCCTGGAAATCCCCGAAGTTGGAGCAGGAGGAAATCTCTCTGTAGCGGTTCTGTCCGGGCAGCCACACTTCGAGATCGTAGGTCTTTGCCGACGAAAAACCGATGTCTCCCGTACAGAGGGCCATCACCCTGTAGGGAAGGCCGAGCTGAACCAGTATGTCTTCGGCGTCGTTTGTAAGCTTTTCGAGTTCGTCGCAGGAGTCCTCCGGGCGAACGAACTTTACGAGTTCAACCTTGTTAAACTGGTGCTGCCTTATCAGGCCTCTCGTGTCCTTGCCGTAGGAGCCCGCCTCCCGTCTGAAACACGGCGTGTAGGCCGTATATTTGATGGGAAGGTCTTCATCCTTCAGGATCTCGTCCCGGTGGATGTTTGTAACCGGCACCTCCGCCGTAGGAGCCAGGAAGAACTCCGGATCTACGGTCTTAAATAGGTCATCTACGAACTTTGGGAGCTGACCCGTGGCTGTCATGCTGTCGCGGTTGACTAAGATAGGAGGAAATACCTCGGTATAGCCACGGCTGACATTATGATCGAGCATGAAGTTCATCAATGATCTTTCAAGGCGCGCGCCGGCTCCCTTCATCAGGGAGAAGCGGGCACCGGCAATTTTAGCGGCCCTATCGAAGTCGATGATGTCCAAAATGCGGGCGATGTCCCAATGGTTCAGTGGCTCGAAGCCGAAAGTTTCAGGCTCTCCCCATCTGCGTAATTCCACGTTGTCAGTCTCGTCCTTGCCTACGGGCACGCTTTCGTGGGGAACGTTGGGTATGTCGAGCATGGCTGACTTTATTTTTTCGTCCAGATCGCGAAGTTTTTCGTCAAACTCCTTTATCCGGTCCGAGACGTCCTTCATCTGTGCAAGGGGTCCCGAAGCATCCTGATTTTGCTTTTTAAGCTTGCCGATCTCCTCCGAAACGACGTTGCGATAATTTCGGAGGGCGTCGGCCTCCTGCTGAATCAGGCGTCTGTTAGCGGCATCTTCTATAACACCGTCAACAAATTGCATTAAAAGATACTCAATATGTGCGTTCAATCCAGAGCTTTGAGCAGCATCTTTTACGCTATCCGGATCCATTCGCTCATTCCTGTCTCTGAGCATCTTCTTAACCCTGACACCGTTATCTTCGATTATATATTTTATATCCAGCATCGCTTACCTGATACCCTCCGGCTTTTTTGTTAAAATGGCTGAAGGCTTAATGCGCGGCCCTTAAATGGCAATATTACCAGCCTCCTTTATAATAAACCATCCTTATGATAAATTAAAACCGCGTAAATGAACAATCTTAAAAAAATCCCCATGTACGGCGGGTTCTGGTAGGGCAATCACAAGGCATCCATCCTCCCCGCTCCTTCCTTTTCAAGGAAGGAGAGCCTCAAGGGTAAGGACTCCGTCCTTCCCCTTGAGAATCCTCAACCTGCAAGGGGGGCTTCGCCCCCTTGACCCCCAGCCCAACCGGCCCGGACTGTCAGCCAAATTTGCCGGAAGAAAAGAGCTTATACGTTGGCTTATCGTTAAAAAGGGATTCTAAAGGGACTTAGTCCCTTTAGGCTCCTCTTCCTTGAAAAGGAAGAGGCGGGGGAGATGGATGGCGTTAATTTTTTTTTGGGGACTCCTGTTTCAAGTTGGCCCGGTTGACACAGATCCGATTATTTTGTTAACATATAAATACGGGTAATAATAGGCAAGTACCATATTACAAATCTTTGTACGTAACAGTTCGAGGAGGGCCATATGGTATCCAAGATCATCACTCTAATTGGTGAGTCGCCCAATAGCTGGGAAGAGGCGACTACAAACGTCATAAAAGAGGCCCAGGCATCACTTCACGGCATAACCCGTATCAGGGTAACCGAGTTTGACGTGAAGATGAAGGATGACAAGGTCGACACCTTCCGTGTGAAAGCCGAGGTGGCTTTCAAAGTAATGAGATAACCTTACAGAAGGGGTTCGGTCTTGCCTAAACTTCCTTTAAAGCCGCAACACCGAACCCCTTGTCATTTTTTCCACGTTTGAGCCGATCGATAGAGGGATGGCATCCCGACCCGCCGTTATCGTAACGCCTGCCGGATTACACTGCCGGTTTTAGCGGTGTTTTCAGTGGAGTTACCCGTGGTTAATGTATATTTTTTCACATCTAGGCAATATTTTGACTATCGTACGACAATATCTTACCCATCAAACAAGGAGTCCTGGCTTTATAAGCCGTTTTAACGGAGTTTCTTTCTCTTGTTTCTTCTGGCATGAAATTTGATATATATAATGCGTTATGATAAGACGGACAAATGAAATATACGCGCCAAGCTTGCCGGCAGGCATTGCGAAGCCCGCAGGAAACGAGGTTGCGACATCTACTGGAAACAGCCAGGGAAACAATATATATAATAATAGCACGAACTTCAAGGCTACGCTAAGCAACGCTATCTCAAGTCCGGGAGATGGAAGCCCTGTGGGTAAAAGTTCGACGGAGGCACTCAGGCAAACTTTTGACATTCCGGCGTTCCCCAATATAGATAGATCCGGCAATTCTTTTCCCAGGATGGGAAATATTTTGCACAGTAACGAATCCATCCCGGACATGGCTAATTTCGCAGTAAACATTCCGCCCATTAAAGGTAACGTTTCTCAGGCAGACGCGAGTGGCTTGTCAAACGGTAAGAATGAAAATATGAATGACACTATGAAAGTTTTGCAGCAACCTTTGAAAGGTGTAGCTTATCCTTCCGTAGATCCGGCCGTCTATCCGGCAGAATCGAGGTCGACGCATGGAGTGCCGAAATTAGACAAGTACGATAAATTAATAAATGAAGCGTCCTCAAAATACGGCGTAGACCCCGCACTTATAAAAGCGGTGATCAGGGCGGAAAGCAACGGAAACCCCGTTGCCCGTTCGAAGTCCGGAGCCCGGGGCCTCATGCAGCTTATGCCAAAAACGGCTACCGAACTGGGAGTTACGAACTCTTATGACCCTAAGGAAAACATAGATGGCGGCACCATGTACCTTCGCCAGTTGCTCGATCGTTACAACGGTGACGTAAAATCGGCACTGGTGGCTTATAATTGGGGAATGGGCAACCTCGAAAGGAGACCCGGGAAAATCCCTGCAGATACGAGAACCTATCTGGCAAAGGTACAACACTTTTACATGGACTATTCCAACGGACAGCAGATGCCGCGGCAGTTTTTGGCATGACAGGTTATTTCGGCGTATCGGCTGAACGTACGTCCTTCAACACTGAGCCTTTTACTAGGAAGCATCTCCTGCTTCCTCCCCAATACCCTCACAACGCAAGGGAGGCCGGACACTATAGAAATATAGCCGCTCCTATCCTTCCTTGCACCCCTCTCTCCTTACCCGCTCACCAAATACCCAACTTATAACCCTCTTACGAGCTCTCCGCTATCGTCCTGACACGATCTTGTACACAATACCTGCTTATATTATAACAGGTAAATAAACATAATGCAAAAAAAATAATGCGGGGGGTTATTTCTATAAATAGCAAATATTTGCACTTTTATAGTATTATTAATGACTATTTTCATAAACACTTCACGGAGGTTAAACTATGTCAGGTGGAGAAACCAACTACAGACTTGTAACCAGAAGCGATTTCGACGGTCTGGTCTGTGCTGTTTTGTTAAAAGAACTGGACATGATCGACGACATTAAGTTCGTTCACCCTAAAGACATGCAGGACGGTAAAATCGAAGTAACCGGCAAAGACATCACCACCAATCTGCCATACGTAGATGGTGTATACCTGGCTTTCGACCATCATCTTAGCGAAACCATAAGAGTCGGGAAAAAAGACAACCACATCATAGACCCCGACGCTCCATCCGCCTCCAGGGTCGTTTACGACTACTTCGGAGGGTCGGAAAGGTTTAAAGAGATACCGAAAGACATGATGGATGCGGTAGACAAGGGAGATTCCGCTCAGTTCACGGTAGAGGAGATACTACATCCCAATGGATGGGTGCTTATGAACTACCTCATGGACGCACGCACCGGACTCGGCAGGTTCAGGGAATTCAGGATATCTAACTATGCGCTCATGATGGACCTTATATCCTATTGTAAAAACCATACCATAGACGAAATCCTGGCACTGCCGGACGTTAAAGAGAGAGTTAACCTCTACTTCTCCTACGAAGAAAAATTCAAGGACCAGATAAGACGACGTTGCACCGTTTACGGTAATCTCGTGGTACTGAACCTGTTAAACGAAGAGACGATTTATCCCGGCAACAGGTTCATGATATATGCTCTGTACCCCGCGTGCAATATATCCATTCACGTCATCTGGGGATTGAAGCAGCAAAACACCGTCTTTGCCATAGGTAAGTCCATCGTCAACAGGACGTCCAAAACCAACATTGGAGAGCTCGCGCTCAAGTATGGAGGCGGTGGACACGTTAACGCCGGTACTTGCCAGATAGACAATGCCAGGGCACAGGACGTACTGAACGAACTCATTGCCAAAATCAAAGGAGACGGGTAATCGTTATTTATACCATACGCTAACGTGTGTACAAAAACCAACATGGCCTCCGGTTGGCCCAGACAAAATGGCCGCAACAAAAAGGAGCGGTTTCGAAACCGCTCCTTTTTGTGTTAAACTATAAAACGTCTGCCTGCCACGTCGCAGCTAGTAGCTTATCATGGTGCCACCACCGATTCCATTGACGCTTAAGCATGCATAACCAACTTTGTCATGTGTGTCATGTTCCGGCACATCCGCCGATAAGCTCGTTCCTACGTCACAACTTAACATTATGGTGCTGCAGTCCAGGCTGCCGACCGTACTTACGTTGCTGAAGGAGAGTTCCGCACCATAGATTGAGTCGGCAACAGAAATGTCCGGGCCAATGATCTGCGTGCTAACGTTGGCATTTTGAGCCGAGACAGTCTGTCTGTCGATTGTGTAAAGTTCGTGGAATTGGGACCGAGAGTACCAAGGGGGACGGGAGCAAAAGTTGCAGGATTAAACGCACCCCATGTCCTGGGTACAAACAACACTGTAGCAGGCTGGCTGGAGAAATTCGACCGCCGTACATGATAATACTTCAATCGATGTAGTGGATAACCCGGGGAACCTGTAGAGTACAATGTCAGAATCGGCAGCCGCATCTTGAGAATTCATGGCCCCGTAAACAAGCAACCCCGTCAGAAACACCGCCAACACCAGAAGAAACGTTATACTTCTTTTCATGTTAACCTCCTTATATTCTTTAATTCATAGATTCTACTCCATTTCCAGCAGATGGTACGAACTCTGCCGAAAGGCACACCGGTTGCGAATTGTCAGACACTTGAGACAACCGCACATTCGCTCTGTAGCGGAATTGACGGCGCCCCAAATGCTCCGGGCTGACACCGTAAAACCCTATACGATATCGCCTTCTCTGAAAATCGGTTACATTCGAATCTTTTCGATTCATCTTTTCTCCGAACATCCTTACCATTTTTTATTATACCACTCCCAATGATATATAATAGTTCTTATTTAAGAATGACTATTAATTTATATTAATACCAATCAGATAGTCTCGACGTACCTGTTAACTACGCCAGGCGAACCGGCCGCAGGGCCTGCGGAAGTCCCATATTCCTGGATAAGATCGGCTATGCACTTG
This sequence comes from Nitrospirota bacterium, assembly GCA_015233615.1. Taxonomy (GTDB): domain Bacteria; phylum Nitrospirota; class Thermodesulfovibrionia; order Thermodesulfovibrionales; family Magnetobacteriaceae; genus JADFXJ01. The sequence goes on from JADFXJ010000009.1 coordinate 29,140, forward strand.
TCTACCGGGCTCAATCCCGCCGACGCGTGTAATTCATAAAGAGGCATTTTAACCTCATGCCGAGAAGCGCTCCGGCGTAAACGTGGAGTGCGTAAAGCCGTTTCAATCGTCTCCACGAATTCCATTGGATCGACGGGACAGCCGTCCAGCACGTAATCCGCAGCCAGTGCGCGGTAGAATGGAGTGGCGATCATTACATTGGAATGCTTGCCCACGGGTTTCCAGGAGGAGTGGCCCTCAAAGGTAATCCGTGAGTCGCCGTCGAATGCCTTACACTTGCAGCAGGCCTGACAGCTTCCGTAAGCTATTACCACGTCCGAAATCCTTCTGATCGTCTTTAGCGAGTCGACGAATTTACCGCCGACGTTGTTGCCCTCTACAAGGCACAGGTCAAACCGTCCCTTAAATCTGCCGGAGGACATGTCATCTATATCCATTGCGTCTATTAATCCTATCGAGTCTATTATTTCGCTGCCAAAATCGGCGATCTGCGTCTTACAGCCATCACAACCCGAGAAATCAAAAAAAGCTACTCTCTTCTTATCCATCCGTCGACCCTCCTTTTATCAGTCGCTCGTCGTTAAACTCTTATCATACGTAAACTTTACAAGTCCTTAATTCATCTTACCCGATTCCTTATACAAGCCAAACGGCATAGTCCCCGACGGGGATTACCTTGGCCTGCCCAGGTAATCGTATACTTTCACTTTACACTCTTCCTTTACGTTAATCGGTGCCGAGGGGTCATATTCCGTGCTCTCTCCGATGGATTGTATCGACATGTCGAAATAGACGGTTTCCTCGTCCCACCGTATCTCTTTCACATAAGCAGGAGGCACAATTACCTTTTTCCCCGGCAGCCACTTGCCGATGTCTATGGCCACGTCTATGATGCTCCAGTTGTCGTCATCCATAATGAGGTCCTCTATCCGCCCTTCACCGCCGTTTATCGCCTGTACGTGGTAGCCGGTTATTTGCCTGGCACTCCATAGGTTAGTGTCTCCCTCCCTGAGTATTTCGGCACTAACCCGTTGGCTTACTTCGGCCAGGTCACCATGGGGAGGGATATGGTAATAACCGTAAGCCGGCCAATATTGCGGCAAATCGATATTGTCGTGAAGCCTGGTCTGGTAACGAAGGGAAACAGGCGGCCTCTCGCTAAGCTCCGGCATGCCATAAACCTCATTCTTCGTCAAGGTGGTAACGATAGCCTCTGCCTCTACGTCCAGGCGTGTAAAGTCGGCAGGCGTTAAGAGTACGTATTTTTCGGTATCCCAGGTATGTATCTCCACGACGATATACCTGACTACCCAGTCGGCTGATTCGAAAAGAAGGTCGTAAATCCTGCCAACCTGAGTATCGCCGGCCTTTACATGATATTTGTGAAATGATTTAACACTTCTTAACATATCTATCTCCTTTCATACGCTGTTACACCAAAGCCGTTACTGCAATGAACTAACTCTTATTATTAATATGCAATAAACGTGCCATTTGTGTCTTTCTCCGGTTTGTCTTACCGCTAAAAGGCTAATTGTTCCTGAAATCGGGGACTTACCCCGGCAATGGAATCGTTAAGTAAACTTACGAGTCACGTCTCAACGTCTACAAGAGCAAAAATTGACACTCATCATAGGCAAATTCATGCAAACGGTAAGAAAATATTAGCACATAGATTCGATCGGAGTATTGTAGGGCAGATGTACGATTAAATATGGTGAAACCAATAGAAAGCAGAACAACCTAATTAACGCTCCGGGTGGATTCTATTCACTGGGCCTTAAAGCCTTGACGTTGAGCTGGACGGATTTTGTGCCGTTGTAGGCGTTTATGGTTGGGGTAAAAATTGCGTCGAGCCGTGCGTTTGACGTGAGTTCGTGTACCATGTCGCCCATCTCGTAGCCGATGGCGTCGATGACGTGGCCGTTGAAGCCGAGTTTGAATTTGAGATGGTTTTTACCCACTACGCGGGGCTTCAGGGCCAGGAGGCCCTTCGCTCCGAGTATGGGCTCGGGGTTGCCGTAACCGTAGGGAGCGAGCTTCGACAGTTCGTTGATGAGTTTGTAGTTTATGTCCTTAAAATACACGTCGGCGTCGATGGTTATGGTTGGAGTGAAATCCTTGCCGGAGAATTTATCTTTTACACGGGTTTTTATGGCCTTTTCGAAGGACGTTAGGTTTTCGGCCCTGAGCTTTAGTCCGGCGGCCTGTTTGTGGCCTCCAAACTGAATCAGGTGTTCCGAACAACTGGATATGGTGTCACAAATGTCTATGTCCTGCACGCTTCTGGCCGACCCCCTGGCAAGGCCATCCTTAATCGAAAATACGATGGCGGGTACGTTAAACCTGTCTACGATCTTCGAGGCCACTATCCCCAGCACGCCTTCGTGCCAGTCCTCCCCGGCAATCACGATTACATTGTCATCGGTATCGGCGCAGTCACGGGCACGCCGGTTCAATCGGGAAAGAGCAGAGACAAGAACTTCCTCTTCCACTTTCTGACGCTCCGAGTTAAGCCTGTCCAGGGTTTTGGCTATCTCTTCGGCCTCTTCTGCCGACTGCGTCACGAGGAGATTAACCACCTTCGAGGCATCGTCCATTCTGCCGGCAGCGTTAATTCTAGGTATGATAGAGTACGAGAGGGTGTCGGGGCAAAGCGGCCGGTTGCTTAATCCTGCCGTTTTCAGTAGCGCCCTTATGCCGGGCCGGTTGCCGGAACTTAACAGGCAGAGGCCTTCTTTGACGATCAAACGGTTTTCCCCTACGAGGGGGGCCACGTCGGCTATCGTGCCCAGGGCGGCGATGTCCAGCAAATCTCTGATATCGTCCAGGCTGCCCGTGAGTGCTTGAGAAAGTTTCAGGGCTATGCCGGCACCGGTCAGGATGGACAGGGGGGAGTCGATTCCGTCGAGCTTTGGGTTTATGATACACAGGGCGTCGGGCAAAATTGGCTTAAAGGGAGTTACGCCTGAGCCACCCCCTTGCTCTTCGCTCCACTGGGGCTCGTGGTGGTCTGTTATTATCACTTCGATTCCATATTCCATGGCCAGGTCAACGGCCTTAAAAGAGGATATGCCGCAGTCAACTGTAATGATAAGCCCGATACCGCGCTCTTTTGCCAGATCCACGGCTTTTTCGTGAAATCCGTACCCGTGGTTGAACCTGCTTGGTATGAAAAACTCCACCAGGGCGCCAAGTCCTCCGAGTACGTTTACCATAATGGCCGTAGCCGTGGTACCGTCGGCGTCATAGTCGCCGTGGACGAGTATTCGCCGGCCTTTTTTTATGGCTTCTGCGATTTTCCAAACGGCAACGTCCATACCGGAAATCTTCATGGGATCGGACATGGACGTAATCGACGACTGTATAAAGTCTGTAACCCGATCAGGAGTTTTTATATTGCGGTTTATTAATATCCGGGCAATTATGGGAGAGACGTTCGCACTTTTGGACAGGTAATCCACGAACTCCGTGTTTGTCCTGCTTACGAGCCATTTCTTTGCGCTTGCACCGGACCTGGACATTATTTCTTGACCAGGGGGTCTTTACCCGACCACAACAGCACCACGGGACTTGCCACGAATACGGAGGAATAAGTACCCACGGCTACGCCAAAGAGCATGGCGAGGGCAAATTCGTGGAGCACCTCTCCGCCAAAAATAAAAAGCGATATAGTGGCAAGAATGACGGTGAGTGACGTTATAATGGTACGTGAAAGGACTTCGTTTATACTGCGGTTGATGATGAATTCGGGGGTTTCCTTGAACATTAACCTGAGATTTTCCCTTATTCTGTCGAAAACGACGACGGTGTCCGTGAGCGAATAGCCGGCTATGGTCAACAAAGCGGTAAGGAGGATGAGGTTCATTTCCCGCCCCAAAACGTAAAAGAGACCCAGAACTGCCAGGACGTCGTGGAACGTGGCCACCGTGGCTCCAACGCTGAAGCTGAACTGAAAACGCCATCCCACGTAGGCAAGAATGCCTATGACGGAGGCTATGACCGCCCACATGGCGTCTACTCTCAGCCTTTTGCCTACCTTTGGGCCTATCTCGGCGACGGAGTCTACGGTGAGCTTAGTGTCCCGAAGGTTTTTTTCCAGGGCTGAAATGACTTTTTCAGAAAGTCCGACGGCCTTTTCGTCTTTTTGCTTGAGAACGATGAGTATTTTGTTAACCGTGGGGAGGTCCTGAAGCTCCGCTCCGTTTATGCCGTCATGCTCCAGAGCACCACGAACGTCATGGAGATTCGTCGGTTTGTCGAACTTTATCTGGATAGCGGTACCGCCGGCAAAATCTATACCGAGGTTCGCCGTTCCCCTGGCAACGGCTATGATGGCCAGTATGCCCAGAATGGAGAGCACGCCCGATACGGCAAAGGCGATGTAGCGTTTGCCCATGAAATCGTAATTGGATTTTTTTATTAATTCTATCATATGCTCAGCTTCTTGACCTCCTTGTTAGAGTGGATAAAATCGAATACTGCCTTGGTGCCGATTAGAGACGTGAAGAGGTTTATGGCTATACCGATGCTAAGGGTAACGGCGAAACCCTTGATGGGGCCGGTGCCGAACTGAAACAGCACGGCTGCCGTTATAAGCGTGGTAACGTGGGCGTCGACTATCGTCAGGAAGGCCTTGTCGTAGCCGGAGTCAACGGCCGACCGGGGCGTTTTGCCCGTTTTAAGCTCGTCGCGCATCCTCTCGAACATCAGGACGTTCGTATCGACGGCCATGCCTATGGCCAGGACGATACCGGCAATGCCGGGCATGGTAAGAGTGGCGTTTAACGCGGCCATCGCTCCTAGCAGGAAAAAAATGTTCAACATGAGAGCGAAGTCGGCTATTACACCCGATACTTTGTAGTAAACGGCCATAAACAATGCTACCAGGATAAAGGCTACTATGGATGCCAGCTTTCCCGCCTGGATGGAATCACGCCCCAGCGAGGGGCCAACCGTTACGTTCTGAAGCATCTTCACCGGGGCCGGAAGCGAGCCCGCCCTGAGGACTATGGCCAGGTCTTTTGCCTCCTCCATGGAGAAGGATCCGCTTATCTGGGCATTGCCGCCTGATATCTTTTCCTGTATAACCGGGGCCGAGTATAAGTTGTTGTCAAGAATTATGGCCATGCGCTTTTTCACGTACTTTTCGGTGACCTCTTCGAAGAGTTTCGCTCCTTCGTTATTGAAAGATATGGATACGTAGGGGGTATTAAACCTGGAGTCTATGGCAACCCTGGCCTCCGAGAGGAAATCGCCGCTTAAGAGGGGCTCTTGTTTGACGACAAACGGCTTTTTGTAAGCTTCAGCCGTTTCGCGGTTTACGTGGCGCTCGAACATTATCTCGTTGCCGGGCTTCAGTTTGGATGCAAACTTCTTTACGAGTTCGTCCTCTTCGTCCGACTTTATGGTGCCGGGCAATTGCGCCGCCACCGGGTCCTCGTCGTCGACGTACTTGAACAGGAGCAGTGCGGTCTTTCCGATGAGGTCGATGGCGCGTTTAGGGTCTTTGACGCCCGGTAGTTGAACGATTATCTCGTTTTCGCCCTGCCGCTGTATAACAGGCTCGGAGACGCCGAACTGGTCAATCCTGTTTCGAATGGTTTCGAGGGCCTGTTCGGTAGCGTTTTCTTTTATGTGTTTGACCTCTTTTTCGGAGAGAGTGTATACGAGTTTACCCGATGATTCTTTCACGGTGAGTGCCGGGTAGGCATTTTCGATCGCTTTCATGAGTTCCGGATTATCCGGTGTAACGGATATGTTCAGGCCGTCGACAGTGGCCGAACCCTTTTGCCCCTTTTTTTCGATGAGCCTGCCAATGCTGGCGGCCTGACGGCGTATGGTCATCTCTACGGCCTTGTCGCCTTCCACCTCGAAAACGAGGTAAAGTCCGCCCTGAAGGTCCAGCCCAAGGATAATGCCTTTGTCCGGCATGCTCTTCCTGTAGCTCTCCGGCATGTATTTCGAAAACGGCGTATTAGGAAGCAAAAATACAAATGACAAAATTAGCGCGGCTAAGATAAGTGCGAAGCGCCATTTAATACTTTTTTTCATCTAACCTCCTGGATGTACGATGGTAGTGGCAATGCATATTGGATTTGAACGGTGGATATTGGCCAACGGGGGTTGGCCGGTGTATATTTGGTGCCGGTGCATATTGGTATCGTGCCTTCGGATGAAAAAAGAGTTGGAGCCATCAATCCTCGTCCGCCGTGGACCTGACGGTGCCTACATAGCTTTTACCGAATTTTACCTTAACGTTTTCGGCTATCTTCAACGTGACGGTTTTATCGCTTACATTTTCTACGAGGCCGTATATTCCTCCCGAAGTGATAACCTTATCGCCTTTTTTTATGTTTTCGAGCATATCCTTGTGTTCCCTGGCCTTTTTTTGCTGGGGCCTTATCAGCAGGAAATAGAATATGACGAATATTATTATAAGGGGCAGAAAGCTCATGAACATGCCTTCGGGGCCCTGAGGTTGTCCGCCGCCCGGCCCTTGTCCCATTGCCCACGCTAGATTTCCAAACATAATTTTACTCCTCCACGAATTTTTCAGAATATTCTAACATTTTAGAATGACTTTATCAAGCTATTCGAAA
>JADFXJ010000009.1:35841-53939 GCA_015233615.1 Nitrospirota bacterium
GTTGGCGAAATTACTAATATGGTCACGGGCGGGGCAAAAAAAATCCTCGCCGAAAGAGGTTACAAATTCGAGATGGCCATTCCTACAACTATAGTGGGTAAAAACCACGTGATCACACATAAGACACGCGGGCCCATCGTCATTGTTCCTTTTAAGACCACGTTCGGGGATTTCTTCGTAGAGGTTTGCTTCGAAAAGTAGGGGATTGTTTTGAGGTGCTCTACCTGATGCCCATGGCCAGGGCTGCCTCCCTTAGCTTTTTTATCTTGTCGCGCAGTGAGGCGGCACGTTCGAATTGCAGTTTCCCGGCGGCTTCTTTCATCTCCGATTCGAGTTTTTTCAACGTCTCCTCGTCGGGAATCGTCATCGGCGCAGTTTCCTCCGCGGCCGGTACCGTCCAGTAGTCAGCCTCGTAGATGGAGGCCAGAATGTTTTTGATGTTGCTTTTGATCGTCGTCGGGGTTATCCCCATCCGTTCATTATACCGGAACTGGATATCTCTCCTGCGGGTGGTTTCGTCGATGGCCCGCCGCATGGAGCCGGTTATGGAGTCCGCATAGAGAATGACCCGGCCGTTTACGTTTCTGGCCGCGCGCCCTGCGGTCTGGATGAGTGACTTTTCGCTGCGCAGGAAGCCCTCCTTATCGGCATCGAAGACCGACACGAGGGACACCTCCGGCAAGTCGAGTCCTTCTCTCAGCAGGTTCACCCCTATCAGCACGTCAAATACGCCCGTTCGCAGGTCCTGCAATATCTTTACCCTGTCCAGCGTGTCGATGTCAGAGTGGAGGTAGCGGGTCTTTATGCCGATTTCATCGTAGTATCCGGCAAGGTCTTCTGCCGTCTTTTTGGTAAGAGTGGTGACTAAAACGCGCTCGCCCCTGTCCGTAACGGCACGGATTTCCTTTATGAGGTCTTCCACCTGGCCCCCGGCCCTCCTCACCTCCATGACCGGGTCCAGAAGGCCGGTGGGCCTTATTATCTGCTCGACCACCCGACCTGCGGATGCCTTTATCTCGTAATCGCCCGGCGTTGCGGAGACGCATATGGCGCGGGTTATGCGCCCGTTGAACTCGGCAAACGTCAGAGGCCGGTTGTCCAGTGCCGAGGGCAGCCGGAAACCGTAGTTGATGAGCGTCTGCTTCCTGGACCTGTCTCCTTCGTACATGCCGCGTATCTGGGGCAGGGTTACGTGGGATTCGTCTATTACCGTTAGAAAATCATCGGGGAAGTAGTCGATGAGGCTGTAGGGCGGCTCACCGGCAGCGCGGCCGCTAAGGTGGCGGGAGTAGTTCTCTATACCGTTACAGAAGCCGAACTCCTTTAGCATCTCGAGGTCGAACATGGTACGTTGTTCGATTCGCCTGGCCTCGATGACCTTTCCCTGTTTCAGAAAATACTCGACGCGCTCTTCCATCTCTCTCTTTATGGTACTAAGGGCCGGCTCTATACGATTTGACGGCGTTATCCAGTGGCTGTTGGGGTATATGGCCACGGTACCTAGTTTTCGCAGGCGCTCTCCGCTCAAAGAATCGAACTCGTGGATTGCGTCGATGTCGTCGCCAAAAAACTCGATTCTCAGGGCCCTGTCGAGGGCAAACGCGGGGTACAGCTCCACTATGTCGCCGCGTACGCGCATCGAGCCACGCTTGAACTCGGACTCGGTACGGTGGTACTGTAGAGCGGACAACCTTTCGAGCAGCTCGTTGCGTCCGATTCTGTCGCCTTCGCTCAACACGACGTGCATCTCCATGTAGTCGGCGGGTGAGCCGATGCCGTAGATGCAGGAGACGGAGGCCACCACTATAGCGTCGCGACGCTCCAGAACCGACATGGTGGCGCTATGCCTGAGGCGATCGATGTCTTCGTTTATCATGGCATCTTTGGCGATGTAAGTGTCCGTTTTGGGAATATAGGCTTCGGGCTGGTAGTAGTCGTAATAGCTTACGAAGTACTCGACGGCGTTACGGGGAAACAGTTCCTTCAACTCTCCGTACAACTGGGCAGCCAGTGTCTTGTTGTGAGCTATGACGAGAGCCGGTTTGTTTACCCTTGCTATGACGTTTGCGATAGTGAAGGTTTTGCCGGAACCGGTTACACCTACTAAAACCTGGTAGCCGCTGGCGTTCAGTCCTTTTACGAGGGCGTCTATCGCCTCCGGCTGGTCCCCGGACGGCGTAAAATCGCTTACCAGGTCAAACTTGTCCATATGTTGTCCCTGCGGCTTTCCTATCACGGCGGCTTACTTCAACCCTGTTACTACAACTACTCTATAATATTCTAGTACTAATTATACCCGATGCGAAAAATATTCGACGTGGAAATATTTCGCTTACGGTGGCCGGTAACCATTTATAGTAACCTTTTTTTGTGGCAATTGCCAATCGGGCCCGTTATATAATCCAAACCTGTCGATACAAAAACAGAAGTATAATAAAAATGTTGCTTATGACGCATTTTTGTGTTAAAATGTTATTTGTAATGATTTTGTTCGATAAACAATTCTACGACCCGATAAAAGAAGGTAAAATTACTTTGACCTTCAGGCTTTGGGATACGCTGAGGGTTCTGAGAGGGAAGATATACCGTTCCCACAACCTTGGCCTGTTGCGTATTGTCGACGTCGATTTTAAAAAGCTCAGCAGCATAACTCCGGAGGAAATGAAGCGTTGCGGGTTCGAATCTTTCGGGGAATTCAAAGAAGACTTCGAAAAATATGCCGATGCCGAAGTTGATTTCGAAAAGGACAGAGCCGTCAAAATAGAGTTCGAGTACATAGGCGAGGACATCGAAAACTACAAGAAATCCATGGGTAACGTCAAGGACTCCGAGATTTTCAGTATTAAGGAGCAGCTTCTCATTCTGGAGCAAAAGAACCAGACACCGTGGATCAGACGAACTTTGCAAATGTTGAAAGAGCAGGGTTACATTCTCTCCAAAGACCTCGAGCCCGTCATCGATATTCCCTCCGATAGAGTAAAGACGTTCATGAGGAAGCTGAAGGCTCTGCATCTTATTTCGAGTAATACCAGAAAGGGGTATTCCATAACTCCTCTGGGGTCAAAGTTATTGAGGCATCTGTCTAACAGGGACGAAGAGCTCTGACGAAAAAGCTATGACTTATGCCCTGCGGCATGCCGTGGCTAATTACGTAGAAGGGCAGAGGCTGCCGGACGCCGTCGATTGTACCCTGTTGCTTGTATCCTGTCGCTTGTAAACTTGTGACAACGCGTGGAGAAAAGGCTAATGCTAAAAACAAAAGTTGTGAATCCCGTAATAAACAAAATCGTTGAAATCGTCGATCACGCCTTTTCTGGAGCGCTTACTGCGTTTTCTTTGCTTACCGTCCTCGGCGTGCTACTTACCCCTTGTATGGCCGGCGCAGAGTGGGCCGAGTGGATAATCGACGCGAACGTAACCGGTATGCACAGGGACAACATAAACTGGGCTTACGGCCCAGGCGAAAAATATCGGGACTACATACTCAACCCTCACTTTTCCGTCGGCAGATACTACCAGTTGGCGGAAAACACCAGGGCCGCGCTAACCGTTAACGCCCAGGGTGAGTTCTATAAAGTGTATCCCAGGCTTAATTGCGTTACTACCGGTACTTCTCTGTCCATCACGCAAAAACTGGGATACGGTGCACGCGTACCATGGCTTGGCCTCGAGGGCACCATAGACTACCTCGATTCAAGCGACGACAATCGTAAAAGTTGGCTATCCACGATAGCCTTCAGTGCGGGCGAGCGCTTCAGCGAACGGGTAGACGCCGTGCTCCGATACGCATACTCTTACCGTAACGGCAAGGATCTGCCTTCGGCGCAACCGGGTGCCTCCGGTAAAGTTTTTAACATGGAGAGCCACAAGGTGTCGGTAAACGTAAACACCCTCATCACGCAGAAACTGCTCCTGTCCACCGGTTACGCCTTTCGCTACGGCGATATAAACTCCACCATGGACGAGGATTACATACCGTTCAAAAAGTCCCACACCGAAGCCGTCATTATCGACAACGTCTATAATGACACCGACGCGACTTTCAAGCTGCGGGCAAACGTCAACGAAATCTTCGTAAACGCCGGTTATGCCTTGGGCGATCACTCTTCGATTAACCTTGGCTATACGTGGGTCAACGGGCACTCATATAACTGGATTTACCATGAGAACGTCTTACAGGCGAGTTTTATGTATAGCTTTTAACTCAGGTTAAAGCTATACATATTATGATATTGCGTAAACTTTAGATACTACGTAAACAAAGAAAGATCGGAGGTGTTATGCCGGGGTTAAGTAACGTGAGCTTAAGGAACATTATTTTAAGCGTATTTGGATGCCTGATAATATTGGCGATAGGCTATCAGGCTATAGCCCTCGGCGCGACCCTGATCGGCGTAGTCACGGACAATACCGGCAAGCCGGTTCCCAACGCCGTAATATCGGCCATGCCGTCCTCCGGTCCATCCAAAAGACCCGATAATGCCCCTCAAGTGGTAATCGACCAGGTCGATAAAGAGTTCATCGACTATGTAACTCCCATTCAGGTGGGTACCGTCGTAACGTTCCCCAACAATGACAAGATTCGCCACCACGTCTACTCCTTCTCACCGGCCAAAGTCTTTGAGCTCCCCCTGTATCCCCCGGGTGCTCATGCGGAAAATAAAGTCATCTTCGACAATCCCGGCGAGGTTGTCATCGGTTGTAACATCCACGACTGGATGAAGGCTTACATATACGTGGTGGAGACCCCCTGGTTCGGCAGGACGGATGCCTCCGGCAAGGCCGTAATAACGGGTATCGCTCCGGGTGAGTACGAACTCGGCGTGTGGCATCCCAATATTGACAGGCAGTTGGCGCAGGCACAAAAGAGAAAAGTGAAGATAGCGGCGGACAAAAACGCCGAAGCCGATTTCAGGGTGGTTATAACTCAGGACTGGCGCTCCCGCAGGGCACCTTTTTCCACGGGGGGCGGCGGTTTCTACCGTTGAGGGCTCTCTTTGGTTTCAAGCGGTTACAGTACAGGCTGCTTTTTTACTTCCTTGGGTTACTCGTGGTGCTGCAAACTCTCACTACCTTCGCCGTCGACAGGGCTGCCGTAGGTAACGCCAAGTCGCAAGTATCCGAAAGCCTCACCATTGGCGCCAGGGTCTTCCGGCAGTTAATGGCTGGCCGCAGCAGCCAGCTTGCAGAAATGACACGCATTCTGTCGATGGACTACGCCTTTAAGACCGCCATACGGTTTTCCGACCATCCCACGACCCTTTCCGTTTTAGAAAACCTGAAAGGACGCATAGGCGCAGACGTGGTGTGGCTTATATCCATAGACCACGTCCTCATTGCCGACACTCTTCACCCGGACGCGGCTACGGGCAAGTCCGCCGTCTCCAACGACATGGCAAGGGTTATATCCGGTGCCGAAGCAAACGGCGAGGCCACGTCCATCATAGACGCGGATAATCTGACATACCAGGTGGTGGTGGTTCCCATGCTTGCCCCCGACCCCATAGCATGGCTTTGCATTGGATTCAGGATAGACGCCCAGCTCCTGGTATACCTGAAGCAACTCATACAGTCCCAGATTACCATATTGCGGGTGGCGGACTCACACCGCCTGTTTACCATAGCCACTACACTGGACGGCGTACTCGAAAAAGATCTCGTCAACATACTCGCGTCTACGGTTTGGGAGTCCGAAAAGAGTATAGACCTGCCTCTTGAAAGAGACCAATACGTTACGTACGTGACCACGCTAGAAAAAAAGCAGGAATTTTCGATTATAGCGGTCATTCAGCGCCCCTTTTCAGAGGTATTAAAACCGTATGAAAGGCTCAAAACCCTTCTCATCAATATATTCGCCACGGGCTTTGTCCTGTCCATCCTGGTCTCCCTGAAGATATCGCATACTGTAACCAGGCCCGTTAACATCCTCGTCAACGGCGTCCGGGAGATATTGAAGGGTAACTACAGTTTTCGTGTAGACGTAAAACAGGCCGATGAGGTTGGAGAGCTGGCCTCGGCCTTCAACAACATGAGTTCCGGCCTGGAAGAAAAGGAACGCGTATCCGATCTCCTGGGTAAAGTGGTCTCCCCGGCCATAGCCCACGAACTTATGAATAAGAAGGTAGAGCTTGGCGGCGAGGAAGTCGAGGTAACTATACTCTTTGCCGACATACGCAACTTCACCGCCATAAGCGAAAACCGTCCGCCAAAGAGCGTTCTGAACATTCTGAACATGTACCTCACGAAGATGAGCGGGATAATAGAGGAAAACGGAGGCGTAATCGACAAGTACATCGGAGACGCCGTCATGGCTCTCTACGGTGCTCCGCTTAAGTACCAGGACGCCCCCGACAGGGCGATAAACACGGCACTGGCCATGCTTGAGGCCCTCGATGAGCTAAACGAAAGGCTGGAGTCCATGGATATGCCCCGTTTAGGCATAGGTGTGGGCATAAACACGGGTATTGTGGTGGCCGGCAACATGGGCTCCGAACGCCGCCTGAACTATACGGTGATAGGGGATACAGTTAACCTGGCCGCAAGGCTCGAAGATCTCACCAGGAATGAAGCATACGGAGCCAATATCATAGTCAGCGAGGAAACTCTGGCAAAGGCGAAAGGCCGTTACGCTACAAGACCGCTTGGGCAGGTAACGGTTAAGGGTAAAAAGAAGGTTACCCAAATCCATGCCTTAACCGACAAACCTGCGCGGCCGTTTTCAGGATAAATTTTACCCGCGTTTTACCCGGCGTTTTACTCACCATGCAAAAATTTCCTGCCGGGCATATTTTTCCCGATAAATAATCCTTTTCCGAAGCGCTTCCCGAATCGTTAAAAAACTACAAAACTATTTTCTCCCTTATCCGCTCTCGTTTTAACCGGTTACATCCTGATTTGTTTTATGTATGGCACGGAAATTGATATATACGTTACCGGTTGAGATTAAACAATGATTTATATCCATAAAATGAATAGATTCCGGCACTTGTCCGGAATGAAGGGAAAAGGAGGTTAAATGTCAGTCGATAACATTAGCGGCAGCGTAGTATATAGCAGTCTTCAGTTACTTATAAGTTCTCAGAATGCCTCGAATACCGGTACGACCCAAAACGGCAACGTGGACGTCAACACAAGCAGTACCGCCGGTGCTGCCGGTTCCGCCGGTTCCGGGAACTCTCAAACCGGCTCGTTTATGAGCAGCATCATGCAAACGTTGAATCAGCTTGGTATTAGTCCTGCGAGCCAAAACACGAGTGCAGGCACATCCGCATCGAACGTAAGTAACGACGGCTATAATGACTCCGCCGGCTCCGGCATGAGCCGGGAACAAAAGAAGGCTCTTCATACGTTCATGCACGGCCTCTTTCAGGCGCTGCACCAAAGCAATACCAATACACAGGCTGTGGGGCCGACGAACGCCAACGGCGGCAGTAACGGAAGCGGCATTGGAAACGGCAATGGAAGCGGAAACGGTAACAACACTGGCAACGGAATTCCCTACGCCGCTCTGGCCGGCTATAACAACAATCTTGGCACACAGTTGCAAAGCCTGCTGCAAAACCTCGGTTCGGGCTCAACCGGCACGACTGAGGATAACGCACTGAGCAGATTGAATTCCAGTTTTCAGAATCTGCTCCAGACCTTTGGCAACAGCAACGGCACCGGCACAACAAACGCAGGGTCTGATTCTCAACCCACGCTACAATCGTTCTTACAATCGCTGACTCAGAATCTGCCAAGTCAACAAAGGGCGGCGAACAGCGTACTTAGCACCGTGGGTGCTATTATCAGCACCACGGCTTAAGACGGTGTCTTATAACGTTTCGGTTTCTATCATTTGGAGGCTCTGCAATTAGAATGTTGTGCCGCACAACCAATTACCTATTTAATACCAGGTGGATATCATAAGTAATATTAGATCAGCGATTGGCACAGTCGTTGGGGGGCGTTGCGGGGGCGCTCCCCCGCAAGAAGGGGCAGCGTAAGGACGCGCCCTTTTTGGCCGAAGCGAGCGAGGGGCAAGGACAAAGGCAGATTCCGGCCCGCGAACTGCCGCGAATACCCCCTCACAGGGTAGTGGCGTTGCGGCTGACGGATCTATCCGGAATGACGGAAAAATAGATTGGAATCAAGATTGAAATTCGTTTACCATAGTCTGATTAGTTACTTTTTCCTCGTAATCCCCTATCCATCTTATTTTATCCATGTTTTCTTATTAATCCGTACATCCGCAAGACGACATAAGATGTATCGAAGAATGGCTTATCAACACGTTTGGGCAGTAATTTGTGTCGTCTTACTAATGTACGGATTAATACTACGAAAGTTGAGTAAAGCATTTATGACGCAGACCACTTGACGTATGTGCCTCTAAAAGAGCATAATGATAGTTGTAAAACATATTTTGTTTCAATGAAGATAATAGCGATAAAAGATAAAGTATCCTGCATTGGCGGCATGGTCTTAAATACGTTAATGCATGGGAGCTCGTATATCAAAGAAATCGAATTTGACGCTGTTATTAGCAAAGATTTTATATTTTACCTGGGTGAAAAGGGAAGAATGGATTATTACGAATCCTTTACAAAGCCGTTGTTTAAAATAGACGTGCCAGGCAAGTTTCTTATTAAAGGACTGGAAGGAGAGAAAACTCTCCATATCTATTTATCAAGAAAAGACGTAAAGGGATCTGAGGAATTATTTCAACAAATCATTTGTGAATATAACGGTTGATTCTTTCAATCGTTATTGTAATTCATCAGATAATTGAAGGAGGTTCTATGGGTGTGCAGTTAAAACAGTTCTATACGGAGCTTATACCGGCGGAGAAAATGGTCATCAGAGCATACAACTACTATGAAGCCGATATGGCGAAATCCATGGATGTAAAAAAAATGAGCGCCTTTATGATAAGGGGTGTTTCAGCGGCTTTTATGGATATCGCCTACGGAGACAAACCCTATCCCGATGGATTGGGTAAATTTACGTGCGAACAAACCAAAGGAATCGAAGTTGGCGACAGTTACGGTGAATTTGTTGTAACCAAAGCTTAATACAATCTGTTAGACGTGTTGCATACAGCGACGTTTGCAACACGCCCTCATATGGACACACATATTCAGCGTGTATAATCCAACGACGACATAACCAGTACCGAACTAAATATGTCATTCCGGTCGGCAACCGATACGTTTGCACCGGCTAACGCCAACCCTGATCGTATCATTGGATTTTCCAATCTCAGGGCAGGTCCGCTATCCCTTTCACCTATCGGCATTAAGGACAACGCCTTTCCATCTCAGCCACGAATTAAATGTGTCTTTTATTGATGATTTTTTCCCTTGCATATATTCCGCAGTTTGGTTAAGGTATTGTTCAATATGCCAGATTTTCTGTTCTATGTATTTAAGCTTTTGTTTATCCGACTAAAGCTGTCCTGGAAGTAGCCGGCAAGGCTTAACAACCATCTAAAGCGTAGACACACGCCATTTTTTCGACATCTCTGTAAACCAGCATGAATTGCGGCTTTGCGCCTACTTGCGTATCTGCCCACCCAAAACGCAAGTTGTAATTCCGGGCAAATCACTGAAACTGTTGAAATGCCTTTGCCATAGCCTGAGTAGTTGCCAATATTTCGAAAAATAAAGGCCCTGACGAGAAAATTAAGAAAAGTTAAAGTTGTCCTTTCAAATTACCTGTTTTTTCATTTATAATATTTTCATTTAAAATTTCTATGGTAAAACGCTATTATATATAGCTATAGTATCTTAAGGACTAGATTCCGGACAAGCCGGAATGACGGGTAGGGTGCCTGGGCAGATTCTGGCCCGCGAATGCGACAGACGGGCAAGGACAGACTGCCGGCCCGCGAACTGCCGCGAATGCGGCTAAACGGCTCTGCTGACGAAGCTCTGGCCGGCAGCGACGGTGAGACAATAGTAAATCGGGTAATATACCGAATATAGTTAATGGGTAATTAAAATAACGTAGTTTGCATGCGCTTTTTGCACGGGTTTTAGCTTTTTGCATGAGATTGAGGACTTGTTGAGAAGATGTTGAGATGATAGTGCTTGAAGGGGTATCTAAGAGGTACGAAAACCAGGATGCCCTGAAAGATGTAAGCCTTAGGATCGAAAAAGGGGAGATGGCCTTTGTCACGGGCCCTAGTGGCGCCGGTAAGACGACCCTTTTTAAACTCCTGTACCTTGCCGAGGCGCCGGACGAGGGGCTTATCTCCATAGCGGGCTTTAACACGGCCTCCCTGGACGACTCCACCATTCCCATGCTACGCAGAAACATCGGCGTAGTCTTTCAGGACTTCAAACTCCTGAACAACAATACCGTCTTTGACAACATCGCACTGGCCCTAAGGATAAGGCGGGTCATGGAGCGCGAAATAAAAGAAAAGGTAACCGCCGTGCTAAAGCTCGTAGGTCTCAGGCACAAGGCTGACGCTTATCCCCTTACCCTGTCGGGTGGCGAGCAACAGAGAATAACCATAGCAAGGGCCATTGTTGGCGAGCCGACGGTAATGCTAGCGGACGAGCCCACGGGCAACCTCGACATTGAAAACGAAGAAGGAATCATGAAGATCTTTAAGCTGATAAACAACAAGGGCACCACCATTCTCATAGCCAGCCACAACAGGCGGCTCTTTGACAACACGGGCAGGCGGGTGTTTTATCTCGACGGCGGACAGCTTGTTAAAGCGGAGGTACGCTAATGTTTTCTCTGCGTATGGCACTTAACAGCATATTCAGGGAAATCTGGCTCAACGTCATATCGATGCTATCGATAGGTGCGGTATTGTTCATACTTTTTTCCGTGGTGATAGCGGTCTACAACGTCGAGAAGCTAACCGCGACGCTTCCCGAAAAACTCTCCGTAATGGTATTTCTCAGAGAGGATACAAGGAGAGACGAAGCCAGGGCTTTGGAGTCAGCCATAAAGTCCGAAAATATAGTTAAGTCGGTTAACTTCATATCCAAAGAAAAGGCGCTGCAGGACATGAAGGGTTTTTTCAAAAACGAGAAATTCGCACTGTCCGGCCTTGGTGAAAACCCGCTTTTCGATACTATAGACGTCAGGCTGAAGGGGGCGGGCTCCAGTGCCAAAGGGGTAAACGCCTTCATAGAAAAGCTTAAGGGTATGAGTGCAGTAGACGACGTCGAGTACGGCGGAGCACTCGTGGAATCCGTCTATTCCCTGAAGAATGGACTCCGGGTGTTTGGCCTGACGACGGGCTCGATATTTGCGTTATCCGTAATATTCATATGTTACTCCACCGTGAGGGTTCTTTTTTACAGGCATGAGGAAGAGATAGAGATCTACAAGCTGCTTGGTGCAACAAAAGGATTTATCAGATCTCCCTTTTTCATCGAGGGATCTATAATAGGCATCATGGGGGGCGCCATAGGGATGTGTTTTTTTCTGGCCATCTCCCGGTACGTCTTCGGGAAGCTATTTACGGAATTTCCCCTGTTTAGCATGATTTATGTGCCGGATCGGTCATTTTACATCTTGCCCGTAATGGGCTTTGTCCTGGGGTTGGGAGGTGCCGTCATAGCTCTTGGCAGACTTAAGTATTAAAGTTAAAGACGTGTTGCCGCGTAAAATACTAATCAGGTTTTTTTCGATAACGTTATTGCTGGTTACGTTCGCTTACGCTCCCGGCTCCGTAGGTCTGTGTGAGGAGGCGAACAAGGAAAAGCTTGAAAAAATACAGAAAGAGATAGAAAAGCATAAGGAAAAACTCGAAGAATCCAGGAAAAAAGAATCCAACGTCCTGGAAGATCTCGAAAAGGCGGACAAGAGTCTGGAAGCCATAAGCGGGGAAGTGCGCGGGGAGAGAAGGAAGATAAAAGACCTCAACGCCAGGATCTCTTCGCTCAGGCAGGACATGGCGACGATGCACAACAACGCTGGTACTATAAAATCTAAGTTAAGAAAGAGGCTGAAGATAATACAAAGATACGGTTATGACGTGGACAAGATGTTGATATTGTTGAACACCGACGATTTTTACAAACTCATGCGCATTAACCGTTACCTGGCCAAAACGTCCGGCAAAGAGTACAGGGAGATGGTCAGGTACGAAGACATGTCGGTGAAGCTCGCAGGTAAAGAAAAGGAACTCAAGGGCCTCCTTTCCCAGCTTGTGGCCAGAAACGAGATTCTTCAGCAAAAGGAAGCGCAGCTTGCCGAAAAGAAAAAGGACCGGCAAACCCTGCTATCGTCCATAAAGCAGGAGCAGTCACTCTACTCCTCCGTGCTCACGGAGCTGCAAACCACTTCGTCTCGCTTGAAAGTGCTAATGCAAAAGCAGGAGCCGGAAATGCAGGACGTAGGTTCCGAGTTCAGAAGTTCTAAGGGGCTTTTGCCATGGCCAGCAGCGGGCAGGGTGGCTATACCTTATGGTTCCCACCAGGACCCTCAGTTTAAAACGCCGGTTTTTCGTTACGGCATATACATAAGTACCGAGGATGACTCTACTATTAAGGCCGTATACGATGGCAAGGTAGTGTACGCCGATTGGTTCAAGGGCCTCGGCAAGGTTGTGATATTGAGCCACGGCATGGGATATCACACGGTTTACGCGAATTTGAGCAAAATGTATCCAAAAGTTGGCGATGTAGTTAAAAGAAGGAGTATAATAGGGGATGCAGGAGAAAGTGCCGTATTAAACGGTTCGGGCATCTATTTCGAAGTCAGGTATAAAGGAAAACCCGTTAATCCCTTACAATGGCTAAAGGGTGAAGGAAAATAAATGAAATATAAAAAGCATCAGGAGGAATGAAAATGAGCAGGAAGTTTCGTTACGCGTTTCTGTCGTTAATAGTGTTTGTCTTGGCCGCGTGCGGGATTTTTATAGGCAGGTGGACCGTCCAGGCGGTTAACGCCGAAGGCGAGTCTTACCAGGATCTCAAGCTGTTCACCGAGGTCATTAACATAGTTAAGAACAATTACGTGGAGGAGGTCAAGACTAAAGACCTCATCTATGGAGCTATCAAGGGTATGATAAGCGCTCTTGATCCGCACTCCGGTTTTATGACCCCGGAGCTCTTCAAAGAGATGAAGGTGGATACCAAGGGTGAATTCGGCGGCGTGGGAATACAGATAGGTAAAAAGGGGATGTTCATAACCGTTATTTCTCCTATAGATGACACACCGGCATTTAAGGCCGGCATCAAGGCGGGTGATATTATAACGAAGGTCAACGGAGAGTCCACCGAGAAGATGTCCCTCTTTGACGCAGTAAACAAGATGAGAGGACCAAAAGGCACAAAGGTGACCATTTCCATTATAAGAAAGGGATGGAACGAACCGAAGGATTATTCCCTCATGAGGGACACCATTAAGGTACAGAGCGTAAAGTACAAGGCCCTGGACAACGGCATAGGGTATATAAAGATAAGCCAGTTCCAGGAGAAGACGGTTGCCGACCTGGAAAAAGCCATAGAAAAGTTAAACGAAAAGAAGATCACTTCGCTGATTCTTGATCTCAGGAATGATCCCGGTGGACTACTGCAGAGTGCGGTAGGCGTGACCAACGAGTTTTTACCGGCCAATAAGCTTGTTGTATACATAAAAGACAGGTCCGGCGAGAAGAAGGAGTTTAATACCGACGGCGAGGACAAATTCAAAAAGATGCCCATGGTAGTGCTGGTAAACGAAGGAAGTGCCAGTGCCTCCGAGATAGTAGCCGGTGCGCTGAAAGACTGGAACAGGGCCTTGCTCGTGGGTGTGACGACGTTTGGCAAGGGCTCCGTTCAAAGCGTGCTGCCCCTGAGTGACGGCTCCGGTCTCAGGCTCACTACCGCAAGGTACTATACTCCAAAGGGTACTTCGATCCAAAACACCGGCATAACTCCGGACATCCTGGTTAAATTAAAGGCTGAAACCGGCAAGGACCATCCCGTCATGAGGGAGAAGGACCTGGAAGGACATCTCAATAACGACCAGGTCGAAACGAAAGAGCCCGAAGAGACGGAGACGGCACCCATCGAAGTTGAAGAAAAGGACGACACGCAGATCCAGAGGGCCATCGATATACTGAAGACCTGGGACGTGATGAAGAAGTTTTACAAGGCTTCCTAAAGGCCGGGTAAAGGCCATATTAGCGACGCCTTGTGTTTTACCCAAAGCAAGGGTAAGAGATATCAAGGTGATTAAACTGGTTAACCAAAAGATTCCCCTGAAAGGGAGTGACTACGGACGGTTTCACTCAGATTTGCCCGGTCACTCCCTGCAGATGGAGAATGCAGGATGCCGCAGCCGTTGCAACTCGCTTTCAAAAGGGAAAAAATAAACGTTGAGATTTAAAAAAAAGAATCCGATAAAGATGCCATTTACGAGATATTCATGAGATTGAATACTGGCGGTTCATTACTGTCTGATCAGGAAATTCGCAACTGTACTTTAGTTATGAAGGATAAAAAAGTATTCAACTGGTTGAAATCTCTTTCCGATATATGATAAGAGTTGCAATAGCGTTGCTTTACGCGCATTGGGAGGGTTTCGTAAAAAAAGCCGCCGCCAATTACTTGCGATTCTTATCGGGGCAAGGGCTCAGGCACGATGAACTGCAGCCATGCTTTGTTACTCTATCCGTGAATAACAAGTTTAAGCTTAATCAATTCGAGAATCAAATAAAAGTTGTAAAGTTAATAGAAGTAGTGGATTTCTTGATAAATCGTTTAGGAACACGGTCAGAAATACCTTATGAAGGCATCATAGATGCATCAAATTTAAATTTTGACGTATTTAAAGAGATATGCCTTATATTAAATCTGGAATACCAGAAGTATGAAATGGATCAAAAACTGATAGATTCACAACTTTTCGGTAAACGCAATAAAGTAGTCCACGGAGACGGAAATCAAGTAGATATTGATTACGACGAATACGAAAATATTCATACCAAAGTAATAGGCTTGATGAGACAAGTAAAAAATGATATCGCCTATTCTGCTAATTCAAAAGAATACTTGAAATAACCCTCTCCAATGTACGCAATTAATATAGACTATAGCAGGTGCGACGGATGCGGCAAGTGTGCGGTTATTTGTCCCAGGATGGTTTTTATTATGGAAGATGGGCTGCCCGTGCTTTTTGACGCGTCCAACTGTGGAGGGTGTTTAAGCTGCGCAGAGATCTGCCCGCATCGGTGCATCGAGGTAAAGGAATGGTGAGGGTTAGGCTTAAAAACATTGGTGAGTTTTAGGAAGCCGGCTGCGAGTTTCAGGCAAGCCGGTTTTAGTTTAGGCAAGCCGGTTGTAAGTGTTAAGGCGCCCGTGGTGGGTTTTAAGAATCCTGTACCGTGTGCAATCCTCTTTCCGGCTTGAGCACCACGTACAGGACAAGACCTGGAAGGCTGGAAATAGCCACGGAGAGGAACCATCCAAACGACAGAGCCAACGCCATATCTTTATTGACACCTGCGATGCCGAATAGAAAGACGAAGGCCCCTTCTCTTATGCCAAACCCGGATATGGATATAGGAACCGACATGATTACGAAGATTATCGGTATGAATACGAGGCACTGAACGAGTGTCACGTCCAGCTTCAGACTCAGGGAAACGACGTAGACCGCAAATATACACAGCACCTGGAGAAACGTAGAAAGGACCAGGGCTATGATAACGGTTTTTTTCCGCCTTATATAGAGGTGAAAGTAGTCGTAGAATTTCGATATTGCCGGATAGCGTTTACCAAGCTTCAGGCTGAAGACGGCAAAGGTGGCGATAAAAAAAGCCACGGCAATGGCCGCCACGATGTAATTGACTCCCGTACCTCTGAGCTTTCCAAAGTTTGCCATGGCCGACACAAAGCCTATTAGCAGCACCGACGTAAAGCCTGCTAACCTGTCCATAAATACCGACCCCGCCGTGGTAACTCCCTGGCCGGTGTGTTTGAATATGTAGAAAAATTTTATAGCGTCTCCACCGGTAGACCCCGGCAAAAGGTTGTTGAAAAACAATCCAATCAGGTTTATGGAAAAGACTTTACCGGCCGGCATATTTTGGGGTATGAAAAGCATGAGCCTGTAAGAAGACAACAGCGCTACCAGGAGGTTAATCGAAACGGATATAGAAAACTTTAGCGGGTCAATGTTTTTAAAAAAAACGATTACATTCGCAGTATCTATCTTCGAAAGTAAAAAGACGATTATCCCCGAGCTTACTGCGGCTTTAGCAATAAAGAAAGCGGCTTTACGATAAAAAATGTTTTTATGGGTTCTACGGTTTCCAGGAGTTCCGGGCGTTAAGTTATTATTTTTCGGGTCCAATGATCCTCTTTATGTTATAGATCGGTTTTCTCTCACTTTCGTGGAAATTTCTTACGAGGATTTCGCTTATCAACCCCATTCCGACGAACTGAACTCCGACGAGTACGAGGAATGCACCGAGTATGAGAAGCAGCAGGTGGGTTTCGTGATGGAATAGCAGAACTCTTGCCAGTATAGCGTAAATGAGGATGATTGTACCCACCGCCCCATTAAAAAAACCAATTGGCCCGAAGAATTCGATAGGTTTTGTAGCGAAGCTCTGGAAAAATTTAACGGTGAGGAGATCGAGTGCCACCTGAAGCGTATTTGACAGGCCGTAGTGGGATTTACCATTAAGCCGTGATTTGTGCTTTACCTGTATTTCCGTTACCTTTACGCCCAGCCGGCTGGCCATGGCCGGAATGAAGCGCTGCATCTCGCCGTAGAGTTTCAGGTTTTTGATGACGTCCCTCTTGTAGGCTCTAAGGGAGCATCCATGGTCGTGGAGGCGCACGCCCGTGATAATATTTATAAGCAAGTTTATGACGATAGATGGAAGAAGCCTCGTAAAAAGAGGATCTTTTCTTTTTTTCCTCCAGCCGCAGACTATATCGTACGATCTGGATTGTTCGATCAGCGCCGGTATGTCGCCGGGGTCGTACTGGAGATCGCCGTCTATTGTGATTATTACATCGCCGGTGGCGAAATCGAAGCCTGCGGCCAGGGCTGCCGTCTGTCCGAAATTCCTTCTCAGTGTCAGCACCACTACGTTTGGATCAGTCGAGTGTATCCGTTCGAGAAGCACGGGGGTTGAATCCGTGCTTCCATCGTCAATGTATATGACCTCATACTCCTCAGTCTCCGGTAGTTCGTTTAGCGAGGCTTTAAGGCGTTCGTGCATGAGCAGCACGTTATCCTCTTCGTTAAGCAATGGAACCAGAATAGAAATATCCATATCTATATATTAAATACGATGGCCAGATAAATCAAGGTATTTTAACAGGCACCGGGATTTGCTTCCACAATAGCCGTATTATACCCAAACTTCGACATAAGAATGTCATTGCGAGCGTAACGAAGCAATCCCGCCTTTTGCATAGACATGCCACGCACCTTTCAAGAGCTCGCCCGATGTTTGGGTAATAACTGCCGTATAAAATTATTAACCCGGCTTTAGCATATATTTCAGATTTCAGAAGTATTTCGTCCGCAGCGTACTTAAAATATTTATCGTTCTTTACGGCATCTCCTAACCGGTAAGCCTCTTATCCGGTAAGCTTAGCCTCGTAATCCCTGCCGCAATAAGGGCAAGTAACGCGAAGAACAATACTATCACCCTCTGCCGGTAATGCTTCATCCTTGCCTGGATTGTCTTGTTGTGTGTCAGTCACGTTTACGGTTTCCTGTGTGTCGGGCACGTTTACCGCGCTAACTCCACGGCAGTGTGGGCACTTGAAACGTTTTATCCTGTGCATCAAATTTTACCTCGTACAAGCTAAGGGCGCGTTCAGAAATAAGTGAGCCATCTGGCTTGTCTTTTTGCCCGCCCGCTGCGTTACGTAATGGCTCATGTACATCCAGTACAAGAGACCTTTACGCTCCTTGCGGATCGGACAAAAATCCTTCGCCATCTGACTCATTTATTTCTGAACGCTCCCTTAAATTTAAAAAGCTCCGAATATTTTTATATTTGCAATCGATTTAATTAGCATGAAGGTCTTGTAAAAAAAATATTTAGGTGATATACTATAAAACAAAATACAATATATTTTACATTAAGGAGAACAAAAGTAATGACAGATAACGACAACACAAGTTCAATGATCGAA
>JADFXJ010000208.1 GCA_015233615.1 Nitrospirota bacterium
GGCGGCAGAGAGCACGCCATAGTCTGGGCCCTATCGAAGAGCAAGCGGGTTGACAAGATCTATTGCTGTCCGGGTAACGCGGGAATCTCCGAACTGGCCGAGTGCCTGAACATCGATATGGACAACGTCAAGGCTCTCGTAGACCTGGCCAGGTACGAGTGGATCGACTACACCGTCGTTGGGCCGGAGGTTCCCCTGGTGGCCGGTATAGTGGACCAGTTCGAAAGGGAGGGGCTCAAGATAATTGGTCCCACCAAACAGGCCGCAAGGCTCGAAGGCAGCAAGGCTTTCGCAAAAGACTTCATGAAGAGCAACAACATCCCAACCGCCAATTACAGGGTCTTCTCTTCATACATCCACGCCGAGGAGCACATTAAGCTCATGGGGGCACCCGTGGTGATAAAAGCCGATGGGCTGGCCGCCGGAAAAGGCGTCTTCGTGGCTGAATCCGTAGAGGAGGCAAACGATGCCATCCGACTTATAATGAAGGAGAGAGCCTTCGGGGATGCCGGTAACAGGGTCGTCATAGAGGACTGCCTCAGGGGCGAAGAAGCCTCTTTCATGGTATTTACAGATGGCACCCATATAGTGCCCATGGCCTCGTCCCAGGACCACAAGAGGGCTTTTGACCTGGACGGCGGTCCAAACACCGGCGGAATGGGCGCCTACACCCCGGCTCCCGTCATCGACGAAGAGATGGAAAAGATCATAATGAAGAGAATCATCGTGCCCACTATCGCAGCCCTGCGTAAGGACGGCATGGTTTACAAGGGTGTTTTGTACGCAGGCCTCATGATAAAGGACGGAAATCCTTACGTGCTCGAATACAACTGCAGAATGGGGGACCCGGAGACACAAGCCGTCCTTGTTAATCTGGAGACCGAGTTTCTCGACGTCATCATGGCTATCAACGACGGCAGTCTGGACAGGCTTAACGTGAAGTGGCACTTAGGCGCGGCAATTACCGTAGTTGCCGCCTCCGGGGGATACCCGGGTAAGTTTACAAAGGGTATGCCCATTAGCGGCCTCGAAAAAATAAAGGAATTGGACAACGTCTACGTTTTTCATTCGGGAACCGCTTACGAAAACGAACAAATTGTAACCACATCCGGCAGGGTGCTGGCCGTGACCGCTATGGGTACGAACCTGAAACAAGCAGCGGAGACTGCCTATAATGCCATCGGCAACATCTCGTTCGAGGGCATGTTCTACAGGAAAGACATCGGAAAGAAAGCCTTCTGGCGGTAAGGAGGAAGCCACGTCAGTATTAGTGTTGAAGAATGTAGAAAACGAAGGGCCGGGCACGATTGAGGACTTCCTGGTAACAAACTCGGTGCCGTACAAAGTCGTTTACCTGGCTAAAGAAATCTGTCCCGACCCGGATGATTTTTCGGCACTGGTAATAATGGGCGGCCCCATGAGCGTACACGACACAAGCCTTTACCCATATCTTGATACAGAAGAGGAGGTGCTTGCCGGTTTTATCGAAAAAGGGAAAAAGGTGCTTGGCATATGCCTCGGTTCACAAATGATAGCAAAAGTGCTCGGAGCAAGGGTTTACAGGGGCAAAGAGCCGGAAATCGGGTGGTATCGTCTCAATGCGACGCAATATGGCCTCGAGGATCGGTTAATCGGCTCGCTCCTTGTGCCCGAAACTGGCGAAATAACCGTTTTTCACTGGCACTATGAGACATTCGACATACCCGGCGGGGCAAAAAGGCTCGCTTCCAGCCCTCTATATCCAAACCAGGCATTTAAGTACGGCGACGACGTCTACGCTTTCCAGTTCCATATAGAGGTTACGAAAGAGATGATCTGCGACTGGATGAAAGACGAGCCGGTCGATATGAAATCTCTGATGGCCAATACCGGGGAAATCTATGCAGGCTACCTGGAAAGGGCCAACGAATTTTATCGCGGTTTTTTTAACGGGCTCCCCCACTTTTCGCAATAATAGAATTAATGTTATCATACAATTTCTACGTTGACAAAAACTTTTTACAAGGAGGCTTCATATAATGAAAAAGATTGAGGCTATAATTAAACCCTTTAAGCTGGACGAGGTTAAGGACGCCCTGCACGCCATAGGCATACAGGGAATGACCGTAGTGGAGGTCAAAGGGTTTGGAAGGCAGAAGGGACACACGGAGCTTTATCGCGGCGCAGAGTACGTAATAGATTTCATACCGAAAATTAAGATAGAAGTGGTCGTCGCCGACGGCATCCTCGAAAAAGCTATCGAAACGATCGAAAAGACCGCTAAAACCGGTAAAATCGGTGACGGCAAGATTTTCGTTTACAACGCCGAAGAGGCCTTGAGAATAAGGACTGGCGAGAGAGGGGACAATGCCCTCTGATATCAATTTTAAAATCATATTAAGGAGGTAAAATGACGCCCAGAGAGGTGCTCGAATTCGCAAAGAAAAACAACGTAGTGATGGTGAACCTGGTGTTCATCGATTTCCCGGGGGTATGGCAGAACTTTTCCGTACCTATAGGGCAGCTCGAAGAGAAGTCCTTTGAGGAGGGGTTCGGGTTCGACGGCTCTTCCATAAGGGGATGGCAGGCGATAAACGCATCCGACATGTTAGTGCTGCCGGACGCCTCAACCACCATGCTCGACCCCTTCAGGCAGTATCCGACCATTTCGCTCATATGTAACATCCTGGATCCCATAACTAAGGAGCCCTACACGAGAGACCCCAGGTACATAGCGCAGAAAGCGGCCAACTACCTTAAGTCCACGGGTATAGCCGACACCGCGTTCTTTGGCCCGGAGGCGGAGTTCTTCATATTCGACGACATCCGTTTCGACCAGACTTCAAATAGCGGCTATTACTTCATAGACTCCAAGGAAGGCATATGGAATTCGGGCAAGGACGAAAAGCCCAACCTCGGATACAAGCCCCGTTACAAGGAGGGGTATTTCCCTGTCTCTCCCTGCGACTCCATGGAAGACCTGCGTACGGAGATGACGCTTGTTATGCAGCAGTGCGGCATAGAGATAGAGGCCCAGCATCACGAGGTGGCAACCGCCGGGCAGGCCGAGATAGACATGAAGTTCTCCCCCCTGGTAACTATGGCCGACAAGCTGATGATATTCAAGTACGTGACGAAAAACGTGGCCTTCAAGCACAACAAAAGCGTAACTTTCATGCCAAAACCCCTCTTTGGGGACAACGGCTCGGGGATGCACACGCACCAGAGCCTGTGGAAAGACGGAAATCCGCTCTTTGCCGGCAACCTTTACGCGGGGTTGAGCGAGATGGCCCTCCACTACATAGGCGGCATACTGAAGCACTCCA
>JADFXJ010000110.1 GCA_015233615.1 Nitrospirota bacterium
CGTGTCCCATGGGCGTGAGTTGGTGCCGCGGCGTGAGGTGCCATTGCCCCACGAAAGCTCCACGTCCACGTACACCGGAGGAAGGCCCAGTTCCGGAAAGCTTTCGCCGACCAGTATCCGTTTATACCGTTTGCCTTCCTTTATTACGTCCATGTCGGGCATGCCGCGATCATTATCCCGGTACGGGTTTCCGCTGTCACCGGAATTTTTAGGTAAGCGGCACCACTTCAGAGAGGCCATGGAAGACTGATCCGGTTTAACGCGGAAAATCGCCGGCATCACGTTAGAGCCAATGTTGCCCCCCTGGACGCCGTCCATGTCGGACATACTCCTGAGACATTTTTTTATCTCCTTTAAAGCAGCCTTGTCCTTAGTATTAAAACCGGCAAGAGCACCGATCAGGTAATCCTCTACCTGGCAGATTAGCTCATCGTGCGCCTCGACTTGCCTCAGTTCCCTTATCAGTTGGACTATGTGTTTTATGGCTCTTTTATCTCCGATCTTACCCAGGGCAACGGAAGAGGCCATTATGACGAAAGGGTTGCGGTGGTACAGTTTTTCGATGAGCATGTCGATGGCCTTAGTACCCGACAGTGACAGGGCTGCGCCGGTTACGTGAAGACATTCGTGCGCCATCGCGGCTATCTCGTCGTAATATATGCTTTCCTCCCCCAGATCGTCGGCACTGACGATATATTCTTCTTCGTCAGTTAAATCATCGTCGTCGAGATTTTCGTCCGTCAAGCTCTCGTCCAGGATGTTTATTTTCTTATCGAGCGACTCTATCAGGGCTGCGAGTGCCCTGTCGTTACCGATTAGGCCGAGAGCCAGCGCGCAGCCGGTAAAGGTATCCTCGTCGTCAAGAGCCGCTATGAGTTGCGCCATCGCCGACTCTCCCTCCGCTGCCAGGGAATAAACTAATAAATTCGATAAATACGCACGAATCTTATCGTTTATATAGTCGACGTACGAAAGGTCGCACTCACCTTCTACCATAGCGTACATATCCTGATACCTGCGCTCGAAAACGGCTAACTCACGTATCAGCATACCCACGCACCCTTTGCATCCTTTAGTCTCGCCATCCATAAATATCCTCCTTCCCGTAAATTTACAATCGAAACATCGAAACCCGGCACTTCTTTTACCCGATGCTAAATATTACACTAAATCGCGTTAAAAAGATGCAATCCGGATGACATTTATTTAATAAAATAAATGCCGTCGTAATATTTCATTCCCCCTTTGCCGGCAATTCGTTCCTATCCGGCTTTTCCGCCCAGCCCAGTCCGCGTTAAGGTATTGCCATTTTAACAATTATTACGAGAAAATGGCTAATGCTAATTAAATGGCTGGAACAAAAACACACGCGAACAAAACCATTGACGACGATAATCCGATAAAGCTAAAATACTTAGCCAAAATGATAAGCCCCGAACAACAGTTATCCATAATAGAGCGAGGAGTAACGGAGATAATCCAGAAGGACGATCTTCTTGCCAGGCTTGAAAAATCGGTAAGGGAAAATAAGCCCCTGCGGATAAAGACGGGGTTTGACCCCACGGCACCGGACATACACCTCGGCCATACGGTACTCATCGAAAAGATGCGCCAGTTCCAGGAACTCGGACACGAGATAATTTTCCTCATCGGAGATTTTACCGGCATGATAGGCGACCCCAGCGGTAAAAATGAGATGAGAAAACCCCTGACCAAAGAAGAGGTGGACGAAAACGCAAAAACGTACCGCCGGCAGATATTTAAAATCCTTGACCCCGATAAAACCAGGGTGGTTTTCAACAGCGAGTGGTTCTCGAAAATGTCGGCCATGGAAATCGTAAGGCTCGGAGCACTGCAAACCGTGGCTAGGATTCTTGAGCGGGACGACTTTAAAAAGAGATTCGAAAGCCACAGCAGCATTACCCTCCTCGAGTTCTATTACCCACTCTTTCAAGCTTACGACTCGGTCCACCTGAGGGCGGACGTGGAGCTGGGGGGCACAGACCAGCGCTTCAACCTGCTCCTGGGCAGGACGCTCCAAAAAGATTACGGCCAACCCGGGCAGACGGTCATAATGCTGCCGCTTCTGGAAGGCCTCGACGGTGTAAACAAGATGTCCAAGAGCCTGGGCAACTATATCGGCATAAACGAGCCCCCCTCCGAGATTTTTGGCAAATTAATGTCCACCACGGACGAGCTGATGCTCCGATACTACGAACTGCTCAGCCACGTGAGAATGGAAGAGCTGGCAGCCCTTAAAGAGGGCATAACCAACGGTACCGTCCACCCCAGGAAGGCAAAGGAAGACCTGGCCCTGGAACTTACCGCCCGATACCACTCGAAAGAGGCCGCGGCTAAAACCCTGGAAGACTTCGGCAGAATGTTCAGGTCGAAAGAGCTTCCGGACGAAATACCGGAGACTTTTGTGAAATGGACAGAACCCGGTATGTGGATAGCCCGGTTAATGAAAGACACCGGGCTTGCACAAAGCACCGGAGAGGCTATGAGGCTCATCAAACAGGGCGGAGTAACGGTAAACGACTCGAAAGTATCGGATCCGGATACGAAACTCCCCCCCGGCGAGTATATATTTAAAGTAGGCAAGAGAAAATTCCTGAAAATCCATTCGGCCTGAAAACTGAATTCCGTCATTCCGGCTCCTTTGTCGTCATTCCAATTTTAGATTGATACCACGTAAACAGAATCAGCCGCAGTAAGCGCCTCTACAGCACGCCTCTACGCAAGCAACCGGGCTTATCGATAAAATTTATTAACTTATTAATAAATTTTGTGGTAAAATCCCTGAACATATTAACGAAGCGGATTCACATGCGAAGTTAAGGATATAGCCCCCATGAGCCTTGCCGGAGGGGGAAATGCGGTTTTTATATAGAAGAGAGGGACAATAGTGGACGATTACAGGTTGAAAGTATTTTGTACCGTTGCCGAGGTGAAGAGCTTTTCGAAGGCCTCGGAGATAATACACCTGACGCAGCCTGCGGTCACTGCCCAGATACACGTTCTGGAGGAGCTTTACGGTATGAAGCTATTCGACAGGACTACCAGCAGCGTTTCGCTCACTACATCCGGGGAGATACTGTACAAGTACGCAAAGGACATTCTGTCCCTTTACGCCGACGTGGAGAAGAACCTGTGCCGTCTGTCCGGTATTGTCAGGGGCAGCATACGCATAGGAAGTACGTCGACGATAAGCAACTACTTTTTGCCGAAAATCTTAGGGGACTTCATCCGTGGCAACGGGAAGATCAAATTTGACCTGCGTATTGGCAACACCAGGAAGGTATTGGACCTCGTGGCTTCCTCCAACGTAGACATCGCCTTCTTAGGGACGGAGGTTAAGGGGCAAAAATTCGTGGTGAAGAAAATCTACGAGGACGAGCTCTGCGTAATAGTGCCGGCCAGTTTTCCTATGGCAGAGTATGGTGAGATAGACATTGACGACCTGCTCAGGGAGTCTTTCCTGTTGAGGGAAGACGGCTCCGGAACGAGGCAGGCCATAGAGAAGTTCCTGAATAAGCGCGGCATAGGGATTCAGAACATGAAGGTTGCCATAGTGCTTGAGAGCCAGGAGTCGGTGATAGCCGCAGTTGGCAACGGCATGGGTGTGTCGATAGTATCGAGACTGGCGGCTGACAAGGACGTAAAGCTCGGTCTCATCAAAACCCTGAGAATAAAGGGTACCCGGCTCGTTCATGATTTTTCGATCGTGCACATGAAAAAGCGCATATCCTCCCACGTAATAGAGGAGTTTCTGGCATTTGTCGCCGGATATGTGTACAGTAATGCCTTAGGCAAGTGGAATCGGGCCGGCACGGCTTGAGATTGTACGGGTTAATCGGATCGATCTGGAATATGCGGCCCCCCCGTAGAAGCAGACTGCCGATTTTACATTGTATGCAGGGTAGTTTTATAATAGTCTTAAGTTTATTTTTTATATAAGGTTTTTATTAACCGGCAGTTTTATATTAATCGGAAAAATTACAACCCAGGAGGTCGATATGGGCGTAATCATGAAGGATCAACTCTTTAGTGAAGTAGAGCGCCGCACGTCTCTGGCCCTGAGTAACCAGATGGAGATGCTCGTCTTTTTTCTTAACGATGGCCAGCGTTATGGAATAAACGTTTTCAAGATAGTGGAAGTAATCGAGTGTCCCCATACGATCACCAGGCTGCCACACTCGCATCCGTCGATCAAGGGTACCATCGACTTCAGGGGAAAGGCCGTTGCCATTATCGACCTGGCGGAGTTTCTGGCTATGCCGCCACAGGAGTATAAAACCGGCGTAAGCTACGTAATCGTCAGCGAGTACAATAACAACGTCCAGGGCTTTCTCGTCCACACCCCGGACAACCTCATAACCAGAAACTGGGAAGACATAAAAAGTCCCACGGGGATGCTTGCCAATACGGGTTTCCTCATCGCCATAGCCCACACCGACGATGGAGAAATTATCCAGTTACTCGACATCGAGCGTATACTTGGCGATATTATAGGCGTAGCCGACGTTCTGTCGGAGGAGATCGTCCGGGAGAGCAAAAACGCGGGAATCGAAAGATACCACGTCATGGTAATAGACGACTCGAAGGCCGCCCGCACCCTCACCAAGACCGTCCTCGAACAGATGGGCGTGCGCTATACCATAATGGACAACGCAATCAGCGCCCTCCAACTGCTCGAAAAGGACGCAGACCTGAGGAGGAGCCTCACAATGATAATATCCGACATAGAGATGCCCGGCATGGACGGATTCACCTTTACCAGGAAGGTCAGGGAAAATCCCGTGTTAAAAGATTTCTACGTCATGCTCCATAGCTCGATGAGCAATCCATCCAACCAGTCGAAGGCCGAGCAGGTGGGAGCCGACGTATTCGTGGGCAAGTTCAAACCCGACGAAGTGGCTTTGAACATACTGAATACGATCAAGGAGATTGACGCCAAACGCAGGGAGATAGAGGACAGCGTAAGGCGCAGGTGACACGAATGTCCCGTAGAATCGTTACTGGGGGATTTTTCTGTAGAGGTATAGGCCGAAAGTGGTAAAGGCCGCCGGTACCGACCAGGTTGCCACAAAGGCCGGCACTATCGCGGAGTAGCCAAGGGATATGGCCATGGCAAAGACAATCCAGTAGAAAAGGCCGACGGCTATGGCGATGGCTACGCTCATGGTACCGCTGCCTATCGAAAGCCGGGAAGATATGACTATCCCCATGAGCATCATCACCATGCAGGTGAGCGGGTATGCAATCTTCGAATGAAAGTCCACCATCACCTTCTGGTTGTTGTATCCAGCCCGCTTCAGCCCCTCGCTATACCTGTAGAGTTCGGAAAACGACATCTCGTCGGAAAGGAGCACACTGTCGTCGTACACTTTCAAGCCGCCGATTTCGTCCACTTTCAGAGTGCCGGGCCGCGATATGGCCAGTCGGCCGAGGTCGTATTTAACAAGGCCGCTTACGACCCAGACGCCCCGCTCCCACTTGCAGTCCGAAGCGGTTAGCATTTCGGCAAGCCTGCCGTTTTTAAATACGAATATCTTTATATTTTTGAAGAGTTTCGCCTCCGGCACGAATATTTCGGCGTTTACGATGGTGCCGGGATTTTCCATGAACCAGATGTCCCCGGTTTTAAAGAGAAACCTGTCCCGTTTATTTTTTATCCTGTATAGTATGTTGTTGGCTTTTGCATTACCGGGACTTGCCACGTAGGAGTCCACAACGAAGTCCATGAGTGACAACAATAAGCCGATCACAATAAAAGGGGTGAATAGTTTTTTAACGGGCATACCGAAGGACTTAACTGCGGTCAGTTCGTTGTACCTGGATGCTTGTCCAAAGACCAGGAGCGTGGATATTAGCGCGGCCATAGGCAGCAGATATTTCAGATACTTAGGTACCACGCAGAGCCAGTATTCAAGGAGGAGGCCTGCCCCCGGATTAAACCTGGTGAGTTTTTCGAGCTTGTCGATTATCTCGAATACCCCCATGACGGCCGAAAGTATCGACGTTATGGTCAGCAGCACCACAATGAACTCTTTTACGTAAAGGCGCTCGATAGAGTTCATCGCCTGCACTCCCTTGCGTAAAAATATATGGATACGAGCAGCATGGCCGTAAATGGCAGCCAGCAGCCTGTGTAGTGGGGGAGTTTGCCGGCTCTTACCAGTTTCTCGCAGTAAACGAGAAAGCTGTAATAAATTAGAAATATGGCCATGGAGAAGCTGAGCCCGGACAGACGCCCCTTTTTTCCGGACAGCATGGCTAAGGGCGGGGCTATCAGACTGAGCACCAGGGGCATCAGCGGCAGTGTCAGGCGCCTGTGAAACTCCACATACTGCAGGAGCCTGTCCTCGCCCTGCTTATTTGCGGCCCGCTTAAGAAGTTCGAAGGGCGTCAACTCGCTTACCTGCATGTTGAATTGTGGAGTGAATCTCACAACCATGTTGTAGCTATCGAAAGAGATTTTGGTGATGGCGTTACTTTCCGCCATAAAGACCTCGCCGTTTTTAAGGACGAACCCGATACTGAGGTCGGGGTTTACGCTGATGGAGGCCGATTCGGCGAAGATCGTCCACGGGTTGTCCTTATTTCTGGTATCGTAAATAAATATGCCGTCTAAGCGGCCGTTATGGGCCTTTTTCTTAACAAAGATGGTCACACCCTTGAAAAAGCTGTAAAAAACACCCTCCTCGATGGCCAGCGGCGATTTGGTAGT
Organism: Nitrospirota bacterium; assembly: GCA_015233615.1. Lineage (GTDB taxonomy): Bacteria > Nitrospirota > Thermodesulfovibrionia > Thermodesulfovibrionales > Magnetobacteriaceae > JADFXJ01. Next base: position 6,734 of record JADFXJ010000110.1, read on the forward strand.
GATCACGTCCTTTAGCTTGTCCCTGAAGGCCGTACTGGCTACCGGGCTCAGTTTAAAGCTCACAGCCGTTGCCACGATAAAGCAAAATAAGGCAAAAATAAAGACGGGCCGCGATATGGTACCGAAGGACATGCCCGTGGCCCGGTAGATGACTATCTCGTTGTCCGACTTAAGCCGCCCGTAAGTGAACAGTACCGAAGTCATGAAAGACATGGGCAGGGTTAACAGCATCAACTGGGGCTGCACCAGCAGGATGGCCTGTATGAAATCCAGGACGGAGGCCCCTACTCCGGACAGGAGCATGCTGAGCTTCAGAATACGTTCCATCATCAGGATGATGTTGAAAGAGGCGATGCTCAATACAAAGGTGTAAAACAGTTCCTTTAACGTCGCCTTATCTATCAGTGATAACTTAAAAATCCTATTCCGGTTATAAATCTTAATCAAAACCCCTTTCAGATATATCGAACTATAATAACAAAAGGTAGAGGGATTAATAAATAACGCGTGGGTGGGAACTCCCCGTTTAAGTATCCTGAAACTACAATTATAAGAAACTTTAAATGAAATGTGTCGTAACCGCACAGAGTGTTGTAAATTTACAACATAAATGTATGCGAAAAGCAGAATCTTTCCTTATTTAACGTGTAATTACATCTGGCACGTGTATTGCATATACAGATATAGGAACGAGATTGTCGATATTGTTTGTATTGAAATAAAGGAAAACAGAGATTCTTAAGAGTATTGTCAGATATACAGGGTAACATGGGTTGTTTTTTAGGATCGGCGATGGAGGCAGCTACATTGGATGAAAGAAGGAGGTGATCGGGCATACGGCGATAAGGTTAAGTAAGTCGCACAGGCAGTTGGCCAGTTAGCTTTCAAAAAGCTTCCAGAAAGCTTATAATTAGCTTATTTAGAAGGCCACAGGATTACTAACCAGGATCACAAACAATGAAGTGGGAATAAAAGCTATCGAGATTAAGTGAGCTGCCATAGGCAGGTCAGGAAACTATTAAAATCAGGAATTTGGGAGGGTCAAATTGAAGAAGTTAATTATATTAACAACTATTGTGCTATTTGCGTTAGGATTCGCAATGGCTGCTTACGCCGAGGACACACCGTCGAATACGCCGGTAGTCGCAAAGGGTGACACCAAGATAACCATCGGCGGTGAAATCAGGTTCAGAGGCGAATTCGACAGCAATATAAACGACCAGCTCAACGATGGAACCTTAAGGCCCAGCGGTACAAAAATGGTTGGCGGAACGGATGACCATAAGGCATATTACGACGGCCGCGTAAGGTTAAACGTCGATGCAAAGGTATCCGACGCGGTTGAAGGCTACGTAGAACTCGAAACCGGCGACAACACCCACGATACCTGGGTTTGGGGCGCCAACGCAACACCCAACGGTCCGGGGGGCGTTCCCGCCGGTGCAACCGGAATTTACCCTGCAGGCAACACCAAGGAAGGCTCTCTGTACCTGCGCCAGGCATGGCTTCAGTATGCCAAGGACGAGTACGGCTTAAAGGTAGGACACCAGCTCCTGAAGCTCGGTAACAGTCTCTTCTTCGACCACACCAAGTACGGAGACGATGCTATCCTCGTGTTTGCAAACCCGGTGAAGAACCTGACTCTTGCAGCTCTCACCGCAAGGTTCCAGGAAAGGAGCCAGTACGTTAACGACGACTCAAGCGACTATACCATTTTGGCCGTATACAAAGGCGAAAACTACAACATCAGCGGCGACGTCAGCTTTGTCAACGACCAGGGCTTTGCCAATCTCGTTCCTTCTTACTCGAAGGCGCACGTGTGGAACTTCGGCATACGCGGAGACGCAACTTTCGCCAACGTAGTCATCAGGCCTGACCTCGAAATCCAGGCAGGCAAGTTCATCGGCATAACCAAAGTACCCGACGCCACCGTAAAGGGATGGTCATGGATGTTCGGCCTCGATTACAAGCTCGAGCCCGCGGTACTCACACTCGAAGCGGCACAGGGTAGCGGCAAGAAATCCACCACCACCGACTTCGAGTCTTACATAACCTCTCTCGGCTCGGATCAGCACTATACTTTCGTGTATGAGTACAGAATGAAGGCAGCCTCCGGTACGATTGGTACAGGCGTTGCAAACACCACCTACATTAAAGGCGGAGCTAACGCAAACTTCACGAAGGACCTCAGCGGCGAAATGTACCTCTACTGGTTAAGGGCCACCGAAGCGGTTGCCCTCAACTCCGTAAGCGCGCTTAAAGACAGCCCATCCCACAACCTCGGTTGGGAATTGGACGCCAAAGTATCTTACATGCTCGCAAAGAACCTCAAGTACTATGTAGAGGGCGGTTACATGTGGGTTGGAGATGCTTACAATTATGCAGGCATTGGCAAAAACGACGCATATGGTATCAGAAACGGCATCCAGTTGAACTTCTAATCAGACTTTACGCTTAAAAAGTACATAGCTCAGATACTTAGTTAGCATAAAAAAGGGCTGCCCGAAAAGGCAGCCCTTTTACTTTTTAAAATTATGAATCATTTAAGCAACAGGATATTATATTTAGCCGGATACTTAGCCCGATTGCTGATGTTTTTCATACCGGTAATCGCCGCCCTTATACTCTGCCTTCATGCGGATTCATCCGCACAGCGTAATAATGCCGGGCGCAATAATGACCAACGTAATGACCTAGTAAAGATAGGCGTTGCCTCGATGACTACGCCCGTTGACGCGGTAAGATATTACCAGGACGTTATCGATTACATTGGGCAGCAGATCAAGCAGCCGGTACAGATGGTGCACAGAAGAACGTATGCCGAGATGGACTCGCTGCTCGAAAAAGGCGAGGTCAAGGTCGCGTTCATCTGTTCCGCGCCATACGTGAGAAACCGGGAGCGGTTTGGCATCGAGCTTCTTGTAGCACCAAGCGTCAACGGAAGTTCCATGTACCACTCATATATCGTCGTTCATAAAGACAGCCCCGTTAAATCTTTCCCCGAGCTTAAGGGAAAGGTATTCGCTTTCACCGACCCAAAGTCCAACAGCGGCAAACTCTATCCCACCTATCTGCTTAAGACGATGGGCCAAACCCCCGAATCGTTTTTCAACAGATTTATCTATAGTTACAGCCATAACAAATCGGTTGAGATGGTTGCAAAAAGAATTGTCGACGGCGCGGCGGTGGAAAGCATCATTTATGAATATATGCTGAAAACAGTGTCTCCATATGCAAAGCAGGTAAAGATTATCAAGCGTTCTCCACCCTATGGAGTTCCTCCCGTTGTTGTCACACGCGATATTAACCCCGAGCTTAGGAAGAAGTTGAGGGATGCTTTCCTGAACATGCGGAAAACCGCAAAAGGAAAGGCGATTCTCGATGCGATGATGTTGGACGGATTCGTCGAGGTTCCCGACGGCAACTATGACACCGTTAGGTCGATGGAGCGTACCGTTTCGGACACTCCACGGGCCGCTGCAAGTGCCAGGGACGGCAAAAAGGTATACTTCGGAGTGATTCCACGAGATAATCCCAGAATAATATATGAAAAGTACCAGCCTCTTTTGGATTACCTTGCAGAAAAGACTCCTTATACATATGAGCTTGTCTTGAAGAAGAACTACGAAGAGACTGTAAAAGCGCTGGGTAATGGAGAGACGGACGTCGCACTTCTTGGACCGTTAACCTATCTTGAGGCCCATTCGAAGTATGGCGCAATTTGTATTTTGAAGCCAAAAGGAGCTGACGGCAGCGCAGGTTATAAGAGCGTGATAATAAAAAGGAAAGATTCCCTTATCAAAGATCCCTCCGAACTTAAGGGAAAAAGCGTTGCCTTTGCCGCCTCTAAATCTACGTCGGGCAATCTGATACCCCGGTATCTCCTTGCCGGAGCGGGGATACACCTGAGCGACCTGAGCGGTTATGCCAATTTCGATTATCATGATTCCGTCGTAAAGGCGATCCTTAGAGGACAGTATAGCGCAGGCGCAGTGAGAGACTCCGTTGCCAGGAGATACATGAAGTACGGCATAGAAATCATTGCCGAATCCGGCTCAATACCTACGGGCCCTCTTGTTGCCGGGCCGAAAACACCACCTGCGGTTATAGAGAGCATAAAGAAAGCCCTGCTTGAACTAGCCCATCGTGGCAGCGGTGACCGAAAAATACTAACTCTCCTCGATGAAGACCTGAGGAATGGTTTTATCGAAGCGTCGGACAATGATTATGTGGACATACGCAAAAGGTTCAATGCAATTGAGCAAACCTGTGGCAGGGGATGCCACCCAAAGATAAAGCTATGAATATTATGAACATAATAGCAGGCTTTTCATCCTTTCTTAAGGGCCTGCGACGCTGGCGAATGAGTCTGCACCCCTGGCGAACGGGCCTTCAATATAAATTTATACTTATCACCACTTGCGCTATCATCGTGGCTATGAGTATAGTCGGGTATCTGGCAGCCGAAAGAGAAAAGAATATTCTCTACGCGGAGGCTGAAAAACAGGGGAGGCTTCTTGGCGAAACCCTTGCCATTCCGATCATCAACGATCTTATATACGAAAGACTCGGTCTTGTGGAAGAGGGGGGACTTCTGGATAACTACATCATGGAGATATTCAACAGGCAGGATATAGCCCTGTTATACATCGCGGTACTAAATGAGGAAGGCAAGGTGATGTCCCACAACAATATCACGGAGTATGGAAAAATTTATTCCGACCAATTGACGAAAAAGTCCCTTGCCGCGGACAGTACGGTCGTACAACACGTCGATCAAAATACCCTGGATTTCGGAGTTCCTCTGTCCATAGGCAAAAAGAAATGGGGGGCTCTGAGATTCGGGTTGTCGCTCGCGAAGGTTAAGCGTGAAATCCTCGTCACCATTAAAAGGATTGTAATTCTGACGATAGTTCTTCTCGTCACGGGTTTTGCGGTAGTAATGCTTTTGAGCAGGCGGTTCATAAGCCCTATAACCCATCTGGCAAACACCATGGAAAAGGCGCGGGGTGATTATCTCGATCTCAGTGTCGATGTAAAAGGACATGACGAGCTTGCGATTCTCGGTGACAGATTCAACGGCATGATAGAGAGGATCAGGCAGGCAAACGAAGATCTGAAAAAGACACATGAACAACTGATCCGATCGGAAAAACTTGCATCCATAGGAATACTCGCCGCCGGCGTTGCCCATGAGATAAACAACCCTCTCGGCGGGATTTTTAACTGTCTTCAGATGCTCGGGCGGGGCGGCGGTAATCCCGAGATGAGAGAGAAATACCTGGGTCTTGTCAACGAAGGACTGGAAAGGATCGGCAACACCGTAAACAAGCTTTTATGGATGTCACGGAAGACCGAGCACTCCCCCGTCGAGGTAAACATAAGAAAAACCATCGATAGCGTTTATTCTTTCCTGGAATATAAGATTAAAAAAGGGAATATCGCTTTCAGAAATGAGGTACCCTTTGACATGCTCGTTACATTCGATGTGCACGATTTCCAGCAGTTGATCCTGAATCTCTTTATCAACTCGATTCACGCTATGGCGAATGGGGGGATACTGGAGGTAAAAGGACACCGGGATGAGTCGGCGGTCAGAATCGAGGTAATCGACAACGGCCGGGGTATCGCCGCGGAAAACATCGGGAAGATTTTTGACCCCTTTTTTACTACAAAGCCAACCGGAGAGGGTACGGGACTCGGACTCTGGCTGACCTATGAAATAATCAGAAACTATAACGGCGAAATATCGGTCGAAAGCGAAGTTGGAAAAGGCAGCAGATTCATCATGCGTTTTCCGGTAAATGAGTCTATCTGAGTCTACGTGAGGCCACATGAAAGAACTTGTACTGTTAATAGAAGACGAGAAGTTGATGCGTGTCACCCTCGAGGATGCCTTGAAAGAGAAAGGTTACGAGGTAATGTCTTTCGATACGGGCAGGGGTGCCCTAAACGCGCTAAAACACAACCTTTTCGACGTCGTCGTAACCGACGTCAGGCTTCCCGACATGGATGGTTTTGATATTGTCAGGGAAATCACCGGACGAAGGGATACTCAGGTTATTGTCATGACCGCGTACGGCACTATAAAGGATGCCGTCGAGGCGATGAAACTCGGCGCCTTCGATTATATAACCAAGCCTTTTGCCCTCGACGAGTTCCTGTTGCTTATCGGGAGGGCGCTTGAGATGAAGAGGCTGAGAGAAGAAAACATCAGGCTTAAGAAGGACCTCGGCAAGTGTTACTCGGTACCAAACATAATTGGTGAAAGTGCCGTGATGAAAAAAGTCTTCTCCCTGATCGCAAATGTTTCCGGACAGGACACGACGGTCCTTATTGTCGGTGAAAGCGGAACGGGTAAAGAACTTGTCGCCACTACCATTCACTATCAGAGCAAGCGTAAGGACAAGCCTCTCATCAGGATAAACTGTGCGGCACTGCCCGATGGTCTCATAGAAAGCGAACTGTTCGGACATGAAAAGGGATCGTTTACCGGGGCTTTCAGAAGAAAGTCCGGCAGGTTCGAACTCGCAAATGGAGGTACCATTTTCCTTGATGAGATTGGTGATATCCACCTTTCGAACCAGGCAAAAATCTTACGGGTGATACAGGAAAGGCAATTCGAAAGAGTTGGAGGAACCGCCACTTTGACCGTCGACGTCCGGATAATCGCCGCGACAAACAAGAACCTCGAAGAAGAGGTAAAGGCCGGACACTTCAGGGAAGATCTGTATTACCGCCTCAACGTTGTACCTATAAACCTGCCACCATTGAGAGAGCGGAAAGAAGATATCCCTAACCTGCTGGAGTTTCTCTTGGACAAATACAGAAGTAAGCTCTCGAAGAACGTCAGGCTCTCGAAAGACGCAGTCGAGGTGCTTTTAGCGTATGATTATCCGGGCAACGTCAGAGAGCTTGAAAATATCGTCGAACGCTGCGTAACTCTTTCCACCGATGGGGTTATCGATAAGGACGACCTGCCACCCTTTATCGAAAAAGAAACTTATACCGAAAAAAACCGGTTTCTCTCCGACGTCGCCGCCGATGCCGAGAAAAGCCATATCATAAGAGTTCTGAAAACCAC
>JADFXJ010000111.1 GCA_015233615.1 Nitrospirota bacterium
TAATCCAGCAATGGTACTCTGCAACACAAGCGGGATGTACTGCCGGTACCGGTACATGCTCCATTACGCCTGCGATCGCTCTTACCAACGGCCCCGGTACCTGGTGGGTACAAACTTACAACGACGCCGGATATGGCCCATGGAGCAACGGTATGGGCTTTACCATGGTGGTTGCGGCACCGGGAGCGGCAACGTTAGTATCCCCTACCGGCACGATAACTAATGCAACGCCTCCATACACGTGGAATGCCGTATCCGGGTCCACATGGTACCAGCTTTGGGTGGAAAACCCAACGGGTACCCCGTTGATAAGGAACTGGTACAGTGCGGTCCAGGCGGGATGCACTGCCGGTACCGGCACTTGTTCCGTAACGCCAACGACCGCTCTTACCAATGGCACGGGCGCCTGGTGGATACAAACGTGGAATGCCACGGGAAATGGCGCGTGGAGTAGCGGTATGAGCTTTATAAAACAGTAGAGAATTCTGTCACAGAATAAGTTGAAACAGTGGAAGGAGCCTTCGGGCTCCTTCCTTTGTATATCGTTACCCTCAATTGCACACAATGTTAGTTGACGTTTCATCCTGTACCGGTAAGACGTAAGCATTATATAGATTTAGCTCCATAACCGTACCAGCATGTCCCCTATCTAAAAAGGGTACTTAATTTCTTTCTCATTTCTATAAAACTATATAATCCATCTGCCAACCGCCCTCCCGAAAAGTTTCATTTTATTGGCATCTTTAGGATTAAAGCGTTTTCCGGACAAGACTTTTTGTCTAGGGGACACGCTGGTATGGTTATGGAACTCACACCATATAATGCTTACGTTTCAACCTGTATAGGATGGTGCGTCACATGACGTTGTGTGCAATGGAAAAGAGGTAAGGTAGAAGATTATTTGTCTCGTATGTTCTTCTTTGAGCGCTTATAGGGAAACACCCTCAACTCATCACGCCTGCTGTGGTCTTTGTCTGCTTGCGGATGTAAAAAATCAGTAACTAACGCTTACGTATGGCGGAGAACAAATTTATCGCTACAGGATAGTTATTCATACTGGATAAAACCCTTGTAGTTTATTTAATATAGAAGAACTATTTACATTGAGGAGAGTAATTACGATGTACAAAGCTTTACTGTTTGATCTGGACGATACCCTTTATCAGGAAATGGCCTTCGTGAAAAGCGGGTTTAAAGAGGTCGCTAAATTTATAAGCAGCCGTCATAAGTTCGATGAAGGGCTACTGTTTGACGAGATGAATTTTTTACTCGAAAGAAACGGAAGGGGCAGGATTTTTGATTCGCTGCTCGACAAGATTGGCTTGTATTCCGAAGAATGGGTCAAGATGCTTCTTTACGTATACCGCAGCCACAAGCCTGACATCAAACCGTTCAAAGACGTGGTGCCTTTTCTTCTGTATCTGCGAAGAACCGGAATCCGTACGGGTATTATAACCGACGGCCTTGCACCGGTGCAACAAAACAAGGTCAATGCCCTTAAACTGGACGGCATTTTTGACTTCATAATTTATACCGATACCTTAGGCAAAGAATACTCCAAACCCTCGGAATTGCCTTTTCTGATAGCTCTAGAACTGTTGCGCGGGAGTATAGAGACCCCTGAGGACACGGCTTACGCAGGAAACGACGTATTGAAGGATTTTATAGCTCCAAACTCGTTGGGAATGGATACTATCGAGATAAGAAGAGTATCGGAGGGCGCGGAAGGAAAAGTCGTCCAATGTTCCGAAATGGCAAATGCAAAGCATACTTTTGCGGACTTAACCGAACTTTACGAAAAACTATTCAATTCGTAACCATATAAAAAGCATCATGCCGGAATTCAAGATAGGAAACAGGGAAGTAGGGGAGGGGCATCCCGTATTTATCATAGCCGAGCTCTCGGCAAACCACCGGCAAAATTTTGACGTTGCCGTTAAAACGCTTCAAGCCATAAAAAAAGCCGGAGCGGATGCGGTAAAGTTTCAAACCTACACGCCGGATACCATCACGATAGACTCTGCCGGCGAGTACTTTAAAATATCCCACGGCTCTTTGTGGGACGGTAAGACTCTTTACCAGCTTTACAATGAGGCCCACACTCCATGGCAATGGTATCCTGCGCTGAGAGATTTGGCACTTGAGTTGGGTCTTATAAGTTTTTCCTCTCCCTTTGACGTAACGGCAGTGGATTATTTGGAGGAAATGGGGGTGCCGGCCTACAAGGTTGCCTCTTTTGAAATTACAGATATTCCCCTCATAGAGTACATCGCCTCAAAGGGCAAGCCCGTATTGCTCTCCACGGGTATCGCCACACTGGCTGACATAGAGGAAGCGATAGAGGGTTGCCTTAAGACGGGTAACCACCGGATAGCGCTTCTTAAGTGTTCGAGCACTTATCCGACCGCTTTCCATGAAATCGACTTAAGGACTATGCCGCACCTCCGTGATACTTTTGGTGTAACCGTAGGGCTTTCGGACCACTCGACGGGAATATCCGCTTCCATCGCCGCGGTCGCATTGGGGGCCGCTATTGTGGAAAAACACATTATACTGGATAAAGGCCTCGGTGGCCCAGATGCGGCTTTTTCGCTCACCCCTGAGGAGTTTACCGATATGGTAAGGTCGATAAGAGAAACGGAGCAGGCTCTCGGTCACGTCAACTACGAGCTAAGTGCCGGTGCAAAGCTGAGCAGAATCCACTCACGCTCACTGTTTGCAGTGAGTGACATTATGGCCTGCGAGCCTTTCACTAAAGAAAACGTTCGCTCCATAAGACCGGGCCAGGGGCTCCACCCCAGACACCTGAACTACGTGCTGACAAGGCGCTCACGGGTTGACATTCCGAGGGGAACTCCCCTTCAATGGTCTCAAATCGATTAGCCTGAAAACGGCAATCAACTGCAGCTCATAGATTAAAAGCTTGTAGTGGCCGTTATACCTTCACTATAAACCCTCGGCGTGTGGTATAATTTCCGTACGTTAAATTCTTGGCCAAGGGGTGGGAACTATGGACGATAACGTTACACGTGTACGTATAAAGCTGGACGAGCAATCCACAGCCGGTCAGCACTGCGTCATCTACGACGGCCAAAAATCCCACGACGTAAACGAGGCCGAACTTGATAGCCTTTTGAAAGCCGCGAAGCTCGAACGATGGAAAGCGTCTCGCACTGAGAGCGAAAAATTCGGCAAATGCTTATACGACATTTTAAACGGTAACGGCGGCAGACTGAAGTCAATCATCGATGAGGCCTGCCAAAAGGGTAAAACCCTGCAAGTTTATCTTGAAACAAGCACTGAGTTAAACGCGTTGCCCTTCGAACTCATTCACGCCGGCGGGCGTTTTTTGCTTCTTGACGAGCGGATTGATATCATGCGGCTAGTCAGAGACTATGGGTGGTTAAAAAAGCCTCAACCAGAGAATCGCGCGTTGAAAATGGTTTTCATGGCGTCGTCGCCAACTGATTTAGGGCTGGACAGCATCCTCAATTTCGAGAATGAGGAGGAGAGCATTATAACTGCGACAGCCCGATACCCGGTGGACGTTATGTTTGAGGACTCCGGCAGCATCGGGGGCCTTAAGGATGCCATTTACGAATTCGGCGGCTGCGACGTGGTTCATATTACTGGCCACGCGGGTGTTGATAACGATGCAGGCCCGGTATTTCTCCTGGAAGACGAAGCCGGGTTTACGCAATACGTTACCCCGGACGAATTATGGGAAGCACTCCAGGATATACAGCCGCGGATGCTCTTTCTGTCCGGATGCGAAACCGGCACATCCCGCGGTGACGGTTCCACGGAGTCTTTCGCCTATCAGATGGTAAAGAGGGGCATTCCCGTCGTTTTGGGGTGGGGCCTGAAAGTGTCGGACATAGGAGCCACGTTATTTACTGAGGAACTCTACCGTTGCCTGGCCGTTGGCTCCGTTATTGGCGAAGCCGTCCGAAAGGCGAGGAAGAAAGTCGCCGACAAGTATTACATATGGCCGCTTTCCCGGGTATTCACGGACGGCACGCCTCTTACACCGATGACGAGCGAACATCAGATTCGGCACCACACGCCAAGGGCCGCGACGGTAGAATACCTCGAAGGCATGGCTGTCAAGGTATTAACTGAGGGCTTCATTGGCAGGAGGAGGGAAGTCCAACGCGGCATAAGGGCGATAAAGGGCATTGCCGAAAAGGGAGCTGCCGCAAAATACGGCGCCGTAATCCACGGTACCGCGGGCAACGGCAAGAGCTGCCTGGCCGGAAAGCTCATCACCCGGTTCACTCACAGGGAAAATGCGGGCAAGGAACTCGTTGCCATCCACGGCGATGTAACCGAAGCCAAAATCATCGGCGAACTGGTTACCATGTTCGATAGAAAAGGTAACGACATGGGGGTAAACATACTGAAATCGGCTGAAACCCAATACGAGGTCAAGATAAAGGAACTCTTCCGCGGCCCCTTTGTGGAAGTACCTACGATAATTTACTTCGACGATTTCGAGCAGAATCTTTTACCCTCCGGCGACGGCCACGCCATCACGGCGGAACCTCTCAAGGCGATAAGGCCGTTTCTGGAAGCCGTCGATTGGACGCAACATAAAACGGTACTCCTCATAACGAGCAGGTATCCATTTATACTCCAGTGGGACGGGAAAGACCTCGCCAAGAAACTCGAACATATACCGCTTATGGCGTTTAAGGAAGCCGACCTGGAAAAGAAGGTTGAGGGTCTGAAATTCCTGTCGGTAAGCGAGCACAAGGATGTATTTTTGAAATACGCCGGTGAGGGAAGCGGCAACCCCCGGCTTTTAGAGTGGTTCGATAAGCTGGCGGAAACGCAGCTTGAGGCAAAGTACGACCTCACGGCCCTCGAAACCGCCATTAAGGGTAAAAGCGAGGATTTCATCCAGGAATACCTGGCCGGGGTTATAGCGCAGGGAGCGGGTACTGAGTTCGAGGGTTTTTTGAGCCGGGCGGCGGTTTACAGGATACCCGTTGGGGCCGGGGCTTTCGCGGCCTTCGGCGGCGGGATACACGAAACGTATCTCGAAAGGGGCGTGGCCCTCACGCTTATGGAGAGGGAGGTGCTGGGCGACGGGAGCAGCTTCTACTGGGTGACGCCGGTTATCAGGCAACGTATGTGGGACGTACTCGACGACGGCGAAAAGCGGACGATGCACTCGGCGGCCTTCGACTGGTTCGACGGCGAAATCGGCAAGAGCCAGCGGCGGGAACCGAAGCTTCTCGGTGAGGCGGTGCATCACGGCCTTGAGAGCGGCCTGGAGAGCGGCAATATCGGGCGGGTTTGCAAACACGCGGTTGACCTTGGGAATTATTTGACTGACCTCGTAAGGTACAACGACGCCATTTCCCTGTTGGGCTCGGTTGCGGATAAAATCACCGGTGACGTGGTAGAGGAAGCGAAAACCGGCAAGTACGAATACGTAGCCATACTTTTAAACGAATACGGCGAGGGTTTGCGTACGATGGGTCAGTACAACCGCGCCATCGAATACTACGAAAAGGCGCTCGCCATTGATTTGGCGTCTTTTGGCGACAAGCACCCAAACGTTGCCATCTACAATAACAACATCGGCCTGGCCTGGGACTCTCTCGGTCAATACGACCGCGCAATCGGATACTACGAAAAGGCTCTCACCATCGATTTGGCGGCTTTCGGCGACAAGCACCCAAACGTTGCCATCTACAATAACAATGTTGGCGGGGCCTGGTACTCTCTCGGCCAATACGACCGCGCCATCGAATACTTCGAAAAGGCGCTCGCCATCATTCTGGCGGCATCGGGTGACAAACACCCTCAAGTTGCCATCTACAATAACAACATCGGCCTATCCTGGCAATCTCTCGGCCAATACGACCGCGCAATCGGATACTACGAAAAGGCGCTCGCTATCGGTTTGGCAGCTTTCGGCGACAAGCACCCAAACGTTGCCATCAGGTATAACAACATCGGCCTGGCCTGGCAATCTCTCGGCCAATACGACCGCGCCATCGAATACTACGAAAAGGCGCTCGCCATCGATTTGGCGGCCTTGGGCGACAAACACCCAAACGTTGCCATCAGGTATAACAACATCGGCCTGGCCTGGCAATCTCTCGGCCAATACGACCGCGCCATCGAATACTACGAAAAGGCGCTCGCCATCGATTTGGCGGCCTTGGGCGACAAACACCCAAACGTTGCCAGGTATTATAACAACATCGGCGCGGCCTGGCAGTCTCTCGGCCAATACGACCGCGCCATCGAATACAGTGAAAAGGCGCTCGCCATCTACACCGCTGTATTTGGTGAGGTGCATCCACGTACTCAAAACACGAAAAGAGGCCTCGAAATGGCAAAAGCTGCGCTTGCCAAATCGCCAAAGGACGGCTAAGTACCGAGTGACGCTTGAAGCTGGTACACCGGCCGGCGGCTCAATGCCTGCGGTAATCGGCTGAATGACCAGTAACGCTCAACCCCCCCGCCCCTTCCCCGGTGGGAAGGGGGGCCTAAAGGGGGGTGCCCCTTTAGAATCCCCCCGTGCCCGCCCGCTAATCCCGCGAATAAGACTGATAGCCTTGGCGGGAAATGGATTGTAAAATTGTTTAGGCTGGTGGTATGATAATGTATGCCATCTGTAATGCCGAAGGAGGGATATATGTCTGATGTGGCTCCAATAAAAGCGAAGTATTCTAACGGCATAGTTGAACCGTTGGAGAAAGTTGAATTTAGTGACGGTGAGGAACTGGTTATTATGCTAAGAGAAGAATACGAGGAGCTTTTAGAAGACCTGGATGACATTGCTGTAATTGCACAACGAAAAGATGAACCGACAATTCCTATGAAAGAAGTAATAAGCAGATTACAAGCAGATGATTTATTATGAAATTGAATGGAAACCTTCCGCTGAACAAGATTTAAAGTCTATAGACAAGCAGTATATTGTAAAAATCATCCACTCAATAAGCAACCTTGCCAATAATCCTTTCCCACCGCAATATCGTAAGCTTCGTGACGTTGAAAACACTTACCGTATTCGCATAGGGGTTTACCGGGTAATTTACCAAATTGATTTACGAAACAAAAACATAGTCGTTTGCCGTATTCGCCACCGTAAAAACGCATATTAGCCCAGGTCGCAGTCAGAACAGCTAAGCACCGCATTGCCGGAAATGTTATACTAATGTCCTGGATGATTATAGAATTGAAGGTCCCGGAATGATTATAAGAACCCTCATACCCCGCAAGGAAAACACATATTCCTCATTTCCTTCAATCGTGGAGCACCGCGATAAGCTATACGTGTACTACAGGCAGGGACAGCGCGACCCGGTCCAGTGCCACGGTCTTTACGGTAAGGTCAGGTGTTTCGTAATCGAAAAAGAGATTTTTCTGAGGCAGTTCTCTGAATCGCCGGATGAATCGCTTCTGCCCTTAGGAAAGGATTATGTGGTATTTGAAAGTATCAACGAAATAGATTCCATCGCCACTCGTCTTGACGATAACCTCTTCACCCTCTCTACGAGGACCTACGTCAGGGATAAAATAGGCAGGACTTACATCTCATATTCAAAGACTCCGGTTTTTCATAACAGGCATGAGGTAGAGCTGAAGGAAGCTTTATGGGTAGTGTTTTACGGAAAACCCTTTAAATGGGCAAGGGGGTTCGTTTTCACCGCTTACGGCGTACTGAGAGGGGAAAGCCGGCAATCTTCCCTGGTACTGTACACGGAGGATTTTCACTCCTGGAGCCTGTTGTCCCGCGTGCAAGGTACCGAAGAGCCGGGCGGTGAAATAGTGTTTAACGAATGTACCATAGCCGGGGACGGTGTAAAATATACCATGTATCTCAGGCAGGACTCATATCCTTACGGCATCTGGTATGCAAAATCGGAGGACTTGAATAACTGGTCTCCCCCGGTAAAACTTTTATCCTGCGCCCATGCCCCATGCGTTGCCGTAAGAGGGTGTAACGTTTACCTTACCTTCCGCAATTTAATCGATGAGTATACCAGTGCGA
This sequence comes from Nitrospirota bacterium, assembly GCA_015233615.1. GTDB lineage: Bacteria > Nitrospirota > Thermodesulfovibrionia > Thermodesulfovibrionales > Magnetobacteriaceae > JADFXJ01. The sequence continues at coordinate 8,018 of JADFXJ010000111.1, forward strand.
TTGCCATAATACAGCCGTTTATCGAAAGAAGTCCCATCGAGATTGAGCGTTACAGCGGAGACCCCTTCGACGGGGGATATAGCGATACGGCCTTCATCGAAGACAAGCTGTACGTTGTCTATTACAGAGGCAACACTTACGGAGAACCCGACATTCGGGTGGCCTGTCTGGACGGAGATTACGATATAACCGGCGGCTGGGGCGGCAGTTGTTTTAGCGCATGTAGTACATATTAAGGAACTCGTTGCTTATTGGCGTTATTCGAACTTGAAGGCATAGATTCTGGACCTTATGAGGTGAAATCTCAGGCGCACGATTTTACCGGAAAGCTTTGATAGGTCGCCCGAACCGTTCCACGTTACGGTTTTCCATATAGACGGCCCCCTCACGACGTCGCACTTATCCAGCGTGAAACCTTCGATGGGAGTCAGTTCCAGCCTTGGTTTTACTTCCAGTATCTCTACGCCGATCTCTCCGCCTGTAAAAGATTGGGCGTTGAGCATCAACCTGTCCCCCGCGAATATGCAGGGATAGGTGTAAAACTCTCCCCTCATCGACGCTTCCAGGAAAATGAACCCATCCTCTCTGAGCGTGGCAAGGTACAGGGAAGGACGTTCTTCCACGTACTCGTTGTGCGCCCGTTTAGAGAAAAATACGGGGAACCCCCATCTGCCATCTTCCATGGGTACAATTCCGACGCCGGCATATATGGCAACCTTTTCGGCGTTTTCGCGGTCTGACACTATCGGTTCCGCATCGTGGAAAAACCATGAGCGTGAGTCCCTGCTCGTAGCCAGGTGTATGTCCAGCGTATCCTTGTCCCTGTGGTAAAGGGCGGGAAACATTAGGTGGGCCATTTCGGCTCCCGGCCATGGGTTGTAGCCGTTAGTGTAGATGTCGGTGGAGGGGCCCCATTGAGGCAGAGGGCTGATTAGCGGCCTGGGGGGAGGGAACTTTTTGAAGACCCGCGATTGTGAGTACTTTATTATACGCCTTCCCCCGGAACCCAGGCGGTTTTTAGGAGACCATCCCCTGAGATAGAGAACGTATTGTCCGCTCTCCCGGTCAAAGTGGCAAACGCTCTGCGTATCGCTGGTGTATTTTAGAATCGGCTCCGGGAGTCTTTTCCAGTGTATACCGTCGGGAGAGACTGCCCCGTAGAGCCAATGGTACAGCGTGGAACCCTTATCGGAAGAGCCCAGGTGGACAAACTTATACCGTGCCTCGGGTGAGGCTGAGGGGTCGATAAAAACGGTGCCGCCATGGGCTCCAAGGTCTCCCCCCTTTTCTTTAGGACCGATTCCGTAAACGATGTTATTGTCCTTTGAGCCTTTGTAACCGATAAGTCCTAAAACGGGACGGGTCCAGTTCCTGCAATCGCTGGACTCCGCGTAACATAATTTATCCGGTTCCTGCTCTCCCTTGTCAAAATCATACGTTATGTACCACAGCCGGTAGCGTCCTCCATCGTACATCAAGGTAGAGTACGCCCCGATTAATCCCAGGGGATCGTTGGAAAGCATTGCCGAGGGTGGAATCTCCGGCCTTGCCACTATGAGCCTGACGCCATATGGACTCAGCCACGGCCGGGTGCCGTGCTTGTCCTGATAAAACTTCCAGAATGGCAGCCCGTAGCCCGGTTCGACGAAATGCCAGTCGACGAATACGTTTTTTCTGCCCCTGATGAAAAAATATGGGATAAAATCTCTGCTCATAACGATGTTAGTATAAAACATCGACCCGCGTTATTCAAGTGGATGTAATACCAAGTTGCAGAAGGCGTGTCTAAAACATGTTGAAGAAAATTGGGTCTGCGTCAGGAAATGGGGTTTTAGGCAGCGAGACTGCCGCGAATTTAACAGACGGCTGCAAGGGGGTGACATCCCCCTTGACCCCCCGGAGACAGTCCGTTCACGCATTCTTAAAGAAATAAGCAATATTATTCCCGCCACAGAAGGAAATTAACAGCCGGAGACGTTTTGGGGGATTCTAAAGGGTGGCGAAGCCCCCTTCAGGCACCTCTTCCATGAAAAGGAAGAGGCGGGGGTGTTGGTAAATTCCTGGTACTTCGTCTGGTTACTACAGGTATTTAGGCCGGGACGGCGGCACGGCATATCGATAAGCGCCTCAAGCGCCTCAAACGCCTCAAGCGCCTCAAACGCCTCAAGCGTTTCAATATGTTGCACAGCACGACTGGATATACACGGTAATACCCCGTTTATAACGAAGGAGGCATTAAACCTTTTTCATATATGGCGTGTCTAAAGATATGATGATTTAATGATAACAATTTAAAAAGGAGATGAAAAAAATGGTAAATCCTCTAAACGGCCAGACAACCCCTGTCACAAGCGATACCGCCAATACCACACAACAGGCACAAAGTGGAAAACGCTCTCATGGTGGCCACCACCATAAGAAAGCCGCGGGTTCCGGCCAGACCGGCACGGCGCAATCTTCCGGACAAGCAGGCACCAGTGCACAGACCAATACCGCCCAGGGCAATACCAATCCGGACGTAATTTTAAACCTGTCATCTGCCGCAACAGCTACCCTAAACAACAACGAATAGGATGCTTTTGTATCGATCATTCAGGGAACTACGGTAGCTCTTTTTAGATTAGTAACGCTTGGTACACATGAAGTAAAGGGTTCCGGCCGTTAATATTGTCCGGAACTCTTTACATTGAGATAAGCATCCGATTGGCGCATCCTAAAAATGCAACCTTATTCCACCTTCAATCCATCTCCGAGGGTTGTCTGTATTGGAAGTGTATTGGGAAGCGTTAAAAAGGTTATGCCCCGTCAGGAAGATATCGACGCTGTTTCTGCCGTTTTGGTAGAGCTTCTTCATCAGGTTGAGGTTAAAGACGAATGACCTGTCGCCGTATGAGAGACCTTTTGCCATAGAGTCCCAGGCGATATAATGGGTCCAGAAATACGCGGTGAGGAAGTTGCCTCTGTATTTGGCGCCTATATCCAGGGTGTGTCTGCCGACACCCGGCATCCGCGTCTCGGTCAGGAAATCCTTTGCATCGACAAAAGCGTATCCGGCGTTAAACACCACATGGTATACCGGGAACGTTTCCACCTCGAACTCAAGGCCCTGTCTTCTTTGTTTTGTGTTGTTAAGAAACGTATAATGGTATTGGCTGTCTAAGTATAGGGCTTTGATGCCATTGTCTATATCGTGTCTGAAAAGGCTCAGTTTAAGCCAGACGTACTGGAGCATGGTGGTTTCTATGCCCCCCTGGTATGACCACACGTTTTCGACTTTCAGTCCGGGATTGGGAACGTATGTTATACCGGTCGCAAACTTTTGTGCAAGACCGGGAGCGTTGAACCCCCTGGCTACGGTGAACCTGCAGGTAGTGCCTTCCGTAGGATTATAGGCTACCCCCAGGCTGGGGCTGACGAAGTTGCCGCCCGTGTTTACGTAGTCGAACCTCAGCCCGGGCGTAATATAGAAGTCTTTGATAAGGTTTTTGAACGAGTCGTTTGCAAAAACAGCAGATTTAATCAAGCTGTTGTTCTTGTTTATAAAGCTGGGTGAACTACTTTGGCCGTCGTCGTACTCGCTTCCCACAATCAGTGTCTGGTTTTCTGTCTCCCAGGTAAGTTTAAGGGTTGCCCCCTTAGTGTTCTCGTTATCGATGTAGTGACTATAAAGGGCGCCGGTGCCTAATCTGTAATCATTGGTATTGAAACTCTGGTTGAGGTATCGGGTGTCGAGGTCAACGGTTACTTCGTTCGTTACGTCATATTTAAGTCCGAGAGTTGAGAACAAGTTGTGGTTTTTGTCGCTGACCGTTAAATTGTACGGAGGAGGAAAAACCCCACCACCGTCTTCCTCCTTATTGTACCCTAAAGTGAAAATGAGTTTGAGTTTATCCGTTATGTCCAGTTTTTCCTTGGTATAGAAAGAGTCTGCGTTATATGCAGTGCGTGGGGTAAAGCCTTTGGAGCCAAGGTTGCCGCCATAGACGTAGTAGTTGAGGTGCGAGATCTGGCCGTCGGCATCTGCCCTGAAATCGCCGGAGTTGTGCTTACCATAGGAGCCGTAGAGTGAACCGGTTCCCTTGAGCGTCGGAGTGCCGTCTTTGGTAACGATGTTGATGATTCCGCCGAGGGAAGAACCCCATGAGGAGGAAGCCGGGCCCTTGATTATCTCGATTCTCTCGATATTTTGAACCGGCATCTCGCCAATCAATCCAAAGTTATTCGGCAGGTCATTCATTGTAACCCCGTCTATCATGACCCGCACGTAAGCAGATTTTGCTCCCTGAATGTTTGCGGTGGAATAACTGCCGAAGGCGTTTCTGAAATCAACCTGCACGCCGGGTACTATTTGCAAGGCCTCGGCCACCGTGTGGGCGTTTATCATCGTCATCATTTCCTGCGTAACGATGGTAATGTTTTCCGCAGTCTGCGAGACGGGTTTAAGGTATCTGGTTGGAGATACAACCACGGCGTCTTTGCCGTAGTACATCATCATGACACGTCTGTCCTCATCGCCTTCTTCAGGAAGCGTTTCGGCCGAAGCCACCTCAAACGGAGCCACCTCATCCGGGTCGCTTTGTACGTACGGGCTTACCGCCCCGCTTTCGGCAAAAAGGTTTAAGGGAAACAATGAAACGCTTAATAAGGCGCTTAATACAAGCAGAAAAAACAGCGTTGCCCCATAAAACAGTTTTGACACCATAACCGCTCTCCTTGTAAACAGGTTATGCGCCCCCGAAACTTATACGATACTCTAACATATTATATCGATTTATGTGAAGATTACGCTGTGTTCGATTTTTAGACCGGGGCGGGAAGGCTATCGTCTGCCGGCAATAATTTTTTTATACGTTAAAAATATTTTGTAACCTTTTGAGATGCCTTTACGACTTATTAGTTAAGAAGAGGTTAGGGCGGATGCCAAAACGCTCTTCAAATTAAAAATTTTTAAACCGGGCAAAAGCCTGGAAAAGGAGATCCAAGATGAAAAAGTCAAAGACCATCATTAAGCGCCTCATTAAGCGCCTCATTGTAGTTCTGGCGGCACTATTATTGGCGTTAGGATTAAACGGCTACGTAATGGCCGGAGGAACGACGGGTATTATGAAAACCGGCGCCCTGGGCAATGGCGTAGAAAGCACCCTTGCCACTTATCTGATCAATTTGAACCTTACCGAAGCCCAGAAGCAGCAGATAGCCGCAATCCTCAAGAGTAACGGCGACGCACTGAAACTCGACGTGGCTAAGGTAATAGCTGACAGGAAAAATCTTCTCGAAGCGATACACGGCCAAACTTATAATGAATTGGCCGTAAGGCAGGCCGCACACCAGACGGCGGTTGACGAGGAAGATCTCGACGTGCTGAGAGCCAGGGTGTATTCCTCTATTCAGTACGTGTTGACACCCGATCAAAAATCGACTTTAAACGAGCTTATGGCCGAAGCGGCAACTAAAATTCAAAACAGATTACAGCAGATAACTAATTTGGTAGACCTCTGGATAAGCCAGCACAGTTAAGGTTATAGTTAATATACTCC
>JADFXJ010000209.1 GCA_015233615.1 Nitrospirota bacterium
GTAAGGTTAAACGTCGATGCAAAGGTATCCGACTCGGTTGAAGGCTACGTGGAACTCGAATCCGGAGACAACACCCACGATACCTATACCTGGGGGGCCAACGCCACACCCAATGGCCCCGCGGGCGTTCCTGCCGGCGCAACCGGAGTTTATCCCGCCGGCAACACCAAGGAAGGCTCCCTGTATCTCCGCCAGGCATGGCTTCAGTACTCAAAGGACCAGTACGGCTTAAAAGTAGGACACCAGCTCCTGAAGCTCGGTAACAGCCTCTTCTTCGACCACACCAAGTTCGGAGACGATGCCATACTCGTGTTTGCAAACCCGGTAAAGAACCTGACTCTTGCAGCTCTCACCGCAAGGTTCCAGGAAAGGAGCCAGTACGTTAACGACGACTCAAGCGACTATACCATTTTGGCCGTATACAAAGGCGAAAACTACAACATCAGCGGCGACGTCAGCTTTGTCAACGACCAGGGCTTTGCCAATCTCGTTCCTTCTTACTCGAAGGCGCACGTGTGGAACTTCGGCATACGCGGAGACGCAACTTTCGCCAACGTAGTCATCAGGCCTGACCTCGAAATCCAGGCAGGCAAGTTCATCGGCATAACCAAAGTACCCGACGCCACCGTAAAGGGATGGTCATGGATGTTCGGCCTCGATTACAAGCTCGAGCCCGCGGTACTCACACTCGAAGCGGCACAGGGTAGCGGCAAGAAATCCACCACCACCGACTTCGAGTCTTACATAACCTCTCTCGGCTCGGATCAGCACTATACTTTCGTGTATGAGTACAGAATGAAGGCAGCCTCCGGTACGATTGGTACAGGCGTTGCAAACACCACCTACATTAAAGGCGGAGCTAACGCAAACTTCACGAAGGACCTCAGCGGCGAAATGTACCTCTACTGGTTAAGGGCCACCGAAGCGGTTGCCCTCAACTCCGTAAGCGCGCTTAAAGACAGCCCATCCCACAACCTCGGTTGGGAATTGGACGCCAAAGTATCTTACATGCTCGCAAAGAACCTCAAGTACTATATAGAAGGCGGTTACATGTGGGTCGGAGATGCTTACAATTATGCCGGTATTGGCAAAAACGACGCCTATGGAATCAGGAACGGCATCCAGTTGAACTTCTGATCGGACAGTCCCGTTAAATACACAACATGGAATGAATTACTAATGACGAATAACATGGCAGAAAAGTGGAAGTTTAATATGAGGAATTGACAGATATAATGTTTGTTCCATCTCTCTCTCTCACTTTCTATATAGAAACCTGTCTCTCTCTAAACTTAGAGGGAGACAGGTTTCACCTATTACGTGCCGGATAACTTTTAAATACTTTCATCGGTATTATTCAGACAGACATTGGAGGAAATATGAGTTTCTATGATTTTAGCCTTAGAACCAAACTATTGTTGGGAACAATTCTCATCGTACTAATCACTTCTTCTGCGGTTACCGGCATTGCTTTTGTCGTTACACGGGAAAGACTTAACGAAGATTTTGTGGCCCGTACCCTGGTCGCTGCGGAAAACATTCGGGCCATGCAAGACATAATCACCCAGAAAGTGAGAGTATGTGCGGATATACTTTCAAGAAAACCGGAGATAGCCGACGCCGTCGCCAAAAGCGATATGGACGCGCTAGAGCGGCTTATGACCGCGGAGTTTCAGTCGATTCATAAAATAGACGATATTATAAAAACAGTCGAAATAACCGACGAAAAGGGCGTGGTTATCATGAGAGGACACAATCCCGGGAAAAAAGGAGACGACAAATCCAGGGTACCAATGATACGGGATGCCCTTTCCGGTAAGGCTGTACATGGACTGCACGTATCCATTACAACCCATGAGATGAATTGGGACGCCATATATCCGTTAAGATTGGGCGATAAGATAGTTGGTACCGTAAAGGTCGGAGCCTATTTGAGGAAAGAAACAGCGCAATACCTGAAGGAAATAACGAACACCGAGATAATCTTATTTTTCGGAAACAAAACTAACGCTGCGACGTTTCAAGGGCCAGAGGAATATTCCCTTCCCGATAATATCAGTAACAAGTTGAAGCCGGGAGAAATGGTGCAGGAAATAGTTACGATAGGAAAGGGAAAATATAACATGGCGCTGGTTCCCCTTACAGGCTATGAAGGCGAGGTGGAAGGCGCGCTGGCCGGGGTCATATCACGCAAACCCCTCGAAAAAAACATGTCATTACTTCTTTTTAAATTGTCAGCTTCAGGTATTGCGTGCATAGTTTTAGTGCTTCTCCCCGCGATTTTTATCATCAATAAAGTTGCAGGATACCTGCGTTCGATTTCCGAGGGGTTAGGGAGAATATCCAACGGCGACCTGGATACAACTATCGGCCATTACCGGGGTAGGGACGAGATAGGCATGATAGTCAGAAGCATGAATACCATGACCGGGAAACTGAGCGGTATCGTAACCGACGTAAAAACGGCCTCAGATCACGTATTTGCTGGAAGCGGCGATTTGAGTTCAAGTTCCCAGCAACTTTCGGAGGGGGCTACCGAACAGGCTGCGTCTGTAGAGGAAGCCTCCTCGTCGATGGAGGAGATGGCGTCAAACATCAAGCAAAGCGCAGACAATTCGCAGCAGACGGAGCGTATAGCGTCCAAGGCATCGGAGGATGCGCTCAAAGGCGGCAAGGCGGTTGCAGAGGTCGTCGATGCGATGAAGCAGATAGCCGGCAAGATATCGATAATCGAAGAGATAGCCAGGCAGACGAACCTTTTGGCTTTGAATGCGGCGATAGAGGCGGCACGCGCGGGGGAACACGGCAAGGGGTTTGCGGTTGTGGCCTCGGAGGTCAGGAAGCTTGCCGAGCGCAGCCAGAAGGCGGCCGGCGAGATAAGCCGGCTTTCCTCGTCAAGCGTAAGCATAGCCGAGTACGCCGGCGAGATGCTTGAAAAGCTGGTACCGGATATACGGAAAACGGCCGAACTCGTGCAAGAGATCAGCGCCGCGTCTGCGGAACAAAACACCGGGGCGGAGCAGATAAACAGGGCGCTACATCAGCTTGATCAGGTGATCCAGCAAAACGCATCCGCATCCGAAGAGATGGCTTCAAGGTCCGAGGAGCTTTCCTCACAGGCGCGGCAACTGCAGAGTGCGGTATCGTTCTTTAGGGTAAACGCACAAAAACAAAGTCATTCAGCAGGATAAACCGACAATAAATACAAAAATAATTGCTTCATAAAGCTAT
>JADFXJ010000112.1 GCA_015233615.1 Nitrospirota bacterium
TCCCGTGTTGCATCAAGTGACGTTCTCGCAGAAACGCACCTGACGGGTTTAAGGACAATTTTAGAGTCTTTTACAGAAACATCGAAGTATTCAGTCTCGGCAAAGTCTTTGGCTATTTCCTTCGGTAACGTAAGCTGATTTTTTGACGTTTTTTTTGCAAGCATTATTCCTTACCTCCTTATTGTAAGGATATATTATCCAGCGAGAAAAATCTATTGCCCGCTGCTTTTGTTTAGATGTTATTCCCTACTTAACTCAGCTACTGCCTTTGCAAGATATTCTTTCGCCGATGCTCGTTTGCCGCAAACCTTTGGCATGCAAAGCTCGATCAGCGAGCAATTATTACATTTTTTAGAATATTCCTGTTTAGGAGTAATTTTCGATCCTATAAGCTCGTGCACTTTTAATGCGATGTCCTCCGTCTCCATACGCAGTTTCCGGTCAAAAACAACATCTTCCCTGCGGCGAGTCTGCCCGTAAAAGAGAGCACCGCTTGCAATTTCGACACCGAGCATTTCTTCAAGACATATTGCCTGTGCACAAAGCTGTACCTTGTCGCAGTTATCGGCCTTCGGCTTCCCGTGTTTGTATTCCACAGGAAAGGGCTGCCAGGTGCCGGCACTGCTTCGGTGGAATTCTACAACGTCGGCTTTGGCGCTAAGTCCAAGCCTCAGCGAGCGCATTGGCAAGCCGTATTCAATACGGACGTCGCCTCTCGATTCGTAATTCCCCGAATCGGCTTTCTCGTGCATAATCCGGCCCTCGGCGGTTAAAAGGTTCTCGCTCCATGCCTGCTCTACGTGTATCAGGGCACACTGCCGTTTACAGAAAACAAAATGCTGCAAGGCAGAAAGAAGCACTAATTCATCTTCTTCATACATAGCCGTCAAAGTTTTACTTCCAGAGTAACGCCATTTGGCATTTCAGCCTGAGACGGAACCGTAATCGTATAATCTCCAAAGTCGCGAACAGGTTTACGATCGGCTATTGCCGTACATGTAATCTTATTGAAAAGAACATGCGCAGGTGTATTCCCCAAAGTGGATTCATGTTTAAATACGATCAACTTTCGCGTGGCCATAAATCCGCGAGCAGCAGATCTATCATGTTCGAACATGTTGAGAAGAGCTTTCCAGAAGATATCGAGATCGACAGTGGAAAACCCGGTCTGAGTTGCAAACGGTGCCGAGACAAACCCGTAGCAACGATAAAGTGCGTAGGGTACGGTGAATTTACGTCCCATTGTGCGGTTGTCTCCTTGCTGTTTTTCCGATTCTGCTGGTGTTGTAACGGCCATGCGGGTAATACTGTGCTCAAGCGGAACAATCTGATCGATGCTTCTGGCAAATGTAAATTGTACCGGGCCGCGGACTTGACCTGCGTTTTTACCAGTGGTCATTACAGCACCAAAGGTGCGCACATCAAAATATTTTTTGCACATAAACAATCTCGCTGCTTCGATCTTATCACCTATTTTTTCTTTATTTTTTACTTCTTCCTGTTCATGTGCCTGGTCTATAAAATTGTTAAGAATGGCTTTTTCTTTTACGAATATATCATATCCCTCCGAACAGGCTTTATCAAGCTGAACGAAATTCCTTACCTTGCGTTTAATGCAAACGTCCGTTACTAGGCCATTGCCGGTTTCCGGGTCAATTCTTGGAAGATTTCCGGCATCTGGGTCACCATTGGGGTTTCCGTCTTTTACATCGAAAAACAGTACAAAGTCATACCGGTTATTAATATTAACTACGTCCATCGTTCAAATCCTCCTTTTCTGTAGTTTTCTTTGTGAAAAAGTCTTGTCTTTGATGATAATAGCCGACGGCAAATCGCCCCTGGTCTTGAAGTGAAAGATGTGTAGAGAAATCCTTGACACCGTCTATGATTTCTCCTATAAGCTTTTCGAAATTCACAGCCCGGCCTCGATTTTCAAGTTTCGCCAGATGATGATTTTTGAGTCTCATCAGTGTTGGAAAAGCCGCTACAGGGGTGCCGGAGGCGCTTCCGTAAAATCGGTCGCGTATTGTTGAGTTAATTCCGGGATTAGCCTCTTCCTGTATCTTTTCAAGAACTGCAAAAAGACGGCCCAGGCGATAGCCGATATTCATATTGTCTGTGTCCAATGCCATGCTTACCTCCCTTTCATGTTGGTTAAAATATCTTGTTTCCCTCACAAGGCACGCCTTGATGAGCGCCGCACGTGGATAACTTACGTTTTGAACTGATTTTCCGTTGTTGTCTTTTCCCGATTGTTCGGCCCTTATTCTGGAAATTACCGAACTAAGGAGTGTTTTAGGGTATGGCGTAGCCGTGAGGATAGCTTTCATAAAGTCACCGGCAAGTTTGGGTTGTATGTTTTCTTGTTTCCCCTGCACCGCCGTAGATATAATCATTTGGAAAAGAGACAAGTGTTCCGGTTTCTTCGGCCCATGGACAATATCGCAATCATTAAAATGTTGCCGGATATTGCGGGCGGTTTTGTCTACCGTTCCAGCGTGCCAGAATCGGATGGCAATTCTTGCGGAGTTAGGCGCAAGACCGAGAACGTAAAACGGAGTGTAGTCCTTATCAAACAAAGGTGGAGCGCCTGTTTCCGGGGATGAATAAAGAGCATATATGGCCTTATTCATTTGCTCCGGGTTTTCTTTAGATGGTTCTCCAAAGAGAGATGCAAAAATGTCTTCAAAAGTATTGCTACTCTCAGCCCAAAAGACGGTTGTTGCGTCACCTACATAAAGTTTTTGGCGTGAATCTTTAGCTAGCATATGGTTAAGCACTGTAGTGTATGAGAATGTTGCACGCTTACTCGTTGGTGAGTTGTAGCTTTGCTGCTTCCCGTATGAATCAAAACCCATGTTTTTTTGAAAAGACACAAGTTTTGCGTTACTCTTTGCTCCTGCAATTGGTGTTCTTGGATGCAGACGAGCTATTGAAGAACTCTCTCCTGTTATGAGACAAACACCTTTAATATCTACCGATGGCAACGTATCATCGTCTTCGTCTTCAAGTTCGATTGAATTTGCTACATATTCACGGACATTATCATTGTCGCAGATAAGAGCCGTTTTGTCGTTCAAGCAAAAACTTAGATTACATCCGGGTATTTTCTTACACTCAGACCATAATGGGTCGTTAAAAACTTGCTGTTTTTGAGTCGAGCACAACAAGAAGAGATATACAGCCATGATCTCTTTATCATCGGGATAGGTTGACTGTAGGGTTTCAATTTCCGACATAAACGTATTGTGTTGTTTACGTGCCATTTCTTTATCGATATCTGAATCAGACTTTGGCCACTCCAACACATAACCATAGTGGTCCCATAACAAATTTGTTACCTGCCATGCGTTTTTTCCCGACCGCCCATACTCTTTCGGGACCCGAAACTGTCTTGCAATCAGTTTTTTCCCTTTGCGGCTACGGGTGTCCTGTAAACCTTTAAAATGGCCATCCAGATCAAGAATTATCAGGAATGGGATTTCTTTCCGTTCAAATCCCTCCGGCGGTAATTCATCTTTCTTCCTAAGGTAGAGATTATTAAGTGCCTGCAAGATCATGATCTCACCTCCGGGCTGTTAAGCGGTGGTACTTTCATGCGGCCGTCTTCAAGTACCGCCCGGAAAAAGTGCGATGTACATTTGTCGGTACATAAATGATGGTTAACCCTGTCTGTGGTATTGTCGTGGGATATGTCGTGAAGCATGTAGCCAAGTTCACGACTTTCCGAAATCGGAACAGGCATCGGTTCGTTGTTTGTTATAGGCTCGAAGTGGGCAGCAAACTCCCGACAGCCGAGATATGGCTGATGAAATCGTTGTCCCATTTTTGCGCGACGCAGAAACATCTCCTGAAATTTGACGAGTGTATCCTCCGACTCTGCTTTCTCCGTTATTTCGAAGTATGCGTGAATTGTGTATGCTACGTCACGAAGTAAAAGACCGGCTCTTTGCTGCCGTTTATCTTCGATAAAAATACCGTTTGTACGATCTGACATCAAGCTGCCAACCTCGTTTCGTCGTACCGATTCCCAACGGATGGGTTTAAGTACATCGATTTGTATTATATGCCAGCAGATGGCCGGTTTCCACAAGATTGCTTCCAGTATTCCCCTTGCAGCCGAAGGCGTCAGGACGTCGTATGAGACTCGCTCAACTTTCATCTCCGGACGTGTAAAACAAGCGTTCTCACCCCAAACCTTTAGTCTAAAAGGTCGGCTCTTTCTTTCGGTTTCAGACATAAACCCTCCTTCAGATAATTCAACATATTAACTCATCCGGTTCATAGACAATGGATTTATCGGGACAAAAGCCCAGTTTCTCGTGGTAAAGCGCCGAGTGTCCCTGAATGAATATTCCCGGATGTATTTCATAAATGGCACGAGATGAGACCAACTGCTCATGTACCCGGCGAGGCAGGTTCACCACGTAGCGCTGAAGCCTGCGTTTGAGCCAACGGTCAGGTTGCTCACCCTTTAACTTTAACAAACTAATCAATTTGTCATTCGGATAACATACTATAACCGGTGCATAAGCGGTGTCATCGATTAGTTTGAATTTTCCTGCCGCTTCGCGGAAACTGACATGGAATTCGGGATCGTTTTTTAGAAGGTCGATGATGTTCTTTTCATCCAGCCTGCTGCCTCTGATCCAGTAAAACTCACGGAAAAACGTCTCGAACCGTTCCGGTGCAAGGGGATCGGCTTTTTCATCTTTCAGCAGGCGGCATCCTATCTCGGCAGTCTGGCGAAGATGACCGGCCGGGATTTTGCTAGGCGGAGTAAATACATAAGTCAGCCCTTTGACCGGCAACCCCTCACGGTTTACCAGCGACCCTTCACGGTTGCAGCGACCGGCCGCCTGTGCTATGGAATCCAGTCCGGCAAGTGCGCGATATACTACCGGAAAATCTAAGTCCACTCCAGCTTCAACCAGTTGCGTACTAATTACCCGGACAGGCTGTCCACTCTTTAATAGTTTCTTTATTTCCGCTATTTTCTCCGACCGGTGTGCACCGCACATAAGAGCCGAAAGGTGAAATGTTCCCTCCGGCATAAGTTCCCACAATGTACGAGCGTCATCCCGGCGATTAACGATACAGAGTACCGAATCATGCTCACGAAGGCGCCTGGCAATATCCTCCCATGGCTGCGGTGTATCAAGATCGTCTATTACCCGGACATCCACTCGTTTCAGTTCGTTGTGGAGCTTATCAGTGTCTTCCACGATCTCTCCCGTCTCTGGCAACCCTTCGAAGTTGAAATCGGACGTCTTATGCGGGCTAAGGGCAGGCTGCGTGGCAGTGCTGAAAACAAATGTAACACCGTAATTTTGTTTCAGTTCGGTTATCGCTTTGAGAATTGGGTTCAGAAAATCCGGAGGCAGAAGCTGTGCTTCATCGAGTATGACTACACTGTTTATTATATTGTGAAGTTTACGGCAACGACTTGTACGGCTTGCAAATAAAGATTCAAAAAACTGTACCGAAGTTGTGACGATTATCGGTGCGTCCCAGTTTTCGCAGGCAAGACGTGATCGGGCGGATTCTTTCTCTGTGTCAAGGTTGCTGTGGTGTTCGATTACTGCATCGGCGAATATTTTACGGAATTCATTCGCGGTCTGTTCTATGATGCTCGTATAGGGGATAACGTATATTATACGGTTCTTGTGGTATTTCACAGCGTGGTTGAGAGCAAAACTCATTGACGACAGTGTCTTACCTCCTCCGGTTGGAACGGTAAGAGTATAAATTCCAGGCTGTTCTGACGCTTTAACCCTACATTGATCGAGTATTCTTTTACGTATCCGGTTAACGTCCGTGTTGGGTGCCTCTTTCAGTTTGCCAATCATGTAGTCGTCAAACATGGACAGGAGTTTCTCAATCAAAGGATATGCGCCGCGTACCGCGGCCCTTTCAGGTTCAAAAAACGCCTCTGAATCAAGAAAATCGGCATCTACCAAACATGAAAAAAGCATACGCACCCAAAGGGACAACGCCAGTTCCGAAGCCGGTTCCAAACTCTTTTTAGGCGGCTTCTCGGAAGGCAAGGACTGCTCAAGAATGTCGTTTGGGATACTGATTGAGCGTGCGGATTCAAGAAGTTTCTTCTTTTCCGGCCGTAGTCGTTGTTCAAGTGAAGCCATACCTGACTTATCGCTTTCCCAATCCGGTAACCCTGCATGGTGTCCGGCAATGATGTATGCAAACACACGACCCATGCTTTTGAAGGTTTCGACTGCATAAAAACCGCCCGCAGTTGAATGATCCACACGACCCTTTATACCTTCTATGTGTGCATCAATCCCGCCCGCACTCCGGATATATTTTTGAAACTCAGGCGAGTACTTACCCAAATCATGCCAAAGCCCGGCTAAGTAGCCCCACCCGCCGCAACCGAACTCGGCCGCAAACTTCCTTGAAATATGCGCAGTACCTATCAGATGATCATATAGATTGTGTTTTCTGCCATCGTCTGAAATATGCGCAACAGGATTTTTATTCATAAGAAATAGTAACCATTCATCCGTTTGTAGAGTTCCTTACATTTTAAGGCATCATATATGCTTTTACACTATGTTAAACGATATTGACTTATAGTATATCAGACGGGAGGTTACAGATAGGATACACACTCATCTTTCTTTGCATAAAAGTAAAAAATATTTAAAAATTCATCGGAATAACTCATATCATGGCAAAAGCAAGTACAAGGGCGATTCCGGACAAGCCGGAATGACGATGTATGGAGGGTGACGGAAGGGGTTTGGAATTACGAACGAGGTAAGAATTACCGTACAATGAGGCTGAGTACACGATTCTGGCTCGTGATGCGGCTGACGGCTCTGCTGACGACTCCAGACGGCAGTGACGACAAAGGGCAAGGGCGACTCCGGCCTGCGAATCCCGCGAATTCGGCTAACGGCTCCAGCCGGAATGACGATAAGGTGTGGGATGACGGCGTGTGGTTGGAATGACGTAAAGGGGGAGCGCAGCGACGAAGGACTATTTCGGACAAGCCGGAATGACGGCAGGGCAAAGACAACATTCAAGGACAGATTCCCGGACTTGCACGAAATCCGGCCAATTTCAATTCTTAGTGGTTCTGTTCTGCAGAGATATTTTGACTCCTGTTATAATTCTGGTATACTATTAAGGCGAATCTTTTATATAACCCTACAACGACATTTACAATTAATCACCTTTGAAATCAAGATGTTAACCTCTTTGTCCGTTTTAAGCTTTCTCTGTAATATCGACGATTTAGCCCAGAGATGACGTTGTAGGGTTAATCCTCCGTTTCAATCCCCCCCCCGCACGGGGGCTACACCGATGAACTCACTTCCAGATAAATGGCGGATAACCGTCGAGATCTCCGCGTAGGTATCTGGCCATCAGAAGCGACTGCACATGGGGTAGAAGCCCGATTAAATTAGTTTGACTTTCTAAAGAGGATTCTGTTACATTAAAGAGGTCGTAAACAGGGCTCATACAATAGAACATAGAATTATCAAAAACATTTATCGAAGCAGGTCGTATAATGTCCAAAATACTCGTCGTAGATGACGAAAAAGACGTACGTGAAACATTGTGCAGCGCTTTAATCGAAAACGGGTTCTCCCCCGTTGACGCACCAAATGGTACAAAGGCCATTGAGTTGTTTAAAACGGAAGCCCCGGCACTTGTGTTGCTCGATCTAAGAATGCCCGACATGGACGGAATAGAAACGATGGAGAAGTTAAAATACATCGACCCCAATATCCCCATTATCATTCTTACCGCTTTTGGTGAAGTACCCGTCGCAGTAAAGGCTATAAAGCTCGGCGCAGACGATTTTCTGACAAAGCCGCCGGACCTGGAGGTCTTCCTGTCAAAGATAAGAAGGTCCGTAGACAACGCCAGGGAAATAGTAAACAAACGGGACGTAAAACACGAAAATACGCTTCTTAACCTCGACAATTGGTCATATTTCTTAAAAATTTATACCTTTGGCCAGTTCAAACTCCTGAAACAGGACAAACCCCTGGACTTCACCGGCAAAGTACAGCAAAGACCCATCTGCATGCTTAAGACTATCATAGCATTAGGATGCACGGAGATTACGGAAACGCAGTTGACCGACGCCCTTTGGCCGGAGGCCGACGGCGATTCCGCCCACCAGTCTTTCAAGACCACCCTGCACCGCCTTCGCCAAATGCTCGGATGCGAAAAGGCCATTCGCCTTCAGGAGGGACGCATAACTTTAGACCCGCAATACACATGGGTAGACTCGCTGATGTTTCAACGCATCGTGGACAGGGTTGACGACATATGGAGCGAAAACCACATGTTCGATACCGAAAACAATAAGATAGCGGAGTTCGCTGTAAAATTATCCCAAAAGGCTTTCAACCTGTATAAAGGAGACTTCCTATCCATGGAAGAAAACAAACCGTGGGCCACGACGATGAGAGAACGTTTCAGGGCCAGGTTTATTCCTATTTGCGAGAAACTCGGCAATTATTACGAGTCGAAAGGCCGGTGGCTCGACAGCATAGAATGCTGCCAAAAGGCGCTGGAGGTCAACGATCTGATGGAAACCCAGTACAGACGGATAATGGCATGCTACCGGCAGCTTGGCCGAAAGGCAGAAGCTCTGGCCACCTACAACCGGTGCAGGAAAATATTGTCCAACAAACTAGGCATCGAACCTTCCAGAGAGACAAGGGCCATCGCCGATACTCTCAAATCAAAATTTTAAGGCAAAATCGATTCGACCCGTACGGAAAAATAATTTTGGATCTTAAACGAAGTGCCCGGCCAGGACGGCAAGGTTTGCCTTTTCGCGGGTTCGCTTTCACCGGTAAAGTTCAGCCGATTGTTTTTCGCCAATTAACTTTACAGTAAATTTTTCGTTAAATTCGCTAAATTCGCTATATATCTTTTGGACGTGTTATAATTTCTAAAACACAATGGTGTATAATATAGTGTATAATCTATTATGGTTATGAAGAAAGTTATAAAAAAACGCCTTTACGGAAAAATAGGAAAAGCGATATTCATTTTTAGCGCTTTAATCCTGCCGCTGCTTTACCAGGAGTCTTCTTTCGGCCAGGAAAACCGGGTACTTTCCATAAAAATCGCATCCCCCATAAACCCGGTATCGGCTGAATTCATATTAAACAGTATAAAACAGGCCGGCGAGGAGAAATACGAAGCTATCGTGATAGAGCTCGACACCCCCGGCGGACTGGTTGACTCTATGCGAAATATCGTCAAGGGTATAAATCAGAGCAACGTGCCTGTAATCGTTTACGTCTCTCCATCGGGGGCAAGGGCGGCATCCGCCGGCACGTTTATAACAATGGCGGCCCACGTGGCAGCCATGGCACCGGGAACCAACATAGGAGCGGCCCACCCGGTTACCCTCCATGGAGACATGAGCCCAACAATGGCTGAGAAAGCGACCAACGATCTTGTCGCTTTCATTAAATCGATAGCAGCCACCCGGGGAAGAAACGAAAAGTGGGCAGAGGACGCCGTCAGAAAAAGCGTTTCGGTGACAGACAAGGAGGCCCTCTCTCTCAACGTCGTAGACCTCATAGCCGACAACGTTCAGGATCTCCTGAAAAAAGCGGACGGCAGGAAAGTTACGATTAACGGGAAAGAATTGCAACTCCACACGAAAGACGCTCGCGCCACCGAAAGCGAGATGGGTGCACGGCTTAAGGTTCTGAGCGTCATATCCGATCCCAACGTGGCATACATACTAATGCTAATCGGCCTTTTCGGAATATTTTTCGAGATTTCGAACCCCGGTTCCCTATTCCCGGGAATCATAGGCGGAGTATCGCTCATACTGTCGTTTTACGCCATGAACACGCTACCGGTGAACTACGCAGGCCTGCTTCTCATAATACTGGCCATTATACTCTTTATCCTGGAAATTAAAATCGTCTCCCACGGAGCACTGGCCCTGGGTGGAATTATATCGATGATCATGGGGTCTTTGATGCTTTTCGAAAAAACTTCTCCATACGCAAAACTTTCTATACAATTGATCGTATTGGCTGCACTCACTACCGCCGCCTTTTTTCTGACCATAGTAGGCATGGCCTACAGGGCGTGGAAGCGTAAGCCGGTTACGGGAGTCGAGGGGCTGGCCGCAATGGTTGGGAAGGCCCGCACGGATATAACTTCTACAGACGGAACGGTGTTCGTTCATGGCGAATTATGGAGAGCACAGAGTGAAGTCCCAATAGAAAAGGGAAAGGAGGTAGTAGTAATCTCGGTAGACGGCCTGAAACTAAACGTAAAAGCGAAGTCGGCAGAAAAAACTTAACTTTTCATCTCAATCAAGGGAGGTATATCAATGTTTGCAGGTTCTTCTTACATGTTTTTCCTCATTTTAGTGGGTGTTTTTTTTCTATGGAGCGCAATCAAGATATTAAACGAGTACGAGAGAGGCGTCGTTTTCAGGTTAGGAAGGGTTATTCCTCTTAAGGGTCCCGGGCTTGTCATTATATTACCTATGGTGGACAAACTCGTAAGGGTCAGCCTGAGAACCGTTACGATGGACGTTCCATCCCAGGACGTCATAACGAAAGACAACGTTTCGGTTAAGGTAAACGCCGTGGTTTACTTCAGAGTAATAGACCCGGTAAAGGCGGTAACCGAGATCGAAGATTTTTACTTCGGCACGAGCCAGATAGCGCAGACTACACTGAGGAGCATACTCGGCCAGAGTGCCCTCGATGACCTCCTGTCAAAGAGAGAAGATATAAATGTAGATCTCCAGAGGATAATAGACCAGCAAACCGAGCCATGGGGTATTAAGGTAACCGCAGTGGAGACGAAAAACGTCGATCTTCCCGTAGAGATGCAGAGGGCCATAGCCAAGCAGGCCGAAGCCGAAAGGGAAAGAAGGGCAAAGATAATACATGCCGAGGGTGAGCAGCAAGCGGCACAAAAACTTGCCGACGCTGCCAAGATAATCGCCACCGAGCCTGCGACGCTGCAGTTGAGATACCTGCAGACTCTAACCGAAATATCAGCCGAAAAGAATTCGACGATTATATTCCCTCTTCCCATAGATCTGATCACACCGTTTTTAAACCTCATAAAACCGAAAAACGAGGGGTAATCACAGAAGGCAATCTGTAGAAAAATAGGTGAGGGGTCGGTAGAGGGATATCCAAAGGAATAGCCAAAGGAATATATAGTATGGTCCAGCATAAGCCAGACCTGACGGATATAAGGCTTCTGATAATCGACCCAAAACCGTCTCCCTTAGGCTCTCTGTCAAGGTATTTTGAGAGCCTGGGGGGGAAAGTAACTTTTGCGAAGACCATAGAGGATGCTGCCAATCTCCTTGACCGAAACAATATCCAGGTAGTGTTGATAGCGATTCATCCCATGGGCAAGGCTACCTGCATTGGTAAGGACTGCGCAGTGGACAAAGCTTCTCAGGCGGGCAAGACCTCCCCTGTGGACAAATCATCGGTACAGGTAATCGACGAAGCCTCTAATGGGCTCGTCAAGGGGTTCGTCAAGCGCCTCCTCAAGCGCTACGAGTCTCCGGGAAGGCTCTTTTACTTAATAGGCACCGACTCCTCTGCAGATACGATACCGGATCTATTTACCGACGGCATCGAGGACTATCTGCACTTTGGCATAGAGCCGGAACGTTTCGCCCAAATGGTGGAGCTGAGGCTGGGAAGGCTTACTGGCAACAGTACGGCGTTGGCCGTAGTGGACCCGCTTGTGGTTCGTCTTCGCCCCTATTTCCAATTCCGTTCTCCTGCCATGTATCAGGCGCTTGCTAACCTTCCCGGCATCGCCGCATCCAGCCAGACAGTCCTAATCTCGGGCGAAACCGGAGTCGGCAAGGAAATAGTGGCACGCGCCATACACGTCCTCAGCAAACGCGCTGACGGCCCTTTTTTTGCCGTCAACTGTGGCGCCATTCCAGAAGGACTAATCGAGGACGAACTCTTCGGCCACGAAAAGGGAGCTTTTACCGGCGCAACGTCAAGGCGACTGGGTAAATTCGAAGGCGCAAGCGGCGGCACGTTATTCCTTGACGAGATCGGGGATATGCCGATGCTACTGCAGGTTAGACTTCTGCGCGTCCTGGAGGACAACCAATTGTACCGCGTTGGAGGTGAAAAGCCCGTGCCCATAGACGTCAGGGTCATAGCCGCAACGAGGATAGACCTTTATAAGGCCGTTGAGGATGGCCTTTTCCGGGAAGACCTGTACTACAGGTTAAACGTTCTGCGCGTCCACCTGCCTCCACTAAGGCAGCGGCTGGAGGACATCCCTTACCTGGCCCTCTATTTTTTGGGCAGGGCCTTCGCCGAAATGGGCATTATCTCACCATACCCCAGCCTCTCTCCGGCCACGATAGACCTCCTGGAGCAGCTCCCCTGGAAAGGTAACGTGCGGGAACTGAGAAACGTCATGACCAGAGTGGCTACCCTCCTTCCTCAGGACATCACGCAGGTACTGCCTATACACGTTTACCCGCACCTGGAAGACCGTCCAAAAGAGACGGTAAACCTGAATATGGCGAAAGATGATTCCGGAATCTGCATCCCTTTAGGGACACCCCTGGCCCGGGCCGAAGACATTATAATCAGGCATACGCTGAATTATACCGGCGGTAACCGCACAAAGACGGCAAGGCTCCTCAACATCGGGCTTCGCACCCTGCGCAGGAAACTAAATAATTAGGCCTTTTTATGAGGCAGACACTTTCCACATAACCTGGTGATAAGGTAATATATAGCGGAATCCAGTGGGATGCAATACAAAGGCCCGCGAATGCGGCTGACGGCGCTGATTCCGGGACTTGCCCGGAATGACGAAAAGGACAAGAGAAGGTAAGGACAGGACAATGGCTCTATATTCCGGAAAAGTCACATCTTATCCACCTACGATAAACTTTAGATTGCATTAAAGCTTTTCTTCTGGTATGGTTGGAATATGAGTGTTATTACGATACCGAGGATTTTAAGAGAAAAGTTTGGTGACGAGGCCGTAGAGGCCCTGGTCGATGTCTTCAATAGAAGTGAATCATCAAAAGACTGTGCGACAAAGGCTGACTTTGCGAATTTGAGAACGGAACTTAAGACAGACATCGCAAACTTGAGAACCGAACTGAAGACCGACATTGCAATATCGGATGCCGTCTGTGACATTTGCGTTGATGCCGTCTGAACTAAAACAACAACATAAACGTTCGACAGGTTATTTTAAACCAAAGCATAAAGTATTTTAAAGTTAAAAGTCATGTACTCAGCAGTTCGATAGTAAACACGGCCCCTTTAGTGAGGTTTTTGGCATATATTTTCCCGTTCATATTGTGTTCGATAACGGTCTTGGACATATATAACCCTAAACCGGTTGCTTTCGAAAGATCCTTTGTAGTAAAGAACGGATCGAATATTTTACTCTCAAGTCCCTGCCCAATGCC
>JADFXJ010000113.1 GCA_015233615.1 Nitrospirota bacterium
GACGATATGGCACTGCCGTAAATAGAGCCGATAACCACAAAGGGAAAATCTTTGCGAGTGTCTTTCTTCAACACCGATACCGGGTCGTAAACGGGAAGGCCATCGACGGTAGTGAGCCACTTGTCAGGTTTTTTGTCGAGGAAGGCCTCCGCTTCGGCACCTACCGAGGCAAGCAGTTGGCGCGTTTCTCTGCCTCCCCTGCCGGCTCCCCATATGTAAAGGGGGCGCCCCCTGGAATTTTCGACGGTTTTCCGGAACTCCTCACCTGCGATTCTTTTTATCTCGTTTTCCAGCCTGATTATCTCTCCGTAAATTTCAGGACCATTTCCGTAAATTATTCTTGTCCTGGAATCGGCCATCTTCTCCATCGTTTCCTTTACGTCCATTGCAGGCTCATGAGGCAGGGGTTTTACCACCAGGGCATGATCGAAAGAGGAGAGATACTGACCATACCGCGTACTTGCAGTGAAGGCGACGTCCACGATAGTAGCTATTAACCGGTCTTTGGCCATTTGTAATCTCTGTAAAGGAGAGACGTTCGCATACGGTGCTAAATTCTCATACGAAGCTAAAGCAGTGCTAAAATCCTCTCCTTCGGTTATAACAGAGGCATCGTATATTAGTAAGCCCCTTGAGAACCTGCGTACCGTGGGAGCCCTGTGAAGTGCGATGCTGCGGTCCTCTAACCACACCACGTCGAAGTGGAGGGCGTTGTCTCTTATGAACTCGTAAAAATCCACGTCATTGTAGAAGACCTTAAAACCTCGTCTTCTTAACCAACGATGGCCTTCGGCAAAAATAGTTTCCTCCGTGTGTATGGCCACGTTGAAACCCGCGTTTTTAAACGATTCCAGCGGTAATCCTATGGATCGCGCCGACGGGCCATCTACGGAGAGCTTATGGCACAGAAACAGTACCCAGGATTTGCCGCCAACAACGATAGATCGTTCGATTAATACTTTATCGGAGCGGATGAGCCTCCCTTCGAGCCGGTTCCTCCACTTCTCCTGGAATCGAACAAAGTCGGTTGCTCCATATTCCTTTATGGCTCCCTGCCAAACGTTTAGTCCATTTAATCCTTTTAGTCCGATCAGTTCTCTCGTGTCGTAATTAATAACCTCCGATTCGGGTTGGTATACGACGCTATAACCCAATTCGCTTACGGCAAAGCACAGGTCGGCATCCTGACAGCTCCACGGTGAGTAAGAAGTGTCAAACCCTTTGGTGTCTGTCCACACCTTGTTTCTTATGGCAAAAAAGCCCATAGGAAAGAAATCGGCTTCCCTGACGTATTCGTACCCGGGATCCCGTTTTGGCTCACACCAGCCGTATTTCATGCTCGTACCATTGTCGAGTACTATACAGGCGGCGTTATCTATGATTCCCGTAATATAAATTGTCTTACCGCCGGCTATGCCTGAGCGGGGGAAATCTGAGAAGGTTTCTACTATCGGAGAAATCGAAGATGGAGTTAAAACCACTCTCGCCGACAGAAAGATCATATACTTGCCACCGGCCGATTGTGCCGCTTCGTTTAATGTCCCGAAACAGACGGTGTGGGTTTCGAAAGTACCGGTTTCGACAGTGCCGGTTTCGGTTTCGAAAATAAAGGCGTTACAGGTGGTACGGATGTAATCGACGGTGTCCCCCCTACAGGCTACGCAAAATACCTCGTACGGGTAACCGGTGCAGTTTTCGTAAATCGAAAACAGGCTATTGTATACCATATGTGGCGGCTCTCCGTTAACGGCCACGATGAAAGTTATCAGCGGCGCGGCGTGCCGGGGGTATGTAAAGGGGCGCGGCACTTTCATCGCATCGCTGATTACGAGTATATGCGGGCCTCCCGTGCCTGCCAACGTGGATGTGTCGAATGACGAAGTACCGGACGTTGAGGTACCGGGTGCAGAGGCACCGGATGCAGGGATAATTGTGCCGTGCTCTGCCGGCAAAGTCCGTAAAGACGGGTCTTCCACGTACGCGAGAGTGTCCCGGTTTGTGAGCAGGAAGGTCAGGCCGGCCGAAAACCAACGCATATCTAAAGGCATCTCTATAGACGGGCACAGGAGAGCAAAACCTCTTGCGTTTTCCGCCACGGCATGGTAAAAAGACTTGTCGTCCAGCTTAGATACGCCGGCAAACCCGACGGTAAAGGGCAGGTTTGACAAGTCGAGTACTCCCTGCGGCTCATTTACGTCCGTGATTACGATAACCTCGATATCGTGAATCTTTTGCGAAGCGAGGTGGAAGAGCGTATTTTTAACTTTTTCCAGATACCACCGGGATTTATCGAGTTCCTCACGGCTTAAAGCGATTGCCATCGTAGCCAGGGGTCCGTCGGGGAGTATGGTCGAGTGTTTCTTATATCTCCCGTAAACTTCGTTGTACTCCGGATAAAAACTTGACCAGTCGGCAAAGCCGCTCTTTGACTTTCCATGGAACCTGTACACGGCCAAAGTTTCGGGTATAAGGTAAAACCTGTGTTTGAGGCTTACTTTTAACCAGAAATCGAAGTCCATGGTATAGTGGAGCGAAGTGTCGAAGAGCCCGGCTTCATCGAATAAGCCAGACTTGAAAAAAACCGACGGCTGCGTCGGGGGTATCCATTCGTCCCAGTACCTGATCATGTCTTCGAAGTCGAGTTCGCGGTTTTGGGATACGTTACTAATCATCGTATTTTCGAAAAGGAGCAGGGTCTGCCCAACGATTACTTTGGCGTACGGTCTCTTTCCAAAAGCATCGGCGATGGTATGGAAAGTGTTTAAGCAATAGTAGTCATCCGAATTCAACCAGGCGATTACGTCACCGCTTGCCAGGGCTACTCCCTTGTTGAGGGCGTCCGCTTGTCCGTTGTCTTTTTCGGATACCCACTTCAGGTGGGGATATTTTTTCAATACTTCGAGTGTGCCGTCGGTTGAACCGCCGTCTACCACTATGTGCTCGAAGTTGGGGTAAGCCTGGGCGATGACGCTCTGGATTGTGTACTCTATGTACCTGCCCTGGTTCAGAGTTGGAGTAATGACCGAGATCCTGGGAAGAGTATTCTTACTATCCATAAACGTTCATGATGTCCATCTTTCTAGTATATTCATATTGATAGTAATGTCCATATTATTCCGATCCGGTATATTCTTATTAGCTAAAACGCCATTAGCCAATCCAATTGATATTTTGCCCGCATAAATTCTATAATGTTTAGTATTATTGTAATCTATTGTAATCTTTATATGTTCGTTAAATCAAATTCTTTCGCTGAATCGAATATGCTTAAGAAGTCGGATATACTTAAGTAAGCCTGAGAATAAGTCGATATGAATATCATGAGCCACAGGAATATCATGAACAACAAACAGGTCTCCAAATTCGTTAACGTAGTATCGTTAAACTTAGTATCGCCTGCACGGTATTATCAATTGAGGTATCACGTGGTATCGTTAATGAGGTATCGTTAACGTGGTATCGTTGAGCGTTATTATACCAACGTACAACCGGTGCACGGTGCTGAGGAAGTGCCTGGATGCACTCTCTGTGCAAAGTGTGCCACCGGGCCGTTTCGAGGTTATCGTGTGTGACGACGGCTCTACGGACGACACTGCGGCTATGGTGAAAAATTACTCTTCAGCCATGGAACTACGTTACCTGCCACAGGATAACCGCGGGCCTGCCTCCGCAAGAAACATGGGATTGCACCACGCCGGCGGCAGGTGGGTACTATTTTTGAACGACGATGCTATAGGTGCTCCAACCCTGGTGGAAGAGCATTTAAGGACTTTAGAGAACACCGCCGACGATAACCTCGCAGTGCTGGGAAGTTTTTCTTTTCCGTCGTGGTTTACCGCGTCTCCCTTCGGTTACCTGCTGGAAAACACAAACCTGCTTTTTGAGTTTTACAGGTTGACTGACGGCGTTATATACGACTACAGCGTATTTTACACATGTAACCTGAGTTTGCCTAAGTCCCGTGTTTTCGAAGCAGGTTTATTTGACGAGGGTTTTACGGGCCCATCCTCCGAAGACATCGACCTTGGATACAGGTTGTACAAGCTCGGTGTAAAAATACTCTATGCACCTCAATGCCGCACTACCCATGACCATTGCCTCACGCCGTCGGGCTTTTGTAACTTACAGATTACCCGTGGGAAAGGAGTCGCCCGACTATTTTCCAGGCATCCCGAAATCAACTGGTACAGGGGGATGGAGCTAAAGGACGTAGAACGTTGGCAAAAACTGGATACCGCTTTAAAGGAACCGGCGTACGCAGTCATGAGCGCCATCGATAGCGTAGACAAACTAGCCGTAGAGGCGCTTGCAAACGACGTTGCTACGAATAAACCCGGCAGCGAGGCCGGAGTGCCCGAAGTGCCCGGGCGCCTGTTGCCGGCAGTGAGGTTTCTGCAAAAATATTACGCGAGAAAGGGCGCCCTTTCCAGCCCGTCTCTTTTACGGATGGTAAATGCCCCGTCACACGATTATAACCCGGAAAGCGGGTGGGTACCCGGAAGGTCTTCGGGTGGAACCGGCCCGAAAGGGGTGGGTTCGGCAAATGCCGAAAGTGCCAAAAACTTTAAAAGTATCGGGAGTTTTGTTAAACCCGGTGGCCCCTCCCAGGTCTTGCCAACGAAATCGACGTTGCTACCGGAACTCGACGCTGCCCTTACCGGGGTGGAGGATGTCTTGCGCGTGGCTTTAACTAAAGAGATCGAAACTGTTTTGAAACCACTTCCAGCCCTTATAGCGGGACGGCACATACTCGTATGGGGAGCTGGAGACGGAGG
Organism: Nitrospirota bacterium; assembly: GCA_015233615.1. Taxonomy (GTDB): domain Bacteria; phylum Nitrospirota; class Thermodesulfovibrionia; order Thermodesulfovibrionales; family Magnetobacteriaceae; genus JADFXJ01. Next base: position 4,776 of record JADFXJ010000113.1, read on the forward strand.
AGCACGAACGTTGAAAAACCTGGGGCTTATTGGCCTGGTAGTCGATGGCTTTGTCGACGGTAATCCTCAAAAGAAGTCATACGCAGGCCTGCCCGTTTACAGCCCGTCTTACTTAAGGAAAAGCGGCAGGGAAGAGTATTTCGTTTTCATAGGTTCCATGTACGCCGACGAGATAGCCATGGAGTTGGCCGGCCTTGGGTTTATAGAGGGAGAGGATTTTTCCCCGAACTTATCGATATATTGACAGACAACGCTATAATACAGGTAACTCTATGATAATGATATGCATCGTGGTATGCAAAATAGCACGCGACATGGTATGCAACATGGTATGCGGTATGCCGGGACCGTTTTTTTTCGGGCCCCGGAGGTTGGCTTGAGCCCTCGCGGAAAAAGGGTTGCCGCCGTAATATGCAACTGGAATAAAAAGGACTACCTGCTGGGTTGCCTTGAGTCCGTTATAGGGCAGACGTTGCGTGCCCACCCGCCCGCCCAAAGCGGAAATTTCATTAAATCGGACGTATTAACCGAATTAGACGTATTTGTGGTCGATAACGCCTCCACCGACGGCTCTGCCGAATCAGTCGCGAACACTTACGGCGACTCCGTGACACTTATAAGGAATGCTGTAAACAGGGGTGGAGCGGGTGGGTTCAACGACGGCATAAGGGAGGCATTGAGGTCTAATCGTGATTACGATTACCTTGTCCTGCTGGACAACGACGTACAGTTGGACTCCAGGGCCATCGATGAACTTGTAAATTTCATGGAAAGCACACATAATGCCGCCATGGCGGGTTCGAAGATATATTCCATGAGTAATCCGGGCACTCTTCAGGAGTTCGGTGCCGGCTTAGACTGGGAACACGCCACGATTGCTCCTCACAAAAAGGGTTATTCCGAAACCGTGCACGGTGCTCTTGTGGCAAACATAGAGACCGATTATGTCCCCGCCTGCGCGTCGATAGTTCGCAGGTCGGCCATAGAGAAGTGCGGGGCCATGGAGGAAAGTTATTTCATCTACTGGGATGACATAGAGTGGGCATGGAGAATGCGCCGATTCGGCTACTCAATCTTCGTGGTAGCCTCATCCCTGGTATGGCATCACATGGGAACCTCGAACAAGAAAAACCTTGCGCCTACTTACTATTTCTGGAGAAACAGAGTGCGGTTCTTCAAAAAGTACGGCGGACGCACGTCGATGTATGCCCTTTTTCTCGATGCCTATACCGCACTTTTCACGTGCGGCGTATTCGAAAAGACCAATACAAGTGCCATACTAAGCCAGGCCCTGGCAGACGGTCTAAACGACGTGGGCGGCAGGAGAGATTTCGAAGACGGCATGGTTCTAAACCTGGATACGCCTAAAAACTTCCTGGCCATTTACGCAGAAGAGGATCTGCCGAAGCTGAACTACGTCAACGTTGGCCACGTCATACTGGACGCCAGTACACTCGATGTACCCGGACGTTTGGACGTTTACACCGACCGATACGGAAACGTACTGCCGGCGTTACAGGCTATAGCCTTTAAGGCAGATTTCGATAAACACAGGGAAGAGTACATAAATGTGACTTTAAATAAATGCGGGTTTAAATAACTTCCGGCGGGATATTGCGCAGACGGGATATTGTATTAATGAATAATCGAATGGACAACACAATGGACAACGACACGATAGCCAACACCACATTGGATAACGATACAACAAACGGTCCCCTCGTTAGCGCCGTAGTGCTTTCGTATAATAGAAGAAACGACCTGAGAGAGACTATCGAAATGCTTGCATCGCAGGGGTACGCACGGGTGGAGATTCTGGTAGTGGACAACGCCTCAACCGACGGCACCAGGGAGATGCTCCTTGATATGGCCGAAAAGTTATCCCCCAGGCTCAGGCTTTTTTTCATGGACGGCAATCTCGGCGTCGACGCCTACAACGTAGGGTTTTTCAACGCTAAGGGACAATACGTACTGATACTGGATGACGACAGCTTCCCCGCCTTCGACGCCATAGAAAAGATGGTCGAAAAATTCAGGGAAAACCCAACCCTTGGCATAGCCGCCTTCGACGTAAGGGACTACTCGGCTTACGCAAAGGTAGCGGGGCCTGCGGTTGATTCCTCTGCCAATGTTTCAGCCGCCAATATTTCAGCCGACAATGTGCCGGCCTCTTTGGTTTCCGCTCCCCGGCAGGAAGTGAATCAGCTTACGTACGCCATGTCTTTTAACGGCGCTGGAGCAGGAGTGCGTAAGTCACTTATGGACAAGATTGGAGGCTATCCGGGAGAGTTTTTCCTGTACGTCAACGAGGTGGATCTATCCTTCAGAGTGTGGGACGCCGGATTTAGCGTGGAGTTCTTCCGGGATCTGGTTGCGTACCACAAAAGCTCTCCCGTTAACAGGCTTTCCTTTCGGGCGCCGTTTTACTATACCAGAAACACGTTTCTCCTCATATGGAAACACTATCCCGCTGACCTCATGTGGAGGGCCACGGTAAAACTCGTATATCTGGTTTTATACCATACAATGGAGCAGCATACACCGGTTTATTTAAAAGCCCTGATGTGCGCCGTGGCAAAAATGGGGGTAGCACTGAAAAAGAGAAAGCCGGTAAAAAGAGATATAGCACTGAATTTGAGAGTGCCTTTTACGTATCCCTTTACGATGTACAGGTAAATGAATATAGCGATCACTGAAACTTTTTCTATTGAAAAAGAGATGAGGAGGGGAAAGCCTTCCCCTCGCTTCGGCCTCAAAAAGCGAGGCCTTTCGCTACCCCTTCTGCGGGGGAGAGCCCCCGCAACGCCCCCCCGGCAACTTAACTGTAGGTTTAATCCGATGACAACGATATGACGAACATACTGATAATACGCTCTTGCAGTTTTCAACACTTAGACCGGGTAATAGAGAGGCTTAAGGGGGATTTTCCGGAAGCTAAGTTCGCCGTCCTGACCCATGTACACGGTAAGGAGATGGCCGCTACTTACACGAACGTTTCCCGGGTTATAGTGTACCCCTACGTAAAGAGTTTCAGCTTTACAAGGCTGCCACAAGAGCTCAGGTATGCGGACTTCGACGTTGTCATAGTACCCGTGTCAAACGTATCCGGGGCTGGTTTTCTGAATGTTTTTCTATTTTCTTTACGCATTAGAAGCATCAAACGGTATATAATAAACATACGGCTGGAACTTAAACCCTTCTCTGCCACCAAAGCGACCGGCATGGTGGCAGCAGACCTGGTTTATAAAATCGTCGCAGTGGCTTTGACGCCAATTATGAGCGGTGTTGTTCTTTTAACATGGATTGGCTACAAGTTAACCAGCATGTCAATCGACAAAGTAGCCGGCCGGTTAGCCGGCAAAATAACCGGCAAGTTTACCGGCAGAAAAAGATGATGAAGGCAAATGGACGATAAAGAAGACTTACAAGGTAAAACGCTGGTGCTGCGAGCGGACTCATTCACGGGCGTAGGTACCGGCCACCTGATGCGAGCCATGGCTCTCGGAGAGGCGTGGAAAGAGCGAGGCGGTGAAGTAGTGGTGGTTACGTACTGTGAGCCCTTAGCCCTCGTGAGCAGATTAAAGGACGCGGGATTCGAAGTCCACTGCCTGCATCAACCCTACCCGTCAAGGGAGTGCGGTAAGATTCTTGCAGAGGTATCATCCCTGACCTCATCCCCGGCAAATACGCCGTGGCTCCTCCTCGATGGCCTGCACTTCGACCAATCTTACCACCAGTACTTAAAAGGATACGGCTACAGGCTTGCAGTTATAGACGATATGGCAAAACTTTCCTTTTACGACTGCGACCTGGTTCTAAACCAGAATCTCCACGCTTTCGACCTGCACTATAAAACCAGCAGCGGCACAAAACTTCTTCTCGGTCCTGAGTTCGTATTGCTCAGGCGTGAATTTAGAAATTTTAGCAGAAGAATCGGACAAAGTATCGGGGCAGTCCCCGACAGGGCTCAAAAAGTGCTGATAACCCTTGGCGGCATAGACTTGAAAAACAATACCGAAAAAATTCTTCTTGCACTCAAAGAACTCGGAGGCCTGGACGTAACCGTCATAGCCGGTGTCGGCAACCCCTATTTGAAACACCTCGACAACCTGAGGATGGCCAGCCCTAAGAAAGTGGTGTACAACGTTTCCGACATGGCCAATCTGATGTCGCAAACCGACGTTGCCATCTCCTCCGGCGGTACAACCGTTTGGGAACTGGCATTCATGGGAGTGCCATCGATTGTCGGGCGGGTGGCTCCCATTGAGGACTATCTCGTAAACGGCTTAAAAAAGCACGGGTTATTCGTCGATTCCGGGTGGTTCGACGGCATATCGAAGGGAGAACTGGCGGATAAATTCGTAGCTTTGGCCGAAGACCGGCCCCTACGGCAGGAGATGGCCGTAAAAGCCCGCGCTACCATAACCGGTGAAGGGTGCTCGAAAGTAATCGATGCAATGAATGATAACCACGGTGTATTACCATGACGAATTACCAGGAGGAACTAAATTAATGGAGCATATTTTGCAGCCAACTTTGCAACCGGCTTTAAAAGATAAGCGAGTACTTGTAACCGGTGGCTCCGGCGTAATAGGCCGTGAACTGCTAAACATATTATCCCGTGCCGGGGCGCATGTGGTATCCGTGGATAAAAACCCCCACGACGGTCCGCTTCCCGATGGGGTTACCGATACACGCTTAAACCTCACAACTCAGGCTATCGACGAACTGGCTGATTTTGAGCCAAATATTATTTTCCATCTTGCGGCCTCGTTCGAGAGATCGAAGGAGTCGCCCGGGTTCTGGAAGAAAAACTGGGATGACAACGTGTTAGCGAGCCACAGGATCGTGGATTTAGCCAGGAGGCTTCCTTCACTTGCAGTATTCGTGTTCGCTTCGAGTTACCTCATCTACTCCCCTCAACTGTATCTATCGAGGAGTTTATCACATCCAAATAGAATAGTTTATTTGACGGAGGACTCACAGGTAGAGCCAAGGAACATAACCGGAGCGGCCAAGTATTACACGGAAAAGGAGCTTGATTTTGTAAACGAGTATTTTGTCAGTCCGGCCCGAACGGTTAATGCCCGCATATATCGCGTGTACGGCTGCGGTTCGAAAGACGTCATATCGAGGTGGATAAGAGACTCGCTCTCCGGCAAGTTAATTCCATTATATAACAAGGAAAACACCTTTGACTTTATATACGCAGGCGTAGTAGCCGAAGGCCTCTACAGGCTTGCCCTGTGCGAGGAGGCCTATGGAGTGGTGAACCTTGGTAGTGGACAGGCACATTCGGTTAAAGAGGTAGCCGGCGAAATAGCATCCGTGCTGAAAGTTGAAAACGGCGTCGGATTTAACGTCGAATTCGAGGACCTTGGAACCATGGATGCTATCGAATCGAGCTGCGCTGATTTGTCAAAACTCCAAAGTGTTACGGGTTGGAAGCCTTCAATGCCTTTGAAAGATGGCATTCGGCTGGTAATGGAATACGAAAAAAAGTCTCAACGGCCCGACCGGACTGACTTGTGATTTATCAGAAACGTTTTTCAAACGTCAAAATAGGACATTCTTATCTTGGTTAAAATAGGACATTTCTATTTTGGTATAACAAAAAATTTTAACCCACTTGTTTTTTACGAATATCTTCTATTACAATATTAAGCAAGGATGATGTAGTACTATACATTTTGTTCCGGCTGCAAAATGAGAAACTAAAGCATGACTTTAGGAAACTTGTGAAAGTTGTTGATTTGGAAGCAAATTATGTCAACTGGGAAGGTTTTTCCCAGCCGCAATTTTTAAGTGCTTGAAAATACGTGGTTTTTTAGAAAGTAAGTGGACGAATACGCATATTGGAGAGGTTGGTTTTCCATAAAACAGCATCTGGGCCGCAAATGGTCTGTAGATCTAATATTGACGCCAGTTTTTAGGGCAGGAGTTTAGAAGTAGAGCCGATGAAAGGCGACTGAAACATCCAAACTAATTACAAGCACTGTTATCAACAACAGTTTAGAAGTAGAGCCGATGAAAGGCGACTGAAACTCTAGTATTGTATGGATTTACTCTTTGTATGATTCTACGTTTAGAAGTAGAGCCGATGAAAGGCGACTGAAACTTGCCTCCTTTTGCCATTTGCGCTTTCAACAGTTCTGTTTAGAAGTAGAGCCGATGAAAGGCGACTGAAACATCTCACCCATAAAATCCAGGAAGGTTATTTTTTGTGTTTAGAAGTAGAGCCGATGAAAGGCGACTGAAACCCCTCCTTAAAAAGTTTTTAAATTATTGCGTTATCCAATATGTTTTTTGTAAAATAAAGCTGGAGGTACGTATATGGAATCGCAATTGAAGGAATTGAAAGAAATCGTTCTGAATGGTTTTAAAAAGGTAGAGAACAAGTTCGATGGCATAGATAAAAGATTCGATAGGATAGAAGTAAGGCTTGAGAAGGTGGAGGGAAGCCTTGAAAAAGTAGAAGTAAGGCTTGAGAAGGTGGAGGGAAGGCTTGAAAAAGTGGAGGGAAGCCTTGAAAAAGTAGAGGGAAGGCTTGATCACATAGACAAAGAACTGGCCGATGTAAAAGTCGAACTGGCCCAAAAACCTGACCGTGACGAAGTGCGTTTGATCGTACATGATGAAATCCGAAGCTATCCCTACTCTCATGTGCTGGACAAAAGTCGGTATGACTTGCTGGACTGGAAAAGCTTAAAGATTTGGTAAGGGAAATTGTAAAAGAAGTACTCAACGATATGGCCACGCATAAAAACTAAGCCAGGGTTATGGGAAAACATTATAGTGTCTGTTAAGCAATAGATATGTCAGGTTGGGAACCAGACAGTTATTATGACGTAGCAAACCGTAGTAATGACCGCAACCTTTGGGTTTAAATTCTAATAAGTTATCGACTCATTCCACAATATCTTCCGAAAAGGCTCTTTTCGCGTTAATTATGCGTGCTATTGTCGATAAGAGCCAGGCATCTCGTAAACTGTTGAATATAGAGGCTTTCCCGATGAGAGGGCAAAGGAAAGGACAAGGACTGGAAGAGAAAGAACAAAAAGGGCAAGGGCAAGGGCGATTCCGGCTCGCGAATTCCGCGAATACGGCTAAACGGCTCTGCTGACGAAGCTCTAGCCGGAAAGATGACGGATGTGGGGTGCGACATTTCAATGTTGACACGACACTAGACTCAGACAACCTGACCCGGCGGATTATAATTGAGACCAAATCAAACGTTAAGTCTGCGTATTTTCAGCATTTCCGATGTAATTTGGGATCACATTATAATCCCACCTCCCGACACCTAAAAAAAGTAATTTTCCGATGTAATGATTTGATTTTAATGGCATTTTCACGTTATCGCCTCTGCTGGCAGGTCAGGTTGTCTGAGACTGGAGTTTAGAAGTAGAGCCGATGAAAGGCGACTGAAACCCCTCCTTAAAAAGTTTTTAAATTATTGCGTTATCCAATATGTTTTTTGTAAAATAAAGCTGGAGGTACGTATATGGAATCGCAATTGAAGGAATTGAAAGAAATCGTTCTGAATGGTTTTAAAAAGGTAGAGAACAAGTTTGATAGCATAGATAAAAGATTCGATAGGATGGAGGGCAGGCTTGAAAATGTTGAAGGAAGGCTTGATCACATAGACAAAGAACTGGCCGATGTAAAAGTCGAACTGGCCGATGTAAAAGTTGAACTGGCCCAAAAACCTGACCGTGACGAAGTGCGTTTGATCGTACATGATGAAATCCGAAGCTATCCCTACTCTCATGTGCTGGACAAAAGTCGGTATGACTTGCTGGACTGGAAAAGCTTAAAGATTTGGTAAGGGAAATTGTAAAAGAAGTACTCAACGATATGGCCACGCATAAAAACTAAGCCAGGGTTATGGGAAAACATTATAGTGTCTGTTAAGCAATAGATATGTCAGGTTGGGAACCAGACAGTTATTATGACGTAGCAAACCGTAGTAATGACCGCAACCTTTGGGTTTAAATTCTAATAAGTTATCGACTCATTCCACAATATCTTCCGAAAAGGCTCTTTTCGCGTTAATTATGCGTGCTATTGTCGATAAGAGCCAGGCATCTCGTAAACTGTTGAATATAGAGGCTTTCCCGATGAGAGGGCAAAGGAAAGGACAAGGACTGGAAGAGAAAGAACAAAAAGGGCAAGGGCAAGGGCGATTCCGGACAAGCCGGAAAGATGACGGATGTGGGGTGCGACATCTCAATGTTGACATAACACTAGAGCAGAGCCGTCAGCCGCTCCCCCCTTACCCCCCATGAGGGGGAGTGTTCGCGGGGTCTGAATCTGCTCTTGCCATTTCCGTCATTTCAGGCAAGTCAAGGAATCTGTACGGAACACCGGGTTACTCCCATGGCGGTGGCGAGTTATCAACTTCGTCTGCTGTCGTACCCTCGGTCATGCCAGCCCTACGAGCGTGTTTGCACCTGCCGCCGTGCCTTCATCCGTGGTCGTGCCTGCATCCGTGGTCGTGCCTTCATCCGCCGCCGTACCTTCGTCCGTGGTCGTGCCTGCATCCGTGGTTATGCCTTCATCCGCCGTCGTACCTTCGTCCGCGGTCGTGCCTTTACCGGTGGTCACAGGCTTCCCCCGTGTCAGGCAGACGCTTTTC
>JADFXJ010000114.1 GCA_015233615.1 Nitrospirota bacterium
CCGGCTCATAGTCGAAGTTCAGGTTAACTCCGGGAATTCTTACGAGTTTCGAGACGCTTGCCACGGTCGCGTTGTATTTGTCGGCAAAAATACCGAGCGTGGGCACGGAGCAGTTCATATCGACTGCGAAAAGGTCTACGGCACCCGTGGCCAGCACGTATTCGGTGTTTATCCAGTTTCCTGTGAGACCAACAAAAACGTCGTCCGTGGCAAATCTCTGAATCAACTCCTGTCCCGTCTCTATCGAGCCGACCACCCTGATTCCCCTGGCACCCTTGTCGCGTGCCAGTTTCTGGACGTCGTCCCTTCGGGCCATTTCTATGACGGCCGCTCCCACAAAGGGCTCGTGGCCGTTGGGCAGTATATTTACGTAGTCCTTGTCTATTACCCCCACGTCTACAAAGGTCTCGTGAGGCGACGGCGTTCCATAGAGGACGTCCTGAACCAGTTCGAGAGGTATCTGGGAACAGTAAGCCATCGAAATACCCATCCTCATGGACATCTTTGCGAGGGAAACGTAGTCCGAGTCGATGTTAGTCATGCACCGGGTCTCTATGTCAAGCACCTCGTGGAGGGGCCCCCCCGGAAATATGCCAAGGTCGCGCCAGATTTTTTTCCTGGACTCCGGCGCAAAGATCTCTACGAGTTTCGATTCCGAGCTTGAATCCCTGTGGAATTCGTTCCAGAAATATTCTGCCACCTTTAAAGCCGTGCTCTTAGCGTCGCCGTTTGTTTCGATGCCGAGGACCGACGCCACTTCGTTAAGCTTCGCCTCGTTTTTTATCACCAGTGGGCTCTTGCCCTCGCCTACCGCCTTAAGAGTCTTGAAGGCCGTCTTTGCGTGGTAAGAATACGCGGCCGTACCGAACAGGTTCAGATGCACGAGATTTCTCATTACCATGCCGTTTGCGTCTATCCCGCATACACCCCTGTCCGCGAACTGGGTTATCCGGCAAGGCCCCTGGCTGCACAACTGGCAGCTTATACCTTTGGTGCAGTAGCTGCAGCGGGTCTTTTCCTGGCCCTCGAAACGTTCCGCCATGCTGGGCATTCCGTCCTTTTTAACCCTCTCGTGGAGAGCGTTGATACTATCGTGAAGACTTACAGTTTCCATTTGACCTCCTGTTGAAATTGTTTATTGCATCGCTATCGTAAAATGTCACGCTGACTTAATAATTATAAATTCAGTGAACCTTATATGTATATGATTACAATCATACATTATTGTAACATTATGCGGTAACTTTAAGCGCTAACGTTACGAACCGAAATTTAATTTACAAAATGGATAATTATCTGATATTATTAAGATAGATGGTAAAAAGATGGTAAGTAAAGAAGCATTGAATCAGCATTTCAAGTCGATTAGGGTACCCCAGTCTTTTCAGGATCTGTCAAAAACGCTGTGTAAATCCAATAAAGAGACCAAAACCCTGAAGAAACTGCTGAGGGTACTCGTCAGCGAAGGCAAGATTGAGATAACCAGAAACAGGCTATACAGCCTCTCCGACGGGGACAATATAGTTTACGGCTACTTCGAGGCCAACAAGGGCGGTTACGGATTCGTCATCACCGAGACGCCGGGGGAATCGGACATATTCATACCCCAGCGCAAGACCATGGGTACCATGAACAACGATCGCGTGGTAGCTAAGGTAGAAAACCAAAAACGCCGCGAAGGCAGGATAATAAAGATAGTAGAGCGGGCCCACGCCAAGGTTGTCGGCAAACTGGTACTCTTAGACAATTCGTACTATCTTCTGCCAAAACATAAGTCCATTCCATTTAAGATCCTTGTCCCGCGTAACGACCTGAACAGGGCCGTGGAAGGTGACACCGCTATAGTAGAGATGAAGGGCTACAATCCTCCCACGGGAAAGGTGCTGAAAACCATAGCGGCTCCGGAGGACCCCAGATCGGAGATAGAGGCAATAGTAGAGGAATACCATCTGCCCAGAAGATTTCCCAAGGCGGTTGTCGCCGATGCCACGGAGCTGCAATCCCGCATGAAAACGGAGGGTCAGATAGAAGGCCGCGTTGACCTCAGGGCGCTGCCAACCGTGACGATTGACAGTGAGACGGCAAAGGATTTTGACGACGCGGTATCCGTAATCAAGACGAATGATGGCTATAAGCTTTACGTTCACATAGCCGACGTAAGCCATTTCGTCACCTGGGACAGTGCTATCGACCTTGAGGCCAGACAGAGGGGAACGAGCTTTTATTTCCCCGACAGGGTTATTCCCATGCTGCCTAAAACCCTTTCGGAGGACCTCTGCAGCCTGAAGCCAAAGAAAGAGCGCATGGCCTTTACGGTCGAGATGGATTTCGACGAGACCGGGCAACGGGTGGGCCAGACGTTTTACACGTCTTTAATAAAGAGCAACGAGCGCATGACCTATACTAAGGTCAAGCAGATAATCATAGACAAGGATCCGAAGCTCCGGGAGAGATTCAGAAGCCTCGTGGGCATGTTTGACCTCATGGGCCACCTGTGCCTGCTGCTCAGGCAAAAACGCCTCGAACGTGGAAGTCTGGACTTCGACTTGCCGGAACCCGAAATACTAATCGACATAGATGGAAACCTCGACAACATAATACGGGCCGAGCGAAACTTCGCACACCAGCTTATAGAGGAGTTCATGATATCCGCCAACGAGGCCGTAGCCGAATACTTCGAGGCCGGGAAATTGCCTTCCCTATACCGCACCCACGAGGAGCCCGACGAAAGGAAAATGGAAGAGATAGTAAGCATGTGCCGCCATGCCCTTTCCCTGAAACGGCACCACGTAACGTCCAGAGACTTCCCAAAGATCATCACCAGGGCCCATGGTACTCCCTACGAGGACGTCATCAACTACCTCATACTCAGGAGCCTGAAGCAAGCTAAGTACTCCACTTCCAACGTGGGCCATTTCGGACTCGCCTCGAAATGTTATACCCACTTCACCTCTCCGATCAGGCGCTACCCGGACCTTATCGTCCACCGCCTCCTGAAGGAATCCTTAAACGGTACCGGGAGAAAGGAAAAAGAGGAAAAGCTCCTTGTGAAAAAACTCGGCGACATAGCTTTCCACTCATCCCTGCGCGAACGTGTAGCCGACGAGGCCGAACGCGAAACCATCAACGCACTCAGGGCCTGGTTTATGAAAGACCGCGTGGGCGAAACATTCACGGGAAAGATCATCGGTATCAAAGCCAATTCCTTAAAGGTCAGGCTAAACGACTTCTTCGTAGACGGCTACGTCTACGTCACCTCGATTTCCGACGACAACTACGTCTACGACGAGGGGAGCATCTCCCTCAAAGGCCTGCATACGGGCAGACAGTTCTTCGTAGGAGACCCCATCACCGTCAGGGTGGACAAAGTGGACAGAGAGGAAAGAGAGATCATCTTAGGTCTTTAAACCGCAGTAAAAGCAATATAAATACAATAAGTACAACGCGATGCTCAGCTTTTTTGCCGCCGCTACCCGAAGTCGTCTGCCGTATTCACGGGCCGGAATCTGCCCATTGTATAACATGCCAATAGAGCCGGCTCCTATTATCGGCATCAAACGTGAGGAATTCACCCACCGGCTCCCTCTCGCAACTTCCACATCGGATATTTCGGCCTGAAATCCTTGCATTAACACCTTTTCCCTACTTGTAATAGAATTACACAACAATGTGGTTGACATCTAAGGCGCTATCTGCTATATTAACAAATCCATATTAACCTATGGATCTGTAGCTCAGTTGGGAGAGCGATTAAATGGAACTTAATATGGCGTTAGTTCGATTGTGGGCCAAGACAAACCGGGGCGGGACTAATCAAAGTCGCGAGCATTGCAGCTACCACCCATTGCTATACCATATGCTTGATGTTGCAGCCGTGGCGGGGCTCGTCTGGGATCATTGCCTTATCCCACAACTTCGCAAGAGACTCGAATGCTTACCCGGAACTGACTCGTGTACCCAATTCACGTTTCTGGCCGGGGCACACGATATAGGCAAAGCAAGCCCATACTTCCAGAATAAAGTCCCGGACTTATCACAAAACTTATCAAAAAACTCCGAGCTTCAATTCTCTGAAAACGATCAGAAGCGTCCTCATGGGTTTATTAGCGCGTATGTCTTGAATAAAGCTCTCGGCTCTTCCCCGGCTTCTTCCGTCTTGGCCCAAATCGCCGGAGGGCACCACGGTGTTTTTCCGCGCTCAGCCGAACTTCAAATGGGTCGGGATACGCTTGGTAACAACTGTTGGACTGCGGCCCGGCAGGAATTGCTTCAAGAATTCGCTAAAACTGTGGGTTTCGACCTTAACCAGGCTGCTCAATCTTGTAGTGAAATAACGGACCCGGCCGTCGTACCTATACTCGCCGGATTTATTTCTGTGGCGGACTGGATCGGTTCGAATCAGGATTTTTTCCCATGTGACACCGAATGTGGAACTCAGCTTGAAATTAGTGCGGCGGAGTATTGGACAAATGCGCAAGACCGTGCGAAAGAAGCCCTTAAGAAACTGGGCTGGTTGCCCGCCGTACTCTTTGCCGACGAGGCGCGGTTCAATGTCGTCTTTAGAGGCTTCGTCCCCAATGCTCTCCAAGTGGCCTTAATCGAATTGGCGTCAAAGCAAACTTCTCCGTATCTCATGATTGTCGAAGCACCGATGGGCCAGGGCAAAACCGAAGCGGCACTCTATGCGGCGGACATGGCGCTGTGCAGAGGTTTTGCACGCGGCATGTATATCGCGATGCCAACCCAGGCAACCGGCAATGCAATGTTCAATAGGGTCTTGGAGGATTACCTAAAAGAGCGAGGCCACGAAGGGAAGCTCAATCTGCAACTTGTGCACGGCGACGCACTTCTTGCGCAAATGAAGGAAGAGAAAGTGGAAGTAGGTGAGATTCCGGAATTCAATCCTGAGAACATCGATAACGTCATTGGGGACAAAGGCGATGTGGAAGCCCAATCCTGGTTCACCGCAAAGAAACGGCCGCTTCTCGCGCCTTTCGGCGTCGGCACCATCGACCAAAGCCTGTTGAGCGTCCTTCAAACCAGGCACTGGTTCGTTCGTCTCTTTGGGCTTGCGGGTAAAGTGGTGATCTTTGACGAGGTCCACGCCTACGACGCCTACATGAGTACGATTCTCCAACGGCTTCTGCATTGGCTGGCAGAGATGGATTGCACCGTCATTGTGCTTTCTGCGACACTTCCGGAGGCCAAACGAAAAGCACTCGCCAAGGCCTATTCCGGCCGGGACGATGTCGAGTACAAACGCTATCCTCGAATCACTCTGGCCAGGCCGCGCCACTATCCCGATGCACAGACAGATAGCTCCCCGGTATGTGACGAGATCCCAATGGAAGAGCCGCGCACAATTAGCTTGCGCTTTGCCAGGAGCGATCTGCCAAGCCTAACTAACACCCTTAGTCAACAATTGGAGCATGGCGGATGCGCCGCCGTCATCTGCAACACGGTCAACCGCTCCATCGAAGTTTATAAACACTTGAGAGAAACCCTGAAGGACACCGAATGCTTGCTCTTCCATGCCCGCACTCTCCAAATGTGGCGGCGGGAGCGGGAAGAAGAAGTCCTCCGCAAGTTCGGTAAAGGTAAAAAGCAGGCCGATTATACATACGCAACCCCGGACAGACCTCTGCGCGCCGTCTTGGTCGCGACACAGGTAATCGAACAAAGTCTGGACCTGGACTTCGATATCATGGTTTCGGAGATTGCCCCGGCAGACTTGCTGTTACAGCGTTGCGGGAGACTACACCGGCATACGCGCCGGCGACCGGCAGGCATGGAGACGGCGCAGTTTATCGTGCTCTGTGATGCTGAAGCGGCCGGCTCCCCGCCAGATTCGTTCGGCAAGAGCATCGAGTTCGTTTACGACCGCTACATCCTGTTACGCACGTGGCTTGCCCTAAGCCGTCGTGAGAAACTCGAAATACCAGCCGACATCGAGGCTCTGGTAGAAGCGGTGTATGGACCGGAATATGGTGGTGTGGACGACAACTGGTCAAACGCTCTTGCCGAGGCTTTGGCAGGCTTTGAAGTCGCTATTAATGATTCCATAGGTCATGCGCGCTATCTCATAGTCCGTCAACCGGATGAACCAGCCGAACTCATTGAACGTTTCAACCGAGAACTGGAAGACGACGAAGCTCCGGCCACCGACGTTAAGGTCCGTGCGGCCACCCGTGAAGGCGAACCAAGCATCAGAGTTGTGTTTCTAAACAACGACGAGAACCTTCCCAAGACCGTCGGCACCCAAGAAGTGAGGTGGCTGCTCGATCGATCCGCGTCAATATCACAGAAATCGCTCTTCTCCAAGCTGCTCGCACTGAAAGTTCCTGCTACATGGCAAAATAACGCTCACTTGCGACACTGTCGTTTGGTTGAGGTTGGGAAGACAAAAGGCATTGATGTCAAAATAAGCCAAGAGATAGGGGTAGAGATCTAATGAACAATAATGAGTTCGATCTCCTTATCCATAATTGGATACCGTGCCTTGAGGCGGGAGGTATTCCGAAGCCTTACAGCATTCGCTCAGTCCTGGAAAACGCACTCCGGATCCGTTCAATCGAACACGAGTCACCTGTTGTGCGTATTGCCGTATTGCGACTGCTCCTGGCGTTCTGCTACCGCATGGCTTATGCCAACGGTGTCCCTCTTTGCTCCTTCCGTAACTGGAAGGAGTTGTGGACAAAATGGAGGGAAGGCATTCCGTCGAAATGGATCGACCATTACCTCAAGGCATACAATTGCTTGGATAGATTCCGACTATTTGATGACAAGTACCCGTTCTTCCAGATCGCAGGGCTAAAATATCAGGATGACAAGCAACCTGAAGCGGCGACGAGACTGGCGTTTGAGCAATTCGCTGGCACACCGACTTCGCTTTGGGAACATTTACCGGAGTCACCCTCTGTTCAGGATGCAGCCCTGTACCTTGTGACATGCCAGGCCTTCGGTGCGAGCGCTAGCAACACAAGCAATGCCATGGTAGGAAACCTCGAATACTTGCCCACCGGTCGTACATTTGCGCCAACCTATACCGGCTGCACTGTTTGGCTGGAAGGCAATAATTTGCTTGAAACCCTAATGCTAAATTTAGTGGATTACGACCTGACAGACACGGATCTGCCTATTTGGGAAAAACCTCTAAACGTGCAGGTACTTCGTGTTCGACAGCCTCCGAAAGCAAAGAAGGGTGACGTCGACGAAAACGGAAAGCAAATCAAGATCGGGAAAAAACTCGGTGATTACAAGGCAGCTTTACCCACTGGACCCGTTCAACTCTTCACCTGGCCGAGTCGGGCAGTCCTCTTGACCAAACCTGAGAATGGGAAAGTTGAGACTGTACATTTCACTCAGGGACTTGCATTGAGCAATCTCCCTATTGATCCGATGAAACCGTACGACAAAGAAGGAAAACCCGTCAATCTTCAGCGTAACAAAACTGCTTGGAGAGACTTGCACTCCCTTCTGGCCATTCAGCCCAACCACAACCGCACAGTTCTGGCTTTCTCTCATGCGGCGCGTAGTGGCTTAGAAGCGGCTCGGCTCAATGTATCCGGTATTGCACGGGGTGACGAAGCAGCCAAGATACTCTTTTGGCGGCACGAGCGGATGCCGGTACCGGCCGCTTTTTTTGCTGACGTAAACCTGATTGAGCGGCTTGGAGGACTATTAAAAAACGCCGAACAGGCGGCAACAAAGCTTAACAATCGGACTCGTAGGATAGCAAAGCTCTATCTTGCACCCGGTGCAGAATCACCTGACGGCAGACAGGCCGACAAGGATGAGATTTCAAAAGTGGCTAATGCCATAGATCCCCGTCCCGCTTACTGGGCGAGGATGGAGAAACATTTCTTCACGCTACTGGAAAACCTCCCCAACGACTGGGACGCCGACAGCGACGACTGGAAGCAGGACGACCGGCAGGCGGCAACCAAAGCTTGGCGCAAGCATGTAATAGATGAGGCCCGGCAAGCGCTGAAGGAGAGTACCCGAATCCTTGGGACAACAGCCCGGGCAATTCAGGCTGTCGCGCGCGTTAGTATCGATTTTTATGATAACGATCTCATACCCCCGCTGCAGGAAGCGGCCAAGGGGAAGGGAAAGACCAAAGGAGGCAAGAAGAAATGAGAATTGGCGATATGGAAATTCCGGAAGAAGCTATGCGGGGGTTATGCCGGAAATGGAAGATCCGCCGCCTGGAACTCTTTGGCTCCGCCCGAACCGGTCGTCTTCAACCCGACAGCGACATCGACCTGCTGGCGGAGTTTGAACCGGATGAACATTGGTCGCTGATGGACCTTGCCCGCGCCGAGGAAGAGTTCTCATTACTCCTTGGACGCAAGGTGGACCTTGTGGACAGGAAGAACCTTGAGCGTAGTGCCAATCTGATACGGCGCGACGCCATACTCAATTCGACGGAGGTGGTTTATGCAGCGTAATCCGCTTACCGCCATCTTCGATATGATTCAGGCTGTCGAACGAGCTCAGAGATTTTCCTGCGGATTGAGCGAAGCAGAGTTCACCAGTAATGAACCTGTCCAGTGGGCGATCTTCAGCCAAATCGTCATCTTGGGTGAGGCTGCAGGCCGCGTGGAACGTACGTTTCAGAACGCCAACCCTGACGTTCCCTGGGCAAGCATCATTGGAATGCGCCATCGGCTTGTACACGGCTACGACAGCGTGGATTGGGTCCGCGTCTGGAAGACGCTTCGTGACGACCTGCCCTCTCTTCTGTACAAGTTGAAGACACTAATGTCTAATGAGGAGGCAAGAAAAAATGAGCCTTAACGAGAGGCAAAATCAGTTCATCGGCTACCTGCTCAGCCTTGCTAAAGAAAGCGAGGAGGACAGGGGTGCACTTGCCGAGCTACGCAGCGGCTTGGGCAAGGAACCTGGCGAAATGGCGCGCGTTCATAAGCATGTCGTGCCGTATCTGCCTGAGAAAAACTACGATGACCGATGGTATTACCTGATTGCAACGCTATTCGGGGCTTTCTCGAAACATGGGAAAGGCTATTCCCTGGGCGCAGCATTTCGCACTTTGAAAGGGAAGAGCGATAGCATGGAAGCCCGATTCATAGCGTTACTCAACTCCCACCCCGACGACCTGGATGACCATCTCCGCCATGCCGTCAGCCTGCTGAAAACCAACGAACGTCCGCTTGATTGGTTTCGGCTCTTTGAAGATTTGCTTCAATGGGACCATCCGGATGGTCATGTCCAATTGAAATGGGCTCGCGACTTCTACAAGATCGATTCCGGCAACAGCGCCAATATGCCCTATTCAGATTCAACATTAAAAGAGGAGGACCTAGACAATGAATGATTCCGGCGTCAAAATCGAGGTGCATTTAATTCAGAACTTCGCCCCATCCAACCTGAACCGCGATGACACTGGCCAGCCCAAAAGCGCCACCTTCGGCTACGTCCAACGGGCACGTATTTCGAGCCAATGCGAGAAGCACGCAGTTCGCGGCTGGTGGTGCAAGCACGGCACCGTCACCATCGGAGACAGGACAAAAAGACTCCAGCAACTGATTGCCGGCGAGCTCGCCAAAGACATGGAATTCGTGAAAAAGGTCGCTGACAATGAAGACCGAAAAATTGGCATTCGAGTCTTCACAAACGCATACTATGCCGCCGCGGACAAAAAGAAGCCGGATAATACGAGCGTCTTAATCTTCGTTGGCCCTAATGAGATAGATGTCTGCACTCAGGTAATGAAGGAAATTTGGGACGAGAATATAGATCCAATCGTAAAAAAGATTCGCGATTTAAAAACTAATAAACCCGGCAAAAAAGAAACTTTAGATAATAATGATGACGCCACGGAACAGCCGGCCGAGCAGAAGGACGACAAGGAGGAGGTTGCTGAAAAGACTGACGACAAAAAGAAATCTAAAGGACCGGAACTCAAACCGATAGATGAGCTCAAAGTCCGACTCAAGGCGGCACAGGTCTCTGCTGACATCGCACTTTTTGGCCGCATGCTCGCCGAGAATCCGGGACTCAATACGGACGGTGCATGCCAGGTTGCCCATCCCATTTCCACCCACAAGGTCGATATGGAGATGGATTTCTATACTGCCGTGGATGACCTAAATCCCGAGGAAGAAACCGGAGCGGGAATGATGGGCGTCGTCGGTTTCAATAGTGCCTGCTATTACCGCTATGCGCTTGTAGACCGAGACCAGCTTGCTCGAAATCTATCAGGCAAGACAGAGCGCATCAACAAAGGTAAGTGGGCTTATGAACTCGAGGCCAAAGACTACCAAGAGGCTGACACCGTCATCAAGGCATTCCTTGAAGCGATGGTCTACTCCATCCCCACCGGTAAGCAAAACTCCTTCGCCGCACAGAACCTCCCTTCGTTCGGGCTGTTTGTCAGACGACAAGGCGGCGTCCCCATCTCCCTTGCCAACGCCTTCGCCAAGCCCGTTCGCCCCACGAAAGATGACGATGATCTGATCGGTCTGTCGGTCAATGCCTTGACGAAGCATTGGAATGCTATAAAAATGGTCTATGGCGATCAGGGTGTCAAGGAGACCGCATGCTTCCACCTCAGTTATGGTACCCGCTTGAATGAGCTTAAAGATTGCGATAAAGGAAGTGTAAAAAATGCGATCGATGCAATCATGGAGACACGGGAGGAACAATGAGCCAACCGTACACACTTCTCATGCGGCTCGAAGGCCCCATGCAGTCATGGGGATACCGCAGCCGGTTCGATTACCGCGATACGGCACTGGAGCCCACCCGCAGCGGAGTGATCGGCATGATCTGCGCGGCCATGGGAATTGCGCGAGGGGAGGATATATCGAGATTTGATGCGATGCGAATGGGTGTGCGTGTGGACAAGGAAGGTCGGCCCGAACGTGACTACCACACTGCGATGAATGTCATAAAGGCGGATGGCAGCGGAGGAAACGACACCGTCGTGTCCTATCGGGACTATCTGGCCGATGCTTCCTTCACCGTGGGGTTGCAGTCGGAAAACACAGATCTCCTCTGTGAGATCGCCGAAGCGCTCCGCAATCCGGTGTGGACTTTGTTCTTAGGCCGTAAGGCATTTCCCCTGGTTGTCCCGCCCCTCAACTTTGACGATTGCCCTAAGGCCGGAACTTTGGAGGAACACTTGTTCTCGGGACACTCGGACAAACGTATAGTCATAGAAACGCCTGATGGCGAAAGAACCCAGCACGACTGGCCTCTTTGTTTCCGCGAACGTCGGTTCAAGCCGCGAACAATCCAGACCCGTTTTGGAGGAAAGACGACATGACGGCTACCGCAGTAACTCCGCTTTTTCTCTCGCGCCTTCACCTAAACCCCCGCTCTCGGCAGGTTAGGAGTGAATTGGCACATCCTTATGAAATGCACCGCACACTGATGCGAGCCTTCCCGAAAGCGACGGATGAAAAACAGTTCAAAGCACGCGATGAATTCGGCGTCCTCTTTCGTGCGGACGTTGACGACCGGCGGGGTGAAGTTAAGGTTTATGTCCAGTCACGCATCGAACCGAACTGGTCATTTCTTGACGGACTGAATGATTACCTGTGGGCTAAGGTTAAGCAGGCCGAATATGAATATAAGGATATCATGACTGCATGTCGGAAGATTCAAGACGGACAGATACTCTCCTTTCGCTTACGTGCTAATCCGACTAAAAGAATCGCGAAACATGACGACAAGATGAAGGGCAAACGAGTCGAACTGAGATGCGAGGATGAACAAATCGACTGGTTGATTCGCAAAGGTCAGGGGATGGGAAAAAAAGTGCCCGGAGGTTTCGATCTTTTGATGAACAAAGTCGAGAATGTGACGAGCGAGCAACGGTTGGTCCCATGCGTAAACGTATACAGCGAGGGAAAGCAGAAAGGACGCAAAAAGGACGCGGAGCACGGGCAAGCAACAACACATCTGGCCGTCATCTTCGAAGGTCTTCTGCAGGTCACGGATGCAGATGCCTTTCTTGAGACTCTTATCTGCGGTATCGGTTCCGGAAAGGCCTTCGGTTTCGGTCTTCTCTCCGTTGCGCCCGTCCGCTCATCTAATCTATCGGAGGCGAAATGAGAATTAAAGACCTGCATGTTCTGCCAAAGTTTAGTGACGGGTGGAGTTATCTGTATGTCGAGCATTGCCGTATTGACCAGGAAGACAAGGCCATTGCCATCCACGATAAGGACGGCAAAGTGCCCGTCCCCTGCGCCAACCTGGCTCTGCTTATGTTGGGACCCGGCGTATCGATCACTCACGCCGCCATTTCGGTACTTTCCGACCATGGATGTCTTGTATCATGGTGCGGTGAAGAAGGAGTACGGTTTTACGCCGTAGGTATGGGCGAGACGCGAAGTGCATCGAACTTCCTCCATCAGGCGCGAATGTGGTCGAATGAGGATTTCCACATGCAGGTAGTGCGCTGCCTGTACCAGTTGCGATTTTCCGAAAAGTTAGATTCGGAATTGACTCTCCAACAAATCCGTGGTATGGAAGGGGTACGCGTTCGGGAGGCATACGCTAAAGCCTCCCTGCAAACCGGCGTGGTCTGGTCCGGTCGAAATTATAGCCGCGACAAGTGGAGCGATTCTGACCCCGTTAACCGGGCCTTGTCGACCGCCAACGCGTGCCTGTACGGTATCTGCCATGCCGCAATTGTATCGGCCGGCTTCTCACCCGCACTCGGGTTTATCCATACGGGTAAGATGCTGTCATTCGTGTATGATGTCGCAGATCTCTACAAAACAGAGGTTACGATCCCGATGGCATTTCGCGCGACCGCAGAAGAAAAAGAAGGACTGGAAAGACGCGTTCGTATGACGTGTCGCGACGAATTTGTAACAACACGAATACTGGAAAGGATTATCCCGGATATTCAGACGGCATTAATGTTGTCGAAGCGGGGCTCAACCTCCGACGGCGGAACTTTCGACCAGGACGCCGCCGCTCCGGGCTCATTGTGGGACCCCGTTGAGGGAAAAGTGGAAGGCGGGCGCATCCATACGATAAAAGTTGATGCAACGGAGGCCGATAATGGTGGTAATGATTCTTGAACGTGTATCGCCGGGATTGCGGGGAGAATTGACACGGTGGTTTCTGGAGCCAAAGGCGGGCGTATTCGTGGGACGGGTTTCTGCCATGGTTCGGGATCGACTCTGGGAAAAGGTGTGCGGACAAGTTAGGGAAGGCGCCAACAAGCATGACGGTGAACCGGAAGGAGGTTGTCTGATGATCCATACGAGCGATAATGAACAAGGATTTAAAATCCAAAGTTGGGGGCAAACAACACGGTCGATTGAAGACTTCGGAGGGCTTTTTCTTGTTCGTATACCGTAAAATCAAGGTTTTTTCAGTATTGTCCCCACACGCGTGGGGGTGAACCGA
>JADFXJ010000210.1 GCA_015233615.1 Nitrospirota bacterium
GGCATCAAAGTTCCCATGATTCCAGAAGCCTTATAGGAGCGGGTGAACGGTTACGAGTATTTTTTTCATATATTTCACCGATGTGGTTGGTTAATTATGGTGTCTCTGCCTGAATTAATGTTTCGACCGCCTTTCCCGCTGATTTTCTGGTGTACGTTTCCAACCGTTTTTCCCTCGTCCGCACATTCGTCGCAGTTGTTTGTTTTCTTCGCCAGATCCAGGTTTAACTTCTCTATCTTAGCTTCATATTTTTGAGTGATTGAATTAATTTGAACGTTGTCAAACCAGTGTGTCACGCCTCCGACCGCTACGCCTGTGGCGACACATACGCTGATAAGCCAGGTAATTGGATGATCTTTGAGATCTTGCATATTCATAATAAATTACCGCATCCTTAAGGAATCCGAAAAACATTTATATGGAGGAACCTCCACCATGGTAAATAATTGCACAAAAAAAGGTGGGAAGTCAACATTATACTTATGTATAGTGGCAGGTTGGTGATTACGACAGGCCGATGTGCTTAAGTACTTCTTTTACATCGTGGTTTTTCCTGGCCAATTCCCTAAAGGCTTTTTCGGGTAATTCGGCTCGCTTCTCGATTTCTTTGGTTTTTTGTATGGCAGGGGCAAGCGCAGTACGTCTATCCCATATTATAAACCCCATTAAAAGTCCCATAGCACCAAAGAGCATACCAAAACCCCAGAACATAAACGTCGTTATATGGTCGAGCCGCTTGTCAACCTGCTCGAACCGTTTATTCATATCAGCCATCAGATCGTCAATTCTTAGGTTTACCGAATCAATTCTTAGGTTTACCGAATCAATTCTTAGGTTTACGGACTGGTTTAACGCATCTACTTTTTTCTCTAACGCATCTACTTTGGCTTCCGTCCTTATATTCCTGTCTCTGTCTTCCAGCGTAAAGGGGACTTCTCTGGCCTCTACGGGTACATTGGCCGTTATCATGATTCCTATCGCCGCTAAAATAAGCATGATCGCGTGTTTCATAATGATTGTCCGATTCATATTTGATTATAACATAAATTATGAGAATCGTCCCGCATGACGGCCAGCTCCTTCCAAGGCACTTCAGGATAACGGGCTTTTATCTCTTCGGGAATATTCTTTGACGCCTCGCCAATATTTTCGAACCTCTTTATCACGGCATCCGATGTCTTGATATCCTTCATAAAGTCTTCAAGCCCCATACCGGCCACGAACTGCCCGATAAGCTCTATGGATTCGAGCATGTCTTTCAGGTAAAGAGTCAGGTCTCTCATATGTACACGGCATCCTTCAAAATGGAATTTCTGACCTCGATCCTGACGGCATCGACCTGCATAACATCTACTTTTCTGTTAAACTATTCCTCAAGAAAGAGCTCAAGCCCCAGAACGTCAAACAGGTCAGCCGTTTCCGTAAAGTCTACGAGAACGTCGATATCGCTGTTGTCCCTTTCATCACCCCTGGCAACCGAGCCGAAAATTCCCCGTATCTGCGCCTTGTATTTCAGGAATGATTCCTCCGTTACCGACCTCAATACCTGAATCACATTTTCTTTTATCATATTGCTTACCTCGCGATTTCAATTATATTTTATTACAGGTATTGTTCGAAACTCAAGCACCGTCCTGACACGGGCATTATCTCCCGCGCTCTTTTTCAGTATATATAGTATATATTAGTATAGTCGATGTCATTAACTTAAATAAAGATAGGGGCAGATTCCGGGACTTGATCTGCAGTGACGGGAAAGAGACCGTCAGCCGAGCCGTCAGCAAAGCCGTCATTGCGGCTTGTCCGGAATGACGAAAAAAGAGACTGAAAGACGAAAAAAGAGACTGAAATCTGTGTTGAAATACGTTTGCCCTGCCTCTGATATATCCCCCAATATCCCAATTTATCCCATTTTATCCTCTTTTATACCCCTTTTATCCAATATTATCCCCTTTTATACCCCAAATGTACCTCTTTTATACCCCATTTATACCCCTTTTATCCCCATTTCGGCCAAGCAATTATTTTTCGCATCTGTCATCATATATATACGTAATGTTGGTAGGCCATATGTATATGAGACGGTAAGCCTCAAGCTATAAAGATTTGGGGCCGGTTAATAAGAAATCTACAATTTAAGGAGGTCAACGATTGGCAACACAAGAGGAAGCACTAAACCTAAGCAAGGCACTAAACCTAAGCAAGGCACTAAACCTAATCGAGGCACCACTCCTAAGCGAGGCGCAATACCGGAACTTATTCGTTAATGGTCGCGAAGACGCCTTACCGGACGACGCTCTGGTGAAACTGGCACTGCAGGACATACGGAAATCGGGTCTCACCTTTCGAACGCTTCACGGAGCGGGTGTAAAACTCTTCAACGGCAGCAAGGAGGAACTAAAATCCAGGCTGGGCCGGTCGAGCGTCAACAACCATTACCTTAACAACGCCTTCAGGTTGATAGAGTTCCCGTATTACGGCAGCGACGGCAAGGTCATACTCTACCGTTACAAGGTAATCCCATCGACAATAAACAATAATACCGGGCGGCCTATTAAGTATCTGCACCCCATTGGCGCTCCGGCAATACCATTTATCCCCCGTGACGTGTGGGACGTCAGGGATAAGGCCAACAAGCCGATTTGGCTTACGGAGGGTGAGAAGAAGTGCCTGAAGCTTCTCCAACACGGGCGGCACGCGATAGCCTTCAGCGGAGTTTACAATTTCCGCGCGGGGGCAGGCGGGAGCAACACACGGGGCGGCACGGGCAATCCGGTGGCGCTTACGGAGGACTTCGACCTCTGGGCGGAGCTTAAATCGTTCAACTGGCACGGCAGGAGTGTCTATATCGCCTTTGACGCCGACCTGTGGGTAAACCCCATGGTGCGGTGTGCGTTATACGAGCTGGCCCTGAAGCTCTACGCCCTGGGCGCGGTGGTGAAACTTCCGGTGTGGCCCGCGACGGAGGGTAAAGGCATCGATGATTACCTCGTCAACGTGGAAAGCCGTGGATGCAAAGAGAGCCGGGAGAGCAAGGAGAGCCATGAGAGCCGGGAAAATCGGGAAGGCATGGAAGATCGGGAAGGCCGGGCCAGCCAGGGCAAAGACACCGAAGGCCAGGCCGACCACGACAAGGACACCGGAGCCGGGGTTGGTACGGCGGCGCTTACGAAGGCACATACGGAGGCGCATATGGCGTTGTTCGAC
>JADFXJ010000115.1 GCA_015233615.1 Nitrospirota bacterium
CTTGTCCTTGCTCTTGCCCTTTCTGTCATCCTCGCGAAAGCGGGGATCCAGTCCTTGCCCTTGTTCTTGCCCTTTGCAGACGGACAAGGACGGAAAAAGAACTAGACTACAGGCCAAGCCGGAATGACGGATGTGGGCGGTTGGCGGCACCAGACTGAATGCATCATATTCCGGTTGACACTACACTATTATCCATAGCAGAAATGGAGCAGGTAATTGTCTTGAACTGTGATTAATAATGATTAAATGAAGACTATGATAAGACTATGATAAAGACTATGATAAATATCCGCTTTCCACATTGCAAGTTATAGTGACCAACCTACCCCCCGACAATCCCCCCTCTCGGGGGGTGAGGAGGGTATTCAAGAAATCAAATCACAGTTCAGACATTGAAGGGGTTCAAGAAGTAGTGGTCGGCAAGCCGGTACAAATAAAGATCATAGTGAAAAGTATCGTGCAAAAAAATCATCGTGTTTTTCGTGATTCGATGACCATGTTTGCTTAGAACCGCATGAAGCCTTGCTGTAAACCTTGTCAACCCCTTTGACGAGGTTTACAGCAAGGTTTATCCTTAAGCGCCCCCATAAGCGCTTTCTTACCGCATAATCACTCTACCATGCAGACGTTTCTTACCTGCTTGTAGTCGGTGAAACCTTTGAAGACCTTGGCGATACCGTCCTGGTGGAGAATGCGCATGCCGTCCGTGATGGCTTGCTGCCTGATGGAATCTACCGGGCTCTTTTTTTGTATAGCCATCTTGATTTCCTTTGTACCGATGAGGAGTTCGTGCAGGCCGGTGCGTCCCCTGTAGCCGGTGCCGTTGCAGTAGTCGCATCCGACGGCCTTGTAGAGGGTGGCGTCGTCGTAGGGGATTTTTAATTCCAAAAACATCTCCTGCCCCCCGTAGGCGTTTACGAGAAAGTCGAATTCGTCCTTGGGCGGTTTGTAGGGCTCCTTGCACTTTTTGCAGAGGGTTTTAACCAGACGCTGCGCTAAGATGCCTAAAAGCGCGTCGGCGAAGTTGAAAGGGTCGATGCCGATGTCCATGAGGCGCGTTATCGTCTCCGGTGCGCTGTTGGTGTGCAGTGTGCTGAAGACGAGGTGCCCGGTAAGCGATGCCTCTACGCCTATCGTGGCGGTCTCTCTGTCGCGCATCTCTCCCACCATTATGACGTCGGGGTCGGCCCTTAAAAAAGACCTGAGGGCCGCGGCAAAGGTGTAGTTTATCTTAGGCTTTACCTCTACCTGGCAGAGGCCGTTTTGAGAGATTTCGACCGGGTCCTCGGCCGTCCATATCTTTTTGTCGACCGTGTTGATGTAGCCTAAAATCGAATGGAGAGTGGTGGTTTTGCCGGAGCCCGTGGGGCCTACTACGAGGATTATCCCGTAGGGGCGGGTGACTATTTCCCTGAGATTTCTGTAGTTCCACGCGGACAGATTGATTTCGTCCAGCGGCAGCGGTTTGCTCGAAGCGAGTATGCGCATCACTACGTTTTCGCCCTTGGTTGAGGGTACCGTGGCCACGCGCAGCTCTATGACCCTGTCGCCGTGTCTGAACTTTATTTTTCCGTCCTGTGGGAGCCTTCTTTCCGATATGTCGAGATTGGACATTATCTTTAAGCGGGATACCATGGCACTGGTGTAGCTAAACGGGATTTCCAGGTGCTTGATACACGTGCCGTCTATGCGTAGTCGCACGATGGTAGTCCTGGTCGCCTTGTTTGGCTCGACGTGGATGTCGGAGGAGCCTTTTTCGAAGGCGTCGATTATTATCTGGTTGACGAGGCGTACTATGGCCCCGGCGTTTTCGTTTGAGTCGCCGGAGTCCTCTTCCTCCTCGTCGTCTTTCTGGATTAGGAGTTCGTCCACTATATCGGTTATCGACGGCTTGTCTTCCACCAGGCTCTTTTCGTAAGAGTCGATGAACCTTAAAATATCTTCCCTGAAGCCGACGTGGAATTCGAATTGCTTCGCCTTGATGAGGCTCTTTATCTCCGTGGTCTTGATGTCTTTAGGGTTGTCTATGAGTATCGAAACCTTGTCGTTGGAATGTGCTATGGGAACCCACAGGGCTTTCTTCAGGTAATTTATGTTAAGCCCCCTGAGGAGATCGCCCGGTATCGGAACGTCGCTGCGGTATTCGGTAAACTTGCAGCCGAAGTGGTTGGAGAGGGACGTCTTTATATCATCCTTTTTAACGTGCATGTCGTCCATCAACACGGTCTCTACGTCTTTTTTGCTTTGCCTGGCCATAACCATAGCCTTTTTCAGTTCGCCGTCAGTGATTATGTTTTCGTCCAGGAGAAAACTGAAACGCGTGGGGGCTTGCACCTTAACCTGGTTTTTCAGGGCGAAGCCGAGTTTTCGCGCTATGGTCTGGGCGTTTTTTTCGTCCAGGCCGGTAAAGCCCTCTTTTTTTGTAGGAAAAAAAGACGCGGTCTTTTTATTTACCACTTCCATGACGCCGAGTAACGTGTCTTTGAACATTATCGGGTAAGCCAGTATCTCTCTTGTCCGGTAGCCGTTTTTCAGGTCCCAGGCGTTGTTGAACTTCAGGTCGGGGTGGATGCGTTTCAGTTCTTCGGCGTCATAGGCGTCGCGCAGGTTTAGTGTTTGTCTGGTAGCGGCTACGTAACCGGCGGTGGTTTCCATGTTTATGGGCATACGCATTTCTTTTATCTCGGAGCCTGTCAGAAAGCGCGAGTAGAGTTCGTTGGACGTGGAGTCTATTCCGAATATGATTATTTTGTCGGCGTCAAAGAGACTGAGTATCCTGTCTCTGGCTCCTATCATTATTTCATCCAGGTTTTCCGCGGAATAGACACGGTCTATCATGTTGCTGATGCGCTCCGCGAGCTGTACCTTGTCCTGGAGCTCCTTAATCTTGCCGGCGTTGCCGAATAATCCCATACACCCTTCTCTCTCTCTACCGATGTTTAGTTGAACGATACTTAGTTGAACAATTCCGTTAAAAACCGAAAGCCGATTTCTATTATACAATTTTACCGGCATATTCACAAACGACGCAGGTGGCGGATGAACGTGAGGCGCTTCGTTGGGTGCTTCCTTATGTGCTTCGGAGGCGCTATTGACAGAGGGAAGAGGTGTTTGTTAAAGTTATAAAAGGGCTATGAGCAGATATGGGCTAAAGGAGAACAGGTTTGTCCGCTAGTGTCGTGATTAAGGTAACCGGAGGTAAGCTCAGAGGCAGGGAATTCATTTTCAACGACAGGACTACTTGTATCGTAGGACGCGGGGCGGACTGTTATCCCAGACTGCCCGACGACAACGAGCACAGGACCATATCGCGCCATCACTGCCTGCTGGACATTAATCCACCGGGTATCAGGATAAGGGATTTCGGCAGTTTGAACGGCACTTTTGTCAATGGTAAAAAGATTGGCCAGCGGGACAGGAACCTGCCCCGGCGTGAGGCGCTGAGCGCCGAATTCCCCGAATACGACCTCAAAAACGGAGACGAGATAAAGCTGGGCAGCACGATATTTAAAGTTCTCATACACATGCAGGAGCGCTGCTCCACGTGCATGGCCGACATTCCGGACGAAAAGCTGGATTCCTGCCGTACGGAAAGCGGTACGTACGTATGTTCCAGGTGCCGCGGTGATGCGGGCGGTGTACCTGACAAGGTGTCGCCTGACTCATTGCATAAAAAGGAGTGCGTAAACTGTGGTAGGGATATGTCTGAGGAGGAAATACCCGCAGACGGTACCCTGCTGTGCGATAAGTGCCGTGCCGACATAGATGATGGCGCAAAGCCGGGCGTCACAGACAACATAAGGGATCGGCTGAAAGACATCGGCGGGTATACGATAATAAAAGAGATTGGCAAAGGCGGCATGGGGGCAGTTTACCTGGCCCGAAATAACTCCACGGGTGACAACGTTGCCCTTAAGGTGATGTTATCCATGGTGGCGGTCAACGACAGATCCAGGGAGATGTTTCTGAGGGAAGTGGAAAACACCCGGTACTTAAAGCACGACAACGTCGTGCAACTGCTGGATTATGGCAATTCCAGGGGAACCTTCTTCTTTACTCTGGAGTACTGCGACGGAGGCGCCGTGGACAAGTGGATGCAGAGCCATGGCGGTAGAATGAAAGTCCAGGATGCCGCTCCCATGATATTACAGGCTCTCGATGGCCTGGACTATGCCCACAACATAGAGATTCCAAACGTGAAGCTTACCGACGGGCGGACTATTACGGTGAAAGGTCTCGTTCACAGGGATATAAAGCCGTCTAACCTGTTTCTGACCCATCCGGGTGGCAATCAACTGGTAAAAATAGCGGACTTTGGTCTTGGAAAGGCATTTGACGCTGCCGGCCTCAGCGGTTATACCAGGACCGGCTCGGCTGCCGGCACGCCGGTGTTCATGTCCCGGCAGCAGGTAATAAATTTTAAGTATTCCAAGCCTGAAACCGACGTATGGTCGATGGCGGCATCGTTTTATTACTTATTGACCGGGAGGTTTCCGAGGGATTTCCCCAAGGGAAAGGACCCCTGGTATATAGTACTGCAGAGCCGTGCGGTGCCTATACAGAAGAGAAATCCGGAAGTACCCGGCAGAGTGGCTGAAGTTATCGACGCCGCGTTGATAGACCAGCCCGAGATCACTTTTAAGACTGCCGCGCAATTTAAACGGGAGTTGGAGGCTGCTCTATGAACTATACGATATCCAGCGCTGGATTGACCGACAAGGGCAGGGTACGGCAGCGCAACGAAGACAACTGGATGGCGGACCCGATGGGAGGCATTTTTATAGTATCGGATGGAATGGGCGGACACGCCGGTGGAGACACGGCTTCCAGGGTAGTGGTGGAAAAGCTGCCCGTCCTGTTGGGTAAAAAGCTCAAGGGCTTACAGTCTCTTGGGTCTGACGAGGCAAAAGATCGGTTCAACCAGATTTTCGGCGAGCTAAACGATCAGGTGCGCTTACTCAGCAAGTCAAATCCGGGGTTGATGGGAATGGGGGCCACCGTGGTGCTGGCTATCGTAAGAGGGGATAAGGTGGCCATCGCCCACATGGGCGACAGTCGTGCGTACATGCTCAGCAACGGGCAACTCAGGCAATTGACCGAGGACCATTCGGTAGTCCAGCTTCTTATCCGATCCGGTGAGATAACCGCAGAGGAGGCCGCTGCCCACCCTGCACGGGGCAAGATAACCCGCTGCGTCGGTATGGCCGGGGAGGCGTTTCCAGAAATCGACGTCTTGCAGGTAGAACCGGACGACAGACTGCTCCTGTGCTCGGACGGACTTACCGGCATGGTGGCCGATAGCGCTATTACCGGCATTTTGACCGCTCAAGGGGACGAGGACGAAGCGTGCAGGGCACTCGTAAAAGCTGCCAACATGGCAGGCGGAGTGGATAACATCACAGTCCTTATCGTTGACTTCAAAAAGGAAAACAAGGAATTCTCAAATACCCGGACGTTCGCGAGGTCCCGGGATCACTCGAAAAATCATAATCACGTTACAGACATGGAAACCGAGGAAATGGAAGCTGGGCATGAACCGTTAAACGTCAAAGGTGTCGAGTCGCCAAAAGCTTACGTTATCAACCTCGACGTCCAGCCGTCCGATTTTTGTCTTCCTATTACGTCCGGTGGGTTTACCATCGGCAGGGGAATCAACAACTCCCTGGTCATACGTGACGATAGGACAGTGTCGCGTTCCCATTGCAGGATTAAAGTAAACGACAACGTGCTGGCCATAGAGGACCTGGGCAGCCGCAACGGCACGTACCTCAATGGCCGCAGAGTAAAGAGCATCACTCCCATTCCCGTGCCATCCTGGCTGTCGATGGGCCGAAGCAGGATAGGAATAATCCCCGACGAGCCGGATTTCCAGCAGGAGAGTCTCCTTGACGAGGCCTACACCACGGAGGGGAGCATATTGATTCCTCCGAGCGAGTTTTTTGAGGAACGCACCGAGGCGCTTCTCGTGGTTGACATCGTGGGTTCTACCACCATCGTAAAGCACGGGGAGACACAGCTTGTGAAGATAGTGTCGGCCCTTGGGCAAATGCTGGACAAGTCCTTGCAAAAAGAGAAGCAGCCGTTTTTAAAGTGTACCGGCGACGGCTTTTTCGCTACCTTTGCCACTGCGGACGAGGCACTTAAATCCGCACTCCGCCTTTCCTCCGGCCTGGCCAGGCACATTAAGTTTTCCGTGAGCATATCCGTCGCCCTGCACTGGGGGTCGGTACGGCTTACCCAGGACGGGGAGCGTACCGGCAGGAACGCCCACGCAGTCTTTTCCCTCGAAGACCTCAGGCACAGGGAAGAAAAGGTCAATTCCCTGTTGAACGTGCGTAACAAGAGAGAGATAATCCTGATGACGGAAAGTTTTTACAACGTGCTGGACCCTACTCTTCGCACCAAAAGCATTCCGGTCGGTCAATTCAACCTGAAGGGCCTGGATAAGGAAGAAAAAATATATTTTTGGTCCTGAGTTTTTACCTGAGTTACTATCGAGGATGAAAGATTCATAAATGGTTACGGCATGCGACAACTGTGGTACCAGATATAACGTAGCGGAGGCCAACGCGGGGAAAACCGCCCGCTGCCGGAAGTGTGGCTCTACCTTCACGATTCGTAATGCCGATGATGACGCACCCCTCTACGTCCCTCCTACCGAGAAGCAGGTGGACAGAGCCTTCCTGAAAAAGCGGGACGTAAACAGCGGCGACGATACCGGACTTACGGACAAGCTGCCCGCGCCTCACCGACCTGAGACAACCGAATCCCCGGACAAGCCGCCCGCTGCGCACAAGCCTGTAAGTGTAGAGAAAAAGTCCGCTTCCGACTGGGATACAGGCGACGTGATCATGGGTCTTTACGAGGTTTTAGGACTCCTGGGCGAGGGAGGCATGGGGAAAGTCTACAGGGTGCTTCACCTTGGGTGGAACGTGGAACTGGCCGTTAAAAATCCAAAACCCGAAGAACTGGCCAAGGTGGGAGGAGCCGAAAACTTCCAAAGGGAGGCCGAAACCTGGGTTAACCTGGGTCTTCATCCACACATTGTCAGTTGTTACTATGTCAGGGAGTTTAACGGCAATCCCCTGGTCTTTGCCGAGTACATCGAGGGGGGCAGCCTTAACGACTGGATTGCAGATGGAAAACTTACGGAAATCGACCGTATTTTAGACGTGGCGATACAGTTTGCCTGGGGACTGCAGTATGCCCACGAAAAGGGATTAATCCACCAGGATGTAAAACCCGCCAACGTCATGCTGACGCTCGACGGGGTGGCAAAGGTGACGGACTTCGGGCTTTCCCACGCTCTGGGCAGGGAAAATGAGTCCCCAATGTTTGACGCCGAATCGGTGAGGAGTTCCGTTGGCATGACCCAGGCTTTTTGCTCGCCGGAACAGGCAAATGGCGAGGATTTGACTATTAAAACCGACATTTGGTCATGGTCGGTATCGATATTGTCTATCTTTACCGGCGAGGTCACGTGGCTTTCGGGTGCAATCGCCGGTGAAGCCCTCGAATGGTACCTGAAGTATGAATCCATCGACGGCAACCGTCCACAAATCCCCGGCGCGGTCGTAAACCTTCTGCGCAGGTGTTTTAAGGAAAACCTCTTCGAGCGCCCAAGAGACATGTCGGAGATAGCCGGCACACTCATTGAAATATACAAGGAGCTGACCGGCAACGTGTACCCAAGGCATGCACCCCTGGTAAGCAGTTCCACGGCAGACAGCCTTAACAACAGGGCCGTTTCACTCCTTGACCTGGGCCGCATCGACGAGGCTTTCAGGCTCTGGAAAGACGCTGTCAGGATTGAGCCCCACCATCCCGAATCCACTTATAACCTTGGTCTTATCGAGTGGCGCACCGGGCAAATAGTCGACACCGACATCGTCAGCCAACTGGAAGAGGTCGAGCGCTCTCACGCCGAAGGGTGGTCCAGCAGTTACATGCTCGGCCTTGTACACCTCGAAAGAGATGACAGTGACTCCGCCATGAAGATTTTTGGAGGCCTGCTGAATCGTTACCCTGCCGTCGAAGAAATAAAGACGGCTTACAGGCTCGCACAAGAGCGCAGCATACCCGGAAGGAGGTTTTTGAAGACTTTCTCCGGTCACGAAGGCCCCGTTACCGGGGTAGGCATTAGCCACGACGGCCGTTTGGCAATATCGGGTAGTATGGACATGGCCTTAAAGCTTTGGGATACCGTAAGCGGCAAGTGTATCCACACCTTCATAGGCCACACCGGCGGGGTGCTCGCCGTTTACTTAAACCCAAATGGCAGGTACGCCATGTCGGGGAGCGCCGACAAGACCGTAAAGATTTGGGATTGCTCTACCGGTTACTGTCTGAACACTTTTAAAGGACACGTGGACGACGTAATATCTGTGTTCATGAACAGGATAGTCGATAATCCCCTCTCCGGAGGCAGGGATGAAACCGTGAAACTCTGGGACAGGGCTTCGGGCCACTACCTGCGCTCTTTCGTTGGGCATAAGGGTGCCGTTACCGGCGTGCAAATGAACAAAGATGGGACTGTAGTCTTTTCATGCAGTGCAGACGGCTCCATAAGGCAATGGGACGTGACGACCCTACGTTCTTTACATACGTACAGGGGGCATTCGGGTCCGGTCAACTCTATCGTGCTAAGCAGCAGGGACGGCGAAGTTCTACTGTCCGGAGGCTCGGACAAGACCATAAATCTGTGGGACGTCAAAAAAAACAGATTAATTCGTACACTCACGGGACATGCCGATAGCGTACAGTCGGTGGCCCTGAATTGGGGTGGAAACGTGGGGCTTTCGGCGAGCCTCGACAAGACCATAAAGCAGTGGTCGCTTAACACCGGACAATGTTGCCGCACTTACGAGGGACACACGGATGGCGCTACATGCGTTGCGCTGAGTCTCGACGGGAGGTTTGCCGTATCCGGCGGTAACGACTCCATGGTGAACCTCTGGCAGGTGGATTGTAACAACGGTTTTTACCGTGCTCCCATGATGTTGAGCCACGTGTCAAAGTCCGAGGCAGCACTTACGGCCATGGGCGTCTACGCCCGGGAAGTTACCCTGGCCCGGGAGGCCCTGTCGGCCGGGGACTTTGCAAAGGCCGCCGGCCACCTGCGAAAGGCGCGGCAACAAAAAGGGTACAGCCGCGGTGAGGAATCCGTTTCCCTATGGCGCAAACTCTATGGCCGCTTCCCGCATTCCACGTTAAACGGCGCCTGGGAGGAAGCCACCTTAAAGGAGCATGAAGGGCCGGTACGCGCTATATCCCTGGACGCAAGCGGCGATTACCTCCTGAGTTGCGGTGCCGACAAGACGATCAAGTTATGGAGCATATCCCAGCGCCAGTGCGTGCGTACCCTGAAGGGTCACGGCGGCGTGGTCCTTACCTCCGTAATCAGGCAAGACGGCATGGTAGCCCTTTCCGGTAGTGCGGATACCACTGTCAGACTCTGGGACCTTTCCCGTGGAAAGGAACTGCTGGTGTTGCGGGGACACTCGGCGCCGGTGCGTAGTGTCGCTCTCAGCGTGGACGGGCATCTGGCCTTGAGCGGCAGTGAGGATAACTCCTTAAAAGTATGGGATCTCTCATCCGGCAGGTGTCTGAGGACGTTTGAGGGCCATGAGTCGGCGGTTACATCGGTGGCTTTGAGCCCGGATGGCAGGTTTGCTCTGTCGGGCGGTGCCGATTTTTCCATCAAGCAGTGGGAGATGACTACCGTCTATTTTCAAGGTGTCCTTGGCTCGTTCGAAGGGCACTCCGGTACGGTCGGTTCCTTATCGGTTTCTCTCGATGCGGCTTTGGCCTTTTCGGGAAGTGCCGACAGCAGGGTTATATTATGGGACCTCTCCACGGGACAATCGCTTTGGGACGTAAAGGGCCACTTTGACGAAGTAACCTCGGTGTACTTCTCGTACGACAGGCGGTTTGCCCTGTCCGGGAGCCTGGATAACGCGTTCAGGATTTGGGACGTGGCTACCGGTAACTGCATAAGAGTATTCAAGGGGCACGTGCTGGGTGTTACCGCCGTGTGCCTTAGCAGAGATGGGGGGCTGGCCGTCTCTGCCAGTGACGATGGTACGATTAAGTTGTGGGCACTCGACTGGGAACTCGATACGGAAACCGTCGCAGACTGGGACGAAAAAGTTAAACCCTACCTGGAAATTTTTTTAACGAACCACACTCCATACCTGCCCGGAAGTCTTGCCAGGAGAGGCAAACCGTCGTGGAAGTCCGCCGACTTCGACGATTTGGTACAAATCCTTGGTTGTGCCGGCTTTGGATGTCTGAACCCCGAACGGGTCGAAAAAGAGCTCGTCCGCCTGGGCAGGCTCAGAGTAAAGAAATAAAGATTTTTTAACCACGAAAACCACGAAAACCACGAAAAAAGAAAGCATAGTGTAACGTCAACATCGATATGCCGCATTCCGGCTTATACAAAACATATACAAAACTACTCCTTGTAATTCCGCATTGAATTCCACTATAATTGCCATTAACATGTTGATAGGTCAATAATTTATCATAGGAGGTCGAAATGAGAATCGATAAAATTATTATAAAAGAATTATTTGGTTATTTAACTCATGAAATCAATATAAAAACAAACGAACGTATTACAATCATTCACGGTCCCAATGGCATCGGAAAAACTATATTGCTAAGAATGATATATGGTCTTTTTAACGGTAATTATTATGAAATCAGAACTATTCCATTTAAAGAGTTGACTATCATATTCAATGACAAAAGCAGTCTTATAGTAACAAAGGAGAATAAAGACAATATTAAACACCTCGAAATACATCTTAAATACCAGAAGGAAACCAAATCTCCAAAAATGTTAATCTTGAAACCGGTTGATTTAGAACATACTGGCTTTCCATTCAGAATATTGGAAGAAGATATACCCGGAATAGAGCAGATAGGCCAGGAGACCTGGATGTACTTGCCAACCCAGGAAAAATTATCCCTGGAAGATGTTTTAGAACGTTTTGGCCAAGTTCTGCCGCCTCCACGCATTAGCCGGTTCCCATTAAAAAAAGGAAGTGAGACGGAATGGTTCGATAAAATAAAGAAAGAGCTGTCTATTCGCTTTATAGAAGCGCAAAGATTAATGAGTTTTCAGCCATCCCAGAGCATGAAAAAATATTTGAGAAAACCTCAAATGATTTTTGCCGTCGTAAAATACTCTGAGGAAATTGCTACAACTATTCAAAAAATACTCTCCCAATATGGTTCGATATCTCAAGATCTCGACAGAACTTTTCCTGCAAGGTTGGTTAAGAGTAATACTCAACCTTATGACATTACCACATTACAGGAAAAATTAAAATCGTTAGAAGAAAAAAGAGAGCGTCTTACGACTTCATCACTGCTTGCTAAAACGGAGGAAATGAACACAAAAGATCTAAGCATAGATGATCAAAATAGAGTGGTTTTATCCGTATATGTTGACGACGTCGAAAAGAAATTGGATGTTTTTAACGAAATATCGAATAAAATAGAACTTTTTAAACAAATAATAAACGACAGATTCAAGTATAAAAAATTGGATCTTAACAAAGAAAACGGATTTGTTTTTGAAACGGATGATGGCAAACCGTTATCCGCTATAAATTTGTCTTCCGGCGAACAACACGAGCTGGTACTTTTCTATGAACTTTTATTCAAGGTATCGCCAAACTCGCTTATATTGATAGACGAACCTGAATTATCGTTACATGTCGCATGGCAAATAAAGTTTCTAAGAGATTTGGATGAAGTTATCAAACTCTCACCTTTTGACGTCTTAATCGCAACGCATTCTCCTGATATTATTCATGATCGGTGGGATTTGACCGTCGCGTTAGAAGGTACTGAAACATGAAAAATCTGATTGACGGACCTCGTATAGCTAATGGAATACGTATGCACAGATCGAGTCATAAAGGTTCTTTTTTGATTGTCGAAGGTGATACTGATGTAAGTTTATATGAACATTTTGTTGACAAAGCATATTGCCAGGTACATCCCGGAGAAAATAAAGATAATGTTATTTCTGCTATCGATATTCTTGAAAAAGGAGGTTTTAAGGGAGTTGTAGCTATTGTTGATGCAGACTTTTGGCATTTAGAAAGTTATATCGCAAGTAATAAAAACTTGTTCATGACAGATCAACATGATATTGAAAACATGATTCTGTTATCTCCGGCATTCAATAAAATAATTTCAGAGTATTTTGAAAAAAGATACAAGAAAACTAGTAAACTTATACTCGATAAAATAGCAGAAAGCTGTAAACCTTTAGGTTATCTTCGATGGATTTCGTCAAAAGATCAAGATAATTTGGAGTTGAATTTCAAAGACTTGAAATTCGAAGTATTTATAGACGATAAATCACTATCAATTGATATAAAGAAAATGATAAAAGACGTGTTGCTAAACTCTACGAAAAAATTAAACGCCGACGAACAAACGTTGGAGAAATCTGTTATTTCTAAAATGAATTTGAGTCATGATGTTTGGCAGGTATGTTGTGGGAAAGATTTAATTAATATTTTATCGATTGGAATAAAAAATATATACGGTAAAGACAAATATAAAAGAAAAGTTGACGTTGTTTCCTTGCAAGGCATTTTAAGGGTCGCATACGAGTATTCACATTTTATGTTGACAAAGCTGTATAAATCTATTAGCGATTGGGAGATTGAAAACTCTGCCTACAAAATATGGAAACAAGTGTAATCGATGGGAACCATTCCGCATGTAAAGACGAAATTAGCACTATAAAACCTTTTCCCATCATTTTAAAAAGTGCTTAGCAATCTGGAAATTTATTTCATAGGATTTAGCAGAGTTATCTCGTAAAATTGTGCTACTAATCCGTACGTTAGTTAGACGACATGATGTACCGAAGAATAACTTATCATAATGTTAAATGTCATTGCCAACCCTGGATTCCCGCTTTCGCCGGAATGGTGCGCCTGCGAGTGTGCATAGTCGGAAGGGTGGAAGTCCCTTTCAGGTATACGCTCTCCGGCCTGTA
>JADFXJ010000211.1 GCA_015233615.1 Nitrospirota bacterium
TTTCATCGCTACTATG
The DNA here is from genome assembly GCA_015233615.1 of Nitrospirota bacterium. GTDB lineage: Bacteria > Nitrospirota > Thermodesulfovibrionia > Thermodesulfovibrionales > Magnetobacteriaceae > JADFXJ01. The sequence goes on from JADFXJ010000211.1 coordinate 17, forward strand.
GAGGCTCTGTACTCTGCACGCTCACTTACCCCGTGCAGGTATCCCTGCTTAATGTGCATCGCCTTCAAACCATTCCGTCTCCAAACACCCCTGGCACCCTGTCATCGCTTTTACACGCTACCCCTCAGCGTGACAGACTTCCGCTCTTTTCACGTTGTTGCTATCGAGCGGTCCGGGCTTCGCCATTGAATGGCAGGCTCGCCATGCTTTAGGCCGAATCGAGTTCGTCATCCTACGGACTGGCTCTTCACTTCCCGTTGCTTCCCACCCCGCCTCGCGGCGACGCAGTTACGTTCTGTTACAGGCCGGAGAGCGTATACCTGAAAGGGACTTCCACCCTTCCGACTATGCACACTCGCAGGCGCACCATTCCGGCTTGACCGGAATCGCCCTTAGTCCTTGTCTTTGGTCCCTTGTCCTTAATCCTTTTGTTCCGTCAGCCGTACCCCGTTCGTAATTCCAACCCCTTGCCGTCAACCCACCACACATCGTCATTCCGGCTTGACCGGAATCGCCCTTAATCCGTTTCTATAACTCATCGTACAAATTTATGAACGACGGATTGTTTCTCGAAATCAGAAGAATCTTTTCCTGCCGGCTCATGTGTTTCATCTGCTTTTCCCGGATTATGGCATTCCGGCTGTCCTGGCAAATTTCATAATATACAAGCTTGTGAATGTTATATTTTGAGGTAAAAGAGTCCGGATTAAGATTATTCTTATGCTCATATACCCTTCTAACCAGATTGTGGGTAACGCCTACATATAACGTGGGTCTTATGTCATTCGCCATAATATACACTACAAAAAGTTTAGTCTTCATAACCACCCGAACAGATTAAGGGCGATTCCGTACCGCGAACCCCGCGAATACGGCTAAACGGTTCCGCTGACAAAGCTCTATCCGGAATTATGACGAAAAGGGCAAGGACAAAGGACAAGGGCGATTCCGGTCAAGCCGGAATGACGATGTGTGGTGGGTTGACGGCGAGGTGATGGAATAACAAAGTGGGTACGGATACCGGCACAAAGGGCAAGGAAAGGACAAGGACAAAGGGCAAGGGCAAAGGGCGATTCCGGTCAAGCCGGAATGACGGAAAAAGAGATCGGAAGCTATATTGAAATGCGTTTAACATAACCTGAATAGTTACTTTTTCTTCGTAAACCCTCCTACGAAGAATTCGAGTATAATAAAGGATGAAGGTAAATATGGATAGGCTGGAGGACGTAATAAACCCTGGGTCGTTGAACCCTTATGTTTTCTCGCTCTATCTATGTTTTCCTACTGCGAAAGCTGAGTTAATTCCCTTAAATTTACCGGGATAGAGGCGATAGAAACAACGTCACTGTTACACGAGCCCGGCACTCCTATGGTTTTTGCTAATCGGGAAACCGCACTACCACTGCGTTATTATGGTATTCCTATGATATTCTTGAATCCATCAGGTGTTGTGTCTCCCCTTTTTTTCTTAACTCGGAGACGAAGTGCTTCACGTGTTTGTATGCTGCTTCATCCAGGTTAATAAACTCAAATCCCAGGAATTGCTCTTCGCCTTTTATCTTCACGTTTCTTACGTTGCCGACAACGTTTTCGATGGTCTTGTCGTTGAGCCTGAAGGTGAGATAGTAGTCCTTTTCCAAAGCCCAGCGCAAGTCGTCATGGTATGGAAGTCTCAGGAGGCAGCCGCTTTGGCTGATGTTGAGCATGTAGGCGTCGGTAACCCTGATGGGGTGCAGGTCGAGGATTTTTACGGGCAGATCGGAGTGGACCCGTCTGTGTTTCCTCTTGGTGGAGCGGGCCTTTTTGAATATGCCGTATCCCCAAAGCTGGTGGCAGTTGACGTTGACGTACATCCTGGCGGCAGGCAGGTCGGAGACAATGGAGAATTCGTCGATGGACGTGTCCCTTCGTATAGGGGACATGAGGCACGAGCCATTGGCCTTGATGATGGTATGTACCAGAGGCTTGTTTGCCCTTTCCCCTCTGTGGGTAACGATGGCCGTCTCGCAGTTTTTGAGTTTTACGAACATGCCCGGCGGAAATATGCCCATGGTCTTTATAAGCGACATGGCCAGCTCCGTATCCACCTTATGGCCTTTGCCCAGGTAGATGTCCTTCAGTGTGGCCACGGGCGACAGGGATGCGCGGTATTGCCTGCCGGTTACCCGTGCGCAATAAAGGTCGGCAAGGGATAACAGGCGCGCCGTTTTGCATATTTTGTCGCCTTTGAGCCCGTGGGGGTATCCCGTGCCGTCGATGCTCTCGTGGTGCTGTAAGACCGTATCGAGCCACACTGTGTCGGTTACGGACATGTCCCTGAGCATGCCGGCCCCCACTACCGGGTGCGCCCTGACCACGTCCTTTTGGTTTTCCGTCAGGGGAGCGTTCTGGCGATAGAGTATGTTTTGCAACGACAACATGGCGACGTTCATGGTGAGAGCGGCCGCCAGCAGGGAGGCGCGCGTATCCGGTGGCCAGTCAAGCTTCTTCGATACTATCTCGCAGACAATGGCCACCTGTATCGAATGTACCACGGGGTACTTTTGGTTTTGCTCCATGATTGTGGTGCTCAGTGCGAGGTCTTCGTCTATTTTGCACACCGCGCTCAGAGTCATGCCTATGGTGGCTACCTTAGAAGCGAAGTCCTTGTCGGCCTTAGGGTTTCCGAGGCTGTTGAACAATCCGCCCAGCATCGACATGGCTATAGCAAGGGTTTCGAAAGGGGTATCCAGTTGTATCGTGGCGGTTTCTTTAGATTGCTTCTGCGGATCGGGAATTTCCTCGCCGTTGTCCTCTAACATTATTTTGCCGGCGGAGTCCTCTATGTCCTGGCGGGTGATGAGGTGGCCCCTGGATAAAATTAACAGGCCGTCCAGGCCGTAAATGTTCCTTTTCAGGACCTCGCCTTCCCGGCTCTTCGATATGCCAACGCTTTTCATTTTCATGTGTTTGCCCGTTTGCTAAAAAAAACAACGATTTCTAAATTCACATGATATAGCCGTGAATGATATATTATAGATGGTTTTTTAAATCTATGCAACCCTTATTAATATCAGGAGTTCCCCCAAAAAAAATGGCTAATGTAGGTCGTCAAACAGGCTTG
>JADFXJ010000116.1 GCA_015233615.1 Nitrospirota bacterium
ATTTACGGGCAGGCAATAAAGTGGGCGGATACCGAAACCGTATTCAGGGAAGCAGGCAGACTTATGTCATGGCTTGACGATAAACATATATCGGCCTCGTTTGTAAGAAATCTTCTTTACTACTCCATTATGTACAACAAGTATATAAAAGAGGAAAAGACTGATTATCTGCGGTTTATTCCACTTATGACCTACGATATAGTACGGAATCTGCCCCCGGTGGACCATAAAGTCGAACGAAAAAGACTGGTGCGACTCTGGGCGGATAAATTGAAAGACATCGATGATGAAAATACAATCCTGAATTATCTTACAACTATTGCCAGTTACGTCTTGATGGGAAAAAGTAATGAATGATTGGAAAGACAGGTTGAAAGACTATAAGCCAAATAACAATATGGGGGAAACAGTGAAACATATTTGTGTAAGTTGCGGGAACGAATTTGTGCCAAAAGAAGAACACCATAAAAAGTGTCCCGGCTGTTTTAGGAAAGGGAACGAATCAGTTACACAATCTAATATTTTGCAAACCGATTATTTAAACGGTAGCTATTATGACGACAAAGGGTGTTTGAAAAAGGAAATATTTATCAAGTTCGCTGATGAAGTTGCTAAAGATTTATTGGACAAAAATCTGAAACCCCAAATGACTCCCACGGCAGTAAGAGCATTTTATAACCGGTTAAAGTTTATTGAAAGTCAATATAAAAAGAATTTAGATTTCCGCAGGGTAAAAGAAGGATTATGGGAATTACAAAGTTTGGCTGTAAGTCAGGAAAAACGAGGAGTAATCCCTTCCCCTTTTTACATTTTTGTTAAAAAGAATGTTGAGTGTGCCGAGAAGGATGAAAACGGTGACATCGAATTTAAAGGATTTATCAAGCATTTTTTCAGCGTATTAGCTCACTTTAAAGAAAAGACTAAATAGGAAGGAGAAATTATGAAGATTAGCAAATACATAAATATTATCGGGACAATTCATTGCGTAACCGGTTTGAGAATCGGAGGGACAAAAGAGGGTATAGTCGAACCCGGCAGTATTGAAAACATTATAATAAGAGACCCGTTAACGTCTATGCCATATATTCCGGGGTCGTCGTTAAAGGGTAAGATGCGTTCCCTTTTAGAGTTGGATAAGGATTCGGGAGCCGTTATTTCCGATAGTGAACCGTGCGGTTGTTGTAAGTGCCTGGTATGTAAAGTATTTGGCACCCATGCCAAACCTAAGGACATTAAAGCAAAATCACTGGAGAGAGAAATAACCCGGATTATCGTAAGAGATTGCCCGATAACTGGAACGTCTAAGAAAGATTTGGAAGGTTTGGAAGAAAAGGGCATTAATGGAGCAGAGATAAAAACCGAGAACATCATTGACAGAAAAACGGGTATGGCTGCCGATAGAGGGCTTCGGAGCCAGGAAAGGGTTCCGGCGGGAATCAATTTTGACATGGAAATTGTTCTTAAGATCTTCGAAGGCGACGATGAAGCGAAAATCACCGAATTCGTGAAACATGGGCTTGGACTGGTTCAAAAAGACTACTTGGGAGGCTCAGGAAGTAGGGGTTATGGAAAAGTCGAAATCAAATATTCGATTAACGATGAAACTGCGCTATCCGGTACTGCGAAATCCGTATAAAGCAGTAAATAGATGAAAACATACCGTTTAAAGCTAAGGCTTAAGAGTAGTTTTTTGACCCCCTGGCAGTCGGATTCGATATTCGGCGCCCTCATGTGGGAAATGCTCTGGTTGTACGATGAACAGCAATTGACCACTTTTCTGGACGAATGTTACAATGGCAGCCCTCCTTTTATCGTTTCTGACGGATTTCCGGCAGGTTATATGCCGACATGCCATCATATTTCGTTGGCCGGAAAAGATAGCAGGGAAATCGACGCAGAAAGTGGCGACGGAATAGCCGGTAGCATAGAAGGATACGACAAAGAACTCGAAGCCTACGAAAAGACGAAAAGTTTTAAAAAAATCGAGTGGCTTACTTACGATGATTTCTTGTCGGTTAAAAACGGAAGCTACGAAATCGGCATTAAGCATAACGTAACAGCGTTTAAGCCGCGAGTCACCCTTCACTCTATGATAAGCAGGCTTACGCAAACAACCGGAGACGAAGGCACACTTTACGAAATGGAAGAGTTTGTTCCCAATATCGACGACGACGATATTGATAGTAACTATATAAATATCTATGTAAAAGTCAGGGAAGGCGATTGGGAAGAAAAAGTTTTTGCCCTCTTTAAGGCGCTTTCCTATACTGGCTTTGGAAAGAAAGCATCATCAGGCAAAGGTAGTTTTGACGTAATCGGCGGACTCGAACCGATTGAAGATTTTGACGATTTTGATGGTGCCAACGGGTTTGTCAGTCTTTCTCACTTTGTTCCGGCCAAAGACGACCCTGTTGAAGGTTATTACAAGGTGCTGGTGAAATATGGTAAACTTGGCGGCGAATTTGCCTTTTCGGACAACCCTTTCAAAAAGCCGATCATTATGTTCACTCCCGGCTCGGTGTTTTACTACAAAAGAGAGGTAAAGCCTTTTTACGGACGAATGATTAAGGACATTTCGTATTCGATGTTTAAGGATAAGGTTATTATGCACTGCGGGTTTGCTTTTAACGTTGCCGCAAAGCTGCCCAAGCTGCAAAGCTGTAGATAGCCGTGTTTGACATCGTAAAGAAATACATCGTTGATGAGAACAACAACAAACTCGCAGTGGAAATAGACATCGACACTTTTAACAGGATTGAGGAGATCCTTGAGAATTATGGGCTTTACCGGCTTATAACCGAGGACAAAGAAGCTGAAATGCTTGACCTCGATGAGGCTAAGAAATTCTACAGTTCTAATGCATGTACTTCATAGAAGAGAAATATACAGGTATTTTCCATAAAAATGAAGAATACGTCGAAATATTTTGTCTTAACCGGGTATATCGAACAGGCGATGGGTTTATCGCAATACGATAAACTGGAAGACGGTACCTTTTCCGGTAGAATCCCCATTTGCAAAGGCGTTATATCATTTGACACGACTTTGGCCGGGTGTGAGAACGAATTACGTTCGGTTTTGGAAGATTGGATATTGCTCGGTCTGAAGATGGGGCATAATCTGCCGGTAATTTCCGGCATAAACTTGAACGTGGAGCCTGCTCCTGTCCCGGTGGATACACTGAAATTCCGATTCTGAATCATAGATACATTAAACATGGGGTCAAGGGGTCTGGACCCCTTGTGGATAGGGGTTCTTAAGGGGAAAGGCAAAGCCTTTCCCCTTAATTTAACTTCTAAGCTCCTCGTAGATTTCCTCGAATTTCGTGACATTATGTTTAAACGCATCCAAAACCCCGGGGTCAAAGTGTGACGGTAAGACCCGATCGTCTCCTTCGATGATTATCCTCGACGTTGTTTCGCTGTCAAAGGCAGGTTTATATACCCTGGCGTTTCTGAGTGCGTCGTAAACGTCGGACAGCGCGATTATTCTTCCTTCCAGAGGGATGCTTTCTCCCTTTAAACGATTAGGGTAACCACTGCCGTCCCACTTTTCGTGGTGTGTAACGGCTATGTTTGCGGCCATGGAAAGCCTGAAATGATCGCCGATTATTTTAGCGCCATAGATGGTGTGTTTTTTCATTTCAATCCATTCGTCATCGGTGAGCTTGCCGGGTTTTTTAAGTATTTGGGCGGGAGTGTGGATTTTACCTACGTCGTGGAGGGTAGCCTGAATCCTTATAGCCTGTATGAATTTCTCATCCAGACCCAGGTAACGGGCAATTACGGCACAGTAACGCCCGACTCTGATAATGTGGTTTCCGGTGTCCTCATCGTTTGCCTCGGCAGCCCTTGCAAGGCTGTATACCAGATAATCGAAGGCATCCTCGGTTTCCTGAACCTGCGAAGAAAGACGTTTTAAAAACAGGCTCTGTACCACGAAATTGTTCAGTACCGAAGCGTCGTAATCCGACACATCGTGTCCGTAGTTCATAGCGAAAATACACAGGTTGGGACTAAGGTAAAAAACAGTATTGTCAACATCGGGACAATGCTCTCTTATTCTATTAAAAAAAGAAGCCATTTCCGAGTTTCCCATGTCCCAATTGTTTAAAAGGGACAGGCGTGTGCCGCCCATATCCGGTATCGGCAGAAGATCATGTAATTTCAGGTCCAGCGCCCGGCCTTTTATCGCTCCTTCCACGAACGTGTACATTATCCAATGCCATAAGTTTTTCTTGTCGTCGCCGATACCGACGAGAAAAAACTCAGGCCTCTCGTCGCCCTCTTCCTGCCGTCTGATAGCCTGGCTCATTATGGAGTCGATAGAATTCTGAAGGCTGAAGTTAACCGGGTCAAACGACCGTATAGCCGCTGCACCGTGCCTGGTAAGGCTGACTATGTCTTTATAGGCCGACTGCAGGCTGTCGTTTAGCTCCTTCATTTTAATCAGCATCTTTACCCTGGCTAAAACCTCGGAGAAATTAAAGGGCTTGCTCAAAAACTCCTCCGCCCCTGCCTCTATGCCTTTTATACGCTCATCCTTTTCGGTAAGAGCGGTAATTATAATAACGGGAATATTCCTGAATCTTTCGTTACCTTTAACGGTCCGGCAAACCTCGTACCCATCCATTTCGGGCATCATAACGTCCAGCAGCATAAGATCGATGGGCTCGCTATCAATTGTCTTAAGGGCATCGATACCGTTTCTGGCTAAAATAACGTCGTAACCGTTGGGTTTCAATATGGCTTCAAGCAACTGCAGGTTGATTGGCTCGTCGTCTACGCACAGTATTTTCTTTCTTTTGATTCTCATTAATGGTTACCTCCCGTTTGCAGTTCAGACATTGTCTGACAAATATTGTTTAATTAAACCGGGCAGCGCTCTTGTATCTATCGGCTTTGACAAATAGCCGTCAAAACCGGCACTGAGGAAACTTTCCCTGTCCCCTTTCATGGCATAAGAGGTAACGGCTATGGTCTTTATGTTTTTCGTGCCGGGGTCGGACTTGAGGGCTTTCACTGCACTGACGCCATCCATTACGGGCATCTGTATGTCCATTATTATGATATCCGGGTGTTGTTCCCTGGCCATGTTCAAACCTTCCTCGCCGTTTGTGGCCTCTATGACCACGTAACCGTAATGGGTCAGGAGTGCGTTCAACAGTAACCTGTTATTTGCGTTATCCTCGACAATCAATATTTTTGCATTCATTTATCAATAAGTCCATCATTTATCGGCAAGCCATCAGCTACCGGCAAGTCCGGCCGGTTCTGGTAAATTCCGGGTAAATTGTACAAAAGCCGCCTCAGATTATTATATTATGCCTTATCGGAAGAATAAAATAAAACCTGCTACCTTTACCGGGCACGCTGTTCACACCTATGGTTCCCCCGTGGAGTTCAACCAACCTCTTTGAAAGGGCAAGGCCCAGGCCCGTGCCCTCGTACTTTTTAGTGTACGACGAATCGAGCTGGCTAAACTCAGTAAACAGTTTGCCGATATCCTCTTCCCTTATACCAATTCCGGTATCCTCTACGGCTATCTCTATTTTGGGTTCATCTGCCAAGCCAAATTGCGGCGTAAGCAGCGAAGCCGTAACCTTTACGGAGCCGCCGGAAGGCGTAAATTTCACGGCATTTGAAAGCAGGTTGAAAAGTACCTGCTTCAGCCTTCTCTCGTCGCCTTCAATTTCCAGGTCTGTAGCGGCGCTTGAAGAGGCGATTGAGGCGCTTACCGAGGCGCTTACGGGGGTTATTTCGCCGGTCAATTTTATTCCGTGCAACATGGCCTTTTCCTTAAGCATCACAATCGACGAGTCTATCAATCGGGAAACGTAAAACCTGGAAAATTCAAGTTGGGTCTTGCCCTCTTCTATTTTGGACAGGTCGAGTATCTCGTTTATCAAAAACAGAAGATGGGTTCCACTACTCAGGATGTTGTTGACGTATACCTGCTGGTTTTCGTTCAACTTACCGTAAAGCTCGTCGGTCAATATCTGAGAGAAACCGATAATAGAATTAAGCGGAGTGCGCAGTTCGTGGCTCATGTTTGCGAGAAAGCCGGACTTGGTCTTGTTAGCTATCTCCGCCTGATGCTTCGCCTCTTCGAATTCTTTAGTCCTCTCCCTTACCTTTTGCTCAAGCGTTTCGGCGTACTCCTTCAACTGCTCTTCCATTTGTTTACGCTGAGTGATGTCGTAGGCGAAAACCCGCACCGTTTTTTTGTCCTGTAAGACGTGGACATAGTGGCCAAAGACCTTTTCTTTTATTTTATGTTCGTAGAAAGCGGCATCGATGCCCGTATTCAGAATGTTGTCCGCAATGGCTGCTATGTCTTTGGATACCAGTTGCCGGTCGGTTAGCTCCATCGTCTCTTTGAGTGCGTTTGCAGCCGGGTTGACGTAAGTAACCACATACCCCTGTTCGGTGTTTTCAAGACCAACGATGGGGGAAGGGCTCAGAATGGGGAACGAGGCCAGACGTTCAATCTCTTTGAAGGATACATTGAGGGCCCCGGCCATTTGGTCGAAATAATTGCCGAGTTCTCCTATTTCGTCGTCGCTTATCAGGTTCAAGCGGATATCGAAATCCCCGTCCGCAACTTTTCTCACTCCGTCGATGAGTTTCAATACCGGTTTTATTACGATCTTCCTGGTAATAACTACCGCCGTTATCGAGATAATACAGAAAAAAACGATTGCGTAGATTTTCAGCCGGTAAAGGGCCGTGAGCTTACTCTTGTAATCGTTCTGAATGAAATTGACGAAGATATCCAGTGATTGGAAAAAGTCTCTTAATGCCGGTTCACTGTGTACAATCGTTTGTTTGGTAGAGGAAGGCGGCGAATCCATCGCTTTTTTGATGATTACCTTAAGAGTGTTCCATTTTCCGGCAAAATCGTCGCAGAGCCTGAGAGCGTCAGGGTTTTCCAATGGCGGAATGTTGAGTTGTCCGCTGCCGTCTCTTATGGCCATGTGAGTTTTATCGAGCCTGTCGAAGTAATGCCTTATATCCTGGTCGGCGTATTCGCCCAACAGAAGGTCTCTGTTTTCGCTGGATTCGATTATGGAAGAAATAAGTTCGAAGACGCGCCATCTCAGCTCTTCGGCCATTTGGACTCTTGCCGATTCGCTGTTTATATAACGGGTTGTCCTGAAATCGTATACGAAATAAGAACCCGTTACCAGTATGCAAGCGCAAGCAAAAACCATCAGCTTTGTACTCAAAGACGTGAAGCGTTTTTGCTTGGCCATCTACGGTGATACCGGGTTGCAGCCGGAACGGTTACAAGGCGGCAAGGACAAAGACGCGCCTGCTATGGTTATTTCCTTTCTACTTTTTCCCATCTTGGAGTTAAGTGGAGGCTGTTGGAATCGGTGATAGTTTTTAAGTTCCTGCCGTCGGCGCCGATAATGGCCAACCGGCTGCCACTACCCTCGAATTGGGAAAAAACCAAACGATTGCCGTCCGGAGACCAGTAAGGATAGACGGATGGTTGCGGGCCGGTGATTTTCTTTAAGCCGCCGCCGTCAGTGTCCATAGTGTAAACGCCATAGTTACCGTCCATGTCGGAATAGAAAGCAATTTTGTTGCCGTCCCTGGAAAATCTCGGAGCAAAATTATCGCCGGTGTTACGGGTTAATTGTTTGATGTTTTTACCGTCGCTGTCCATGACAAATATCGTATATAAGTCGTTTTCCCTCTTCGATGAAAAGACTATTTTCTTTGCGTCGGGGGAAAAGGACGGCGAACGGTTATCGTACCGGTCATTCATAACGGGCCGCTGGTTCTGTCCGTCTGAGTTCATTAAATATATCTGAAAATTTCCTCCATCTCTGTTGGTGATAAAAAGTATGCTCCCGCCGTCGGGGCTGAACGTAGGGTATCTGTTTGAGCCGTTTAAAAACGTGAGTCGCTTTATTGTCCTGTCGTAGAGGCTTGTCTTATAGATGTCATCCTTGCCGGATTCTCTTGAAACGTATATCACGTCGCCGTTTTTATATATAGACGGGTACATGTCGTCCCAATCGTTTTTAGTGAGACGGGTACTCTTCTTACCGTCCGGCGAAGTGGCGTAAATCTCCAGGTTGCCGTCCGTGTTGGTAGAAAACACGATTGTCTCGTCAGTCCTCGAACAAGCGACGATTCCCATAAAAAGCAGGGGGAAAACAATCCGCACGGAAAGTCTTTTTATCATTTGATGTGAGCTATTTTCTCCCGTAAACGAAATTACCGTTGCCGGGTTAAACGCCGATTTTCCTTTGCGGGAATCCGCCTCCCGAAGCGCTTCCCGAAGCGCCTCCTTGCTTCGTCCTGAAACCTGAGGTGGAGTTCTTCAGGTCATCGGCAACGCTTGCAAGGCCATCGTCATTACCTCACCGGCACCTACTTTTCCGGTTATTTCCACGTGGCTTTAATTGTCCTTAATATTCAAACCTTGACCTGGCAGCGCTTCGCACCGCTACCCTCATCTTTTATCCAAAGCACGGGTTTTTTCATCCTGTCGCTCCACCCCTTTAAATCCTGAGCAAAGGTCGGGCAGTCGGCTACGACTTCCAACACGTCACCGGCCTTTAGCTCGGTACGCACCTTAATCGTCATTTGAAGCGTAGGCTGAGGACATTTCATCCCTTTAAGATCCAATACTACGGTAGACATTACTTCCTCCTTATCATTATATGAATAACCATTAAAAATCGATACGATTTGCCTAAACCAAAGCCTTAAGCGGCCCCAGGGCCCGGACCGTATCAACCATTTCAGTAAGTATTTTTACAAACCTGTCGCCCTCGCCCGCGGAGACGTAATCGAATCTGCAACGAGCTGCCTCTATGCCATGCTGCTCAAGCATCCTTAAAAGCATCCGGTGGCGTGCTAGAGCCCTGTAGTTTCCTTCCTTATAGTGGCAGTCTCCCGGATGGCAGGCAAGTATTAAAACTCCGTCGGCACCACCGTCATATGCCTTTAGCACAAACTGAGGGTCCACCCTTCCACTGCACATTACCTTTACAACGTTAACGTTAGGTGGATATGACTTCTGTGCGCCTCCGGCCTTATCCGCACCCGCATAAGAACACCAGTTACATAAGAAACCAACTATCTTAGGCTCGAAAAGCGCCTCATTAAGCGCCTCATTAAGCGCCTCATTAAGCGCCTCACCAAGCGCCTCGTTAGCGGAACCATTATCTTCTTTCATGCCAGCACTCCCTCAATTTCGGCAAAGATTGCATCATTCGTAAAATGATTACTGTTCATAGCCCCGGCAGGACATGCTGCGACACATGTTCCGCACCCCTGGCACAGGACTTCGTTAACGGAAGCCTTTTGCTTTTCCGTATTAAACTCTATCGCCTTATATGGACAAACTGACATGCACACTCTGCAACCTGAACATTTGTCTTCGTCTGCAAAGGCGGTTATAGGTTCTATCTCCAGTTTTCTACCTTCCACAAGTCCCGAAAGTACGTAGCCCGCCGTAGCCATTCCCTGGGTTATCGCCTGTTGAATGTTCATGGGAGACTGGCACGTGCCGGCCAGGTATATACCCCGAACCTTGCTTTTTGCGGAGTCGAGCCTTCCATGGAGTTCCTCGAAAAATCCAAACCTGTCCCGGGTGGCATCGAGAATTTCGCCAAGCTTTCCGGAGCTTTTCGACGGCACTATGGCGGGACACAACACAACCATGTCAGCCATGAGAGAACCGCCGGCTGTGTTTTTAATTTCAATCTTATCGCTTTTCCGATTTATCTCAAGTGTATTGACGTTCACGGTTCTGACAAAAGTTGCATGGGGATTTTCCTTGGCCCGTTTGTAAAGAAAATATTCCTCCTTACCTGGGTACACGAGTTCCTTATAGAGGTGCGTGACGAAAGTACCGGGCAGCTTATGTTCTATCATGAGATTGAACTTGAATGCATACTGGCAACATATGCCTGAACAGTATTCATTGTGGTTCTTATCGAGGCTCCCGACGCAATGCAATATGGCAATCGACTCCGGCACACGGCCGTCCGACATTTGCAGTTGGCCTGACGTAGGGCCGGTCGATGAAAGCAGCCTTTCAAACTCAAAGGCGGTATATACGTCCGGTATTTTACCGTATCCAAGATTGGGAATCAAGGCTGAATCGTAAAGGGCCGATCCAACGGCTACCACAATGGCTCCGACGTTTCTTTCCGATACCAGTTCCTCGTCGTCGAACTTTATAATGCCCTCTCCAAGCGGACAAGCCTGATCACAGAGCCTGCAATCCTCACCCTTTGCCCTCAAACAAGCGTTCATGTCTATAAACGGTACGTTTGGCAAGCCCCCCGCAAAAGAAAGCGATATTGCCTTTCTGTCATCCCGCCCGTTATTGAACTCGTTGCGAACGCTAACCGGACAAGGAGCGATACACTCTCCGCACCCTATGCACTGGTGCAAGTCTACGAAGCGGGGCTCAGTCTTTACCTTCACTATAAAATTACCGTAAAATCCGGCTACGTCAATAACCTCGGACTTGGTGAGTATTTCAATATTCTCGGCGTGTTCGCCGTGGAGAATTTCGTTAAGCATAGGTTCGAGCATACAGGGGGCGCATTCGAGATTCGGAAATACCTCTTCGTATAAAACAGGCTCGCCTCCCACTACCGCTCTTTTTTCTACAATGGCAACCTTTCTGCCTGACTCTGCGATTGTCAACGCAGCTTTCAGCCCGGCAGGGCCGGCACCGATAACCAGTACGTCGGGAGACATGTCTATAGCTTTTTTCTCCAGGGGCTTGTGCAACCCTACCCTCTTTACGGCACCCTTTATGAAGTGCGAAGCCTTTTCGGAAGCCTTTTGCAAATCGTCCGTTACCCAGGCCACCTGCTCTCTTATATTGACCATCTGCATAAGATAGGGGTTCATACCGGCCCCGGACAGTATGCGCATAAAAGTGCTTTCGTGGTCTCTGGGCGAACATGCCGCGATGACTATCCTGTCCGGCTTTTCTTCGGTTATATCGTTATGAAGGAATTCCTTACCCTCTTCGGAGCACATCAGCCCGAAAGTTTTAAAATAAGCCACGTCGGATACATTCCCGACCTTCTGTCTGACCTGCTCGGAATCTACCCTATCCGATATATTCGATCCGCAATTACAAAAATAAACACCAGTTCTCATAATCCACCACCTTAATTAAGGTTTATGCTGATTTATATTATAATTTTAACTATCAATATTACTTTACAGGCAGCCAAGAACGTTTTCAACAACAATGTGGAGCGACTTTTCCACCTCGTCCGAAAGTACCTCGCCAAATGTATTGACGTCCTTCGCCTCTATTGCCCATATGTCAATTTCATCGGGGAGTTTCATGCCAAGCATTTTCCCCATTTCGAGGGCTAAAGGCAGAGTCATGTCGTGAGTCGAACCGGTATTCCTGGAGTTCGGCAGATCGTCAACCTTTAGTTTATAAATCGAGCCCGGAAGCGCCTCACGCGCCTCAAGCGCCTCAAGCGCCTCTTCGGCATTTCTTTTATCCGTCTGGATTGCGTCGATTATCAAGGCTCTGTCAAACCCGGCCATTTCGTCTATCAACCGTATTCCGCCCGCGTAGATTTCCGACACCCTCACGTCCGCCCGGCCGTTCAATCTTTCTTTAATCAACCTGGCGGCCCGTATCCCCACTCCATCGTCGCTTAAAATGGGATTTCCAAGCCCTATCACTACCGTATGCGCCTCAATAAGCGCCTCACGCGCCTCAAGCGCCTCAAGCGTATTCACAAGCGCCTCACTATCTTTGCCCGTCGCGGCTGAACGTCCTGAGCACTTCGCCGTCGGAATTTTTCACGGTTACAGTCAGCGGCATTTGTCCCGGAAGCGAATGCGTGGCACAGGAAAGACATGGGTCATAAAGCCTGAAGGCCATCTCTATTTTGTTTAACAGTCCTTGTTCTATGATTTTCCCTTTGGTTATGAGTTTTTCGGCAGCCCTTTTTATCGACAGTGTCATGGGAGCGTAGTTATTCGTTGTGCCCACTATCATATTTACCATAGTCAGCACTCCCCTGTCGTCGCTTTCGTAGTGATGGGTCAAAGTACCTCTGGGAGCCTCGACGCAACCGATTCCCTTGCCTTTGATCCCATCGGGTATTACCCTTACGTCGGGGGAAGTCAATTCGGGGTCCTGGGCTAGTTCGAGCATATGTTCGGCTGCATAGAGGAGTTCTATAAGCCTTGCCCAGTGGGTGACGAGCCGGTGGTGGACAGGCTGGTACCGGCCGTTTACCTTTTTGCTGCCGAGGGTCTCGTACATTCTCTCGAAATGCTCCTGGGCCAAAGGTGTTGCCATGGAGTCGGATACGTTGAGCCTGGAAAGAGGCGATGCGGCGTAAATACCGCTGTCCATTCCGTCGGTAAACCCTTTCCATCCGACTTTTTTGATGTAAGGATACTTGAGGTAAGACCACTCTTCCACGTGCTCGGCTATATTGTTCATATATTCCGAGGGTGGATATTTTACGAACTCCTTACCTTCGGGCGAGACTATCCTGACCATGCCGTCGTAAAAGTTTACCCTGTTTTGGCTATCTACAAGCCCCATGTAATATGTATGGTGTATATAAATATCGGAAGTAATCAGTTCGAGATAAGTTGGGTTTTTGAGTACGATGTCATCGAAGGCTTTCAGGCTGAACAGAGCAAAATCTATGTTTTTCTTAGCAATACCCACAATCTCTTCTCTCTCCGGTTCGGATACGCTCTTGCTCCATCCGCCCGGAACACCTGCGGCAAGGTGTACTCCCCTTCCGCCTAGCATCTCTATTACGTGGTGGTTCCTTGACCTGCAATTTATTACCTCTTTGGCTATATCGAGGCCAACCTTTTTAATAACGCCGAGGATGTTTCTTTCCGCCGGCGGGGCATCGGGGCCTACGATGAAATCCGGGCCTCCGAGAGCGTAAAAATGCGTAGTGTGGTCCGTAACGTAAAATGCCATATAAA
>JADFXJ010000117.1 GCA_015233615.1 Nitrospirota bacterium
GACGGGTATTTGTCAAACCCTTTCGAAATATTTTCCCCGATACCCCTGGCTCTCCCATGGAAGTGCATTATCGAACTACGTGCCAGGCCCCATATCGATTATGCTATATCGACTATGATCCCAAATCCCGACATAGAAAAATGTCATTGCGAGCGTAGCGAAGCAATCTCGTCTTTTATATGAGATTGCCGCGCCCCGCGAATACGGCTGACGGCTCTTTCAGACGTGCTCGCAATGACAGTACTATATAGTATCTGATGTTTCTATGTCGGGATTTGGGAGCAACTCCACACGGTAAATTTATTCTAACTATAGGATCTGGATTATATAAAGGTTTTGCGATTGTTTCCGGACGTTGCCATTGAAACGACGTGGGTATTCAACCCCATAGCAGAGCATCCATCCTCCCCCTTAACAATCCCCTACCCGCAAGGGGCTTCGCCCCCTTGACCCCCAAAACAAGACTGATGAACCCCAGGCGTCGCGGCATTCGCGTCCTTAAAGGGGGTTTCCAAAGGGGGCAAAGCCCCCTTTGGCTCCTCTTCCCTATAAGGGCTTTAGTCGGAATGCGACATATCATTGTTGACATGACAATAGCGCTTTTCCTATTTGGACGTTAAACCCGTGCAGGAAGCTTGTGCAGAGCGGCCTACCCCGGACGATGCCGGCTCATGGCTTTAGTCGGGCAACCGGTAACGCAGGCCTGATGGAGGCCCTCGTCGAGCCTGTGTAAGCACATGTTACATTTCATGGCTTTGCCGGTTTTGGCATTCCACTGTGGCACATGCCAATGGCACGCTTCTATACACGACTTACAGCCAGTACACAAGGACGCATCCAGGATTACCAATCCATCTTCTTCCCTTTTGACAATGGCGCCAGACTGGCAAGCCTTCATGCATGCGGGACTTTTGCAGTGGAAACAGCTCTTGAACTGGAATTTCACACGTGGTATGCCATCTACCACCTCAGGCCCTTTTTTCGTAATCGTGCATAGCTTCAATCCTACGGGCACGTCATTTTCGGTCTTGCAGTGGATTTCGCAGGCATGGCATCCTATGCACCTGTCCCGGTTGTGGTATATGCGGTGATCTTGTGCCATCACGATAAGTCTTCTTCCTGCGGGTTTTCATCTTTGGCACGCTTTACACGTACAATGCATTCGGTAAGGGGGCAATTCCCTCCAATGCTCACCTTCAGCAATCCTTTCTGTAATCTGACGTCGGAGGCGCCTTTGCCATATGACCGGCAACGTACGGGGACGGTGTCGCCAAAACCATGCAGCATGAAAACGACTTCGGGATGGATGAAATCGGTCAGGGCAACCTTAATCTTTTCTACCGCGTATGGCATACCGTCTCCGTGTGTACCGTCACTTGTACCGTCTTCGTGGGTATCGATTGGGGAAAGTTCTACCACGTCGCCATCTTCGATTCCCAGCTTTTCGGCTTCCCTGGTGTTTAGCCAGAGGCGGTTTTCCGGCGTGATTTCGTGTAGCAGGGGATTATTAGCCGTGGTTCTGCCCTGGGTGTGGACTGCGGTCTTGCCGGTTACGAGTCTGTATGCGTTTTCGGGTACCAGGGGAGGACGCTTGTATGGCGCGAAAGATGGTATGCCCTGTTTTTCGAGATTCTGTGAGATTATCTCTATCTTGCCGGATGGGGTTTTAAATTGGGGGGGGTTATGCCGGGCATCCTTCTCTAATATGTCATTGTCGCGAAGCTCGGTCCGTCTGCCGCATTCGCGGGCCCCGTCGGCGACCGGAGAGCGGGAACCCACTTCCTTACTGTCGGGCCGATCAGATGTGCCCGGTAACTGAGTACCCAATGGTGTGCCGGATATAGGTGTGCCCGGTAACGGGATAAACCCGGTTTCGTCGAAATCGCCAATGGTATAACCCGTGCCGCTTAGTTGCCATTTTACGAGGTCTTCCGCGTCTTCGTAGGGAAAGTAGTGGCCGACGCCCAGCCTGTCTGCCAGGGCCTTGAATATGTAGCTTCTTGGCCTGGAGTCGAAGCGCGGCTTGACCGCTTGCCTGCGTAAAGTGAGGTATGGTTTGGCTCCGCTTTTAACGATAACGTAATCCGTTCGTTCAAAGTATGTGCTCTCCGGCAGTATGAGGTCCGAAAACCAGCCGGTTTCGCTGTAGTTCACGTCTATGGAAACCATGATGTCGAGTTTGCTCAATGCTTTTTTGAATGCCAGGGGGTCGGGACAGGCGGAGAGAGGGTCGTGCCTCATGGCGATGTATGCCTTGATAGGGTATGGTGAGGCGCTTTCTATGGCGTCGGGCAATGCCTGGACGAGACCCCACCGTGATCCCAGGTGGGGATACCTTGTGCCGCAGCCGTCGAACCGTTCCCTTTTGGCTTTAGGTATGAGGCCGTCTACGCTGACGGCCGCGAGACCCGCCACGAGGCCTGGAAGTGTGTTTATCTTCACGCCGAGTTCTGCGGCAGTCTTGTTTATGATAATACCGCCTTTTGCCGCGTAGTTTCCCATTAAAGCGTTAAGCGTATAGATGGACCTGCGCAGGTAAAAGTCGTTTTCGTACCGGGCGGTCATCCATCCGGGGTGGAATATGACCGACGGCTTTGCCGCGGCTGCCTCGCGGGCGATTCTTTCTATACTTGCGGCGGGTATGCCGGTCTCCTTTTCGGCCCATTGGGGACTGTAGGGAGAAACGAATTTTTGGAGTTGCTCCAGGCCCGATACACACGCTTGCACGTAGGCCGGATCATAAAGCTCCTCTTTCACGATGGTGTGTATGAGGGCCAGGTTGAAAGCATAGTCTGTGCCGGGGTTTATTATGTGGAATTCAGAGGCTTTGGCCGCCGTATAGTTCCACCGTACGTCCAGGTAAACCATCTTGCCGCCCGATTGGATCATGTCGATGACGTTAGAACATTCCTTCGTGCCGAGAGATTCGAGCAAGTTACGGCCATATAGGACGAGGTACCTGCAATTCGTATAGTCGTAAGAGACCGCGTTTCCGGCAAGTCCGGTCATGGACACGTGGGCGTTGTGAAGACTGTTGGAACAGGTGGCATTGTGGGTGCAATGGTTCGGAGAGCCTATCGCCGCCATGAAGGTTTTTTGGAAATCCGCAAAGGGGCCGCCCCTGTCGCTTAAGCAGATGCTTTCCGGGCCAAATGCGTCCATGGCGGATTGCAATTTACCGGCCAGGTAATCGAGCGCCCCATCCCAGGTAACGCGTTTCCATTGGCCGCTTCCCCTCTCGCCTACCCGCATTAGTGGATACTGCGGCCGATCGTCGTCGTATTCGAAGGCTTTACCCGCAGCACCCCTGGGGCATAGACCCTGGCCGCCCAATAGGTGTGGATTACCCCAGATGTGCTCAACCACGCCATCGCCGACTTCGACCATGATGGGACACCTTACCGTACACATGGAGCATAAGCTGTAAATCTTCTTCTTTAGCATAGCGGATGATAGTATAACATTTTGATTGAGATTGCTTCGCTTTGCCCGCATGACGGTTTTAGGGGGGAGTAATATGACAGACATTGGATCGGGTATTGCGGAATAAACTGACAGGCTGAACGGGAAACCGCGGGTAAAGTTATTAATGGAAGCAGTTACTTTATCATGAATTTAACGATAGCGATTATTGCGGCTAACTGGCCTATCCAGAAGATGAACATCCACTTGATATTCTCTTTGCTGGATTTTGCCACCTCGGTTCGCAACTTCTCTATCTCTTGCCGCAGCAGCCCGTTTTCCAGAGTGATACGTTCGTTGATTTTGCCAACTTCCAGCGTGATACGTTCGTTGACCTTCCCTATCTCGACCCGCAGCAGTCCGCTTTCATGGGTGATACGTTCGTTGACTTTTCCTATCTCAACCCGTAGCAGTCCGCTTTCATGGGTGATACGTTCGTTGATTTTGCCAACTTCCTGGGTGATACGTTCGTTGATTTTGCCGCTTTCTTCGGTGATACGTTCGTTGATTTTGCCGCTTTCTTCGGTGATACGTTCGTTGATTCTGCCAACTTCCTGGGTGATACGTTCGTTGATTCTGCCAACTTCCTGGGTGATACGTTCGCTTACCTTTCCTATCTCGACCCGCAGCAGTCCGCTTTCCTGAGAGATACGTTCGTTGATTCTGCCGCTTTCCTGGGCGAGCTTACGTTCGAAACGCTCCTCCGCTATGACGATGGCGTCTTTTCTGGCGTCGAGGTCTATCTCTTTAACGATAGCCGCAAAGTCTGCGCTGGCCTCCTCGCCAAGACGCTCTCCAAGGGCTCTGGGAATCGCAATAACCGGCATGATGATAGTATACCACATCTATAAGAAAAATTAAATGGCTATTTCAACCCCAAACTTCTATAATCGTTTTCCGGGATGTAAAATATATTAAAAAATACTGTAAAAAATACTTGACTAATGCAACCGAGTTGCACTAAAGTATAACGAAAAACTAAATGGTAAAATCACAAATGTCGTGGACTAAGAAAAGTTTTATATGTTTGGCGTTGTTTCTCCTGTTGGCCGGTATTTTTATAGTAGCCTTTCATCATCACGATGATAATTGTGACCATGATGATTGTCCCGTCTGCGTAGCCGCACATCAGATATATTCAGCAATTCACGATTACTTTCCTTTAGCCGTATTTTATACTTTTATTTACGTGGTCGCCTGCGAAAAGGAATTATTAATAGCGTCGATTCGCCGATCCGCACTTGAGTGCCGCGCACCTCCTTCAGTCCGTCCCCTGTAAATAGTTTCGTTAATTCCACAGTATCGCCAAAGCAGGTTTTGCCAAAGCAGCAAAAGCCAGTCAATGGCGATAGGTGCGACATGCAGAGTTAATCTTATAACCAGGAGGATGTGACGTCATGACAATCTTGATCATACGTGTCATATTATTTGTGTTGTTATTGTCCTCAACACAACTATTTGCCGAAACATTGGAAGACAGAATAAGTACTCTTGAGAAAGCCCTGAAAAAACAGGAACAAACCATCGAAGAGCAACGTAAGTTAATCGAGGGATTGAAAGCTGAAGTCAAGCATATCCAACCACCGGCCCAACCACCAGCCCAATCACCGGCTTTACCCGAGTCCACCAATGCCAATGAGCCAACGTCAACCGGGGAGATGAAACAGCAGGTGCAGGAGTTGAAAAAAGAGGTGGACAGGGTGGTCGAAGCGCAGACAAAGAACGTCCCCAGCGTGTTCAATCCTGCCATCGGGTTCGTTGGCGAGACTGTCTTGTCCTATCGCAGCAAGGGCCCGTCGCAAACCGGCAGCGGGCGGCCGGGTGGCTTCGACGCATTTCAACGCTCGGTGGAACTTAACGCGTCGGCGTCGGTGGACCCCTTCGCGAAGGCCTGCGTGGTAGCCAACGCCTCGGCCGATGCCTCTACCGGGGAGGCGACTTTAGGCATCGAAGAGGCCGCCCTGCAAACGGAGTCGCTACCGGGAAATCTGACGGTGAAAGCGGGACGTTTCTTTGGCGAGTTCGGCCGGCTGGCATACATTCACGACCATGAACTGCCTTTTGTTAATCGTCCGCTCGTACTTGACCAATACATTGGGGGTGAATCCCGTACGGACGGGGTGCAAATTAACTGGCTGGTTCCAATCGAGCACTACGTCAGCTTAACGGTAGGTACCGGCAACCAATTCGGCGGCGATGTGCCACCGAATAACGTTGGAGATTTCCGTCATCCCGGCGGGTTAAACTACTGGGGACGCTTGTCCTCGTACTTTGACCTCACCGACGATATCTCACTCGAACCCGGTTTTTCAGGCCTTTGGAATCCGAAAACAATCGACCGTGGCGGCAGCTTTGCCCAATCCGATGGCAACACTCTCACGGAGCGGCAGCGTTGTCTGGCAGGAGCGGATCTGACGCTGAGCTACAAGCCGCTCCGGGACAATCAGTTCACCAGCATCATTTGGGGCACTGAAGTGCTTTACAGTCATAATCGCTATGACGTCGATTCGGATAGCCTGGAGTCCCGACGTTCCATCGGTTCCTACGGCCTTTACTCCTATCTTGCATACAAGTTCCATCGGCAATGGTCAGCCGGGTTCCTTTATGGCTTTGTGGAGGATGCCCGGGACAACACAGCCAAAACATACGAGTACTCTCCATTTATCACGTGGGCACTCAGCCACTGGAACCAGTTGCGACTTCAATATACTTACACCGACCATAACGCCACCTACGGCCTGCAACCGGATAGTGCCGTTTACCTGCAATGGGCCTGGATCATAGGCGCACACTCTCACGGGTGGCAGCAACGTTGATTACACAATGATTACGCAAAGGAGAAATCACAATATGAAGAGGAATCACGATATGAAATTTAAGCTGCTTCGAATGTTTTCGCTCATTTTACTGGCAGTGGTGTTTTGCATAAGCGCGATGCCGGCTTATGCCGACAAAATCACGCCTGAAATCCATATTGTTACGACGCTTACCGATCTGGCTGATTTCGCACGTGCCGTGGGCGGGGATCTGGTCGAGGTTCACCAACTGGCCACCGGAGTAGAAGACACGCACGGAGTACCGATGAAACCAAGCTTTGTACCGGTAATGAACCGTGCGGACCTGCTAATCCTGGTAGGGCTGGATTGCGAACATGCTTTCCTGCCCGCACTGATGGAGGCTAGCAAGAATCCCCGCATACAGAGAGGCCACCCGGGGTATGTAGATTGCTCCAGGGGCATCATTCCCCGTGACGTGCCTAAATCGACCGACCACTTCGAGGGCGACGTTCATCCATACGGCAACCCGCACTACATGCTCGATCCCGTCCTGGCAAAGACCGCGCTCTCCAATATCTTTAACGCTCTGGCGACGGTTGCCCCACAGCATATAGCAGAATTCACGCGCAACCGCGAGGCGTATCTCGCCACGCTCAACGCTAAGATTGCCGAATGGCAGACGAAAGCCAAAGTTCTCAGGGGCGTGAAGTTCGTATCCTATCACGAACATTGGCCATACTTTGCCGAACGTTTCGGTTTGAACTACTTCGGCACGATTGAATTGAAGCCGGGTATCGATCCGACTGCGCGCCACATCGGGGAGTTGACCGCCGCCATGAAGGCTCAACACGTTGCCATCGTTGTGCGTGAGCCTCAGTTCCCTGAAAAGGTGCCAAAGCGCGTTGCCGAACAAACCGGCGCTACCATGGTAACGTTACCCATCATGCCGGGCGGTGTGCCGAATACCGAAACCTACATTAAGATGATGGATTATATTATTAACACGCTGGTTACAGCCATCCAGGCCAGAAAATAAAGACAAGGAGAATGTGTCCGCCCGCGATTTCCGGGCGGGCACATGTAACGGACTATGAATGAAACACTCATCACACTGGACAACCTGAGTATCGGCTACAATAACCAGGCCGTGCTCTCCGGAATTTCGTTTGCTCTTGTGCGCGCCGGTTTTACCGCTATTGTAGGGACCAACGGTTCGGGCAAATCGACTCTGCTCAAGACGATACTCGGACTGCTTCCACCGCTGGGAGGCCGCATATCCACTGCATCGCAGTCAGCGCGTCTCATATTTGGTTACGTCCCCCAATTTACTCATTTCGATTCGATTTACCTGCTGAGCGCGTTCGAGGTTGCCCTTATGGGTACCTATGGGCGCGTGCGTCCGGGCTTTTTTATCCCTCATAGCGAACGCGACTTTACTCATGAGTGCCTGAGTGCCGTGGGCGTGGATGAGCTTGCCCGTAAGCGCTTTGCCGAACTCTCCGGCGGCCAGAAACAACGCGTGCTCATAGCCCGCGCCCTGGCTACACGTCCCGACGTCCTGGTGCTGGACGAACCCACCGCCGGTGTAGACCGCGGCGCGACACATGCCGTGATGGAGCACCTTTCACGGATTTGCGAGGAAGTGAAGATCTCCGTTTTGCTCGTCACGCACGATTTTGCGGCTGTACGTCAACATGCCGGTCAAGTCGTCTGGCTTTACGAGAGCGATGTCTTCGTTGGTTCGGCACAAGAACTGCTTACGCCCGAGCTGATGGCGAAAATGTTCGAAAGGGTCAGCACCCCCGGCGATAGGGGGATCTACTAACATGGAGACGCTTCGCCAGATTCTTTCACCGGATTTTCTGCTACGTAACTCGATTTACACCAGCGTGATCATCGGATTTTCATGCCCCCTTGTCGGTGTGTTTTTCGTGATGCGCCGGCTTGTGTTCATGGGCGTAGCGCTGCCCCAGATTTCATCGACGGGTGTTGCTATTGCGCTGTCGCTTCCTATGTGGCTTGGATTCAATCTGGCAAGCCACGGCTCAAATAGCGTGCACACGCTCGCCTTTATCGGCTCGATCACCTTCACTTTGACCGCTATTTTAGTGCTGGCATTTCTCGAACGACGCGGGCACGGACATCCCGACGGCCGGCTCGGTACTGCATATGTCATGGCAGCCTCGTTGAGCATCTTGTTGCTGTCAAAAAACCCTTATGGCGAGATTGGTTGGCTCGATATGCTGAAAGGGGACATCATCGCCATCTCCAATTTCGATCTCGTACTGACGGCGGCAACGCTTACTCTCGTACTGGCAGCCCTGGGACTGTTTCACAAGGAATTACTCCTGGTTTCGTTTGACCGTGAGTTGGCAATTATTCTTGGCAAGAACGTTGTTTTTTGGGACATACTGCTCTATTTGCTAATCGGCCTTACCGTCTCTATGGCGGTGCTCAGCATCGGTCCGCTCACTGCTTTCGGATTCCTGCTTATCCCAGCGCTGATGGCACACTTGTTTGCACACAATATGCGCCAGTTCACGGTATTGGCCTCTCTGACCGGTGGAGTAGTGGCGTTCTTAGGTTTCTGGCTCGCCTATCAATATGACTTTCCCGTCGGCCCTACGGACGTCGTTGTCCTCGGCGTGCTTTACGCAATAGCCTGGATTGCGGCAAGGTGGCTATCAGATTTCACTGCGTCATCTAATAGCAAGTGGCTATAATAAGAGTAATATTAGATCAGCGATTGGCAGCCATCGGGGGGCGTTGCGGGGGCGCTCCCCAGGGACTGATACCAGGTTGCATTCAAAAGAGTAACTAGGCGGCAAGGAGAAAGCGGGCGTACCCCCCTACCCCCCGACAATCCCCCCTCACGGGGGGTACGGGGGGTGAGGGGGGTAACTCGTTACGTACGTCAAGGAGCTTTCGAGGATGGAAGCGGAGTTAATCGAATGAATGCAATTTGGTATGACAAAGCGCCGGGTATCGATAATCTAATACTACTCTCATGACCGCCACTTTGTATACCATCGAACGTGAGGTCTTTTTGGATGCAATGTCCGCAACAGGCGGTTGACACTCTATATAGACAAACATACATGGGTTACCTTTAGGGCTGGTGATGGAGGCGGCACATCAAACGAATGACGGGATATTTATAAGAATTATAAGAAATAAATCAGATCCGTAATTAATGAATAATGGTAAAATAGATGCTATAAGGTATGATAATAATGTTTGCCTGAAATTTAAAAGGATACCGTGATAGATATATGCGGAAAGTAAAGTCAATCAAGACAAAAATACTGATGCGCATAGTATTGTCGCTTATTCTCCTGTCGATCATAGTGCAGGGTATTGTCTTTATCAGCTTTCGTAACTTCAGCCTCGGTACCTCGAAAGAAAAAGCCTTAACCGCAGCCGAACTTATAAGGGATACGATTACTTCCTTCATGATAAACGGGGTCTATGACAAGCAGGACGTATTCATAGACAGGATAAAGTCAGCCCACGGATTGAAAGAAGTGAACATCCTGAGGGGGGGTACTGTAATCAGCCAGTTCGGCGAGCAAAAGAATACCAGCCATATAAAGACACCTCTGGAGGTGGAGGTACTCGATACCGGCAAGATGAAGGCTTCCCTGAAGGAAGACTTAGCCCACGTCGAGTATTCTCTCGTAATACCTTACAAGGTACTCGCCAATGAAAGGGTAAAGTGTCTGAACTGCCACCACGCAAAAGATGGAGACGTGTTGGGAGCGGTAAGTCTCATCATGGACCTGAGTCTCCAAAGGCAGCATATGCTATCCACTACTTCTTACATGATCGTTGTTTCCCTGGTATTTTCCATAGGCACACTGTACATAATATACGTCTTCTTCAAGCCTTACACCGGTCTTTTCCAGAAACTAAGGCATGGATTCCAGAGAGCCGAAGACGGTGACTTCAGCGAAAAAATTAGTGTAAACCTCATAGACGAGGCCGGGGAAGTGGCCAACAGATTTAACACCATGACCGACAACCTGTCGAAGACCCTGTTTGCCGTGAGCAATAAGGTTTCCCTGCTTATCGGCCACCGGATGAAGGAAAGCGGTAATGCTTTGAAAGACACCGCCAGGACCGTGGACATGCTCGTTAAGATATACAAGTTTAAGCGTACCATAGAAAAGGATTCCCGAAAGAGCGAGGTTTTCATGAGGCTGGAGCATACCATCGAAGAGATGGGAATCCATAAGTACTCGATATACGAGGTAGACAACCAGAGAAACACCATTCAGAGCATCAGCACATCCTGCCGGCAGGAGGTAATTCCCGCGGGTATGGAAAAGGCACAGGTAAATTCCGACGGAGGGTTCTGTTGGTGCAGTGAGGTGATAAAGGGTAACGCTGACGAGTGTCGTGCCAAAAGAACGGGAGATGTCGTGGACTCGAAGGACTTTCCGCTGATTTGTCCGAGCTTCGCCTTTGCCGGGGAAAGCCTTCAGGACTGTCTCAACTACTTCTGCATACCCATCTACATAGGCGGGCAGGTAGGCGACGTGGTGCAGATAGTCTACGACAGCGAGACGGCGGAGTCGGTGCGTGCCGCCATACCTTACGTTAAGAGCTTCATTCAGGAAGGTAAACCGGTACTCGAAGCAAAAACGTTCATGGAGATGCTAAAGGAGCAGTCTCTGGTAGATCAACTTACAGGACTCTACAACAGGAGATTCCTCGACGATGTAAACCTTAAGATTTGCTCACAAACGTTGAGGAGGAACACTATCCTTGGTATCCTGATGGTCGACATAGACTTTTTCAAGCAAGTAAACGACACCTATGGACACGACGTTGGAGACAAGGTGCTTGTAAAGATAGCCTCCATCATAAAGAACTCGGTAAGGGAGTCGGACGTAGTAGTGAGATACGGTGGAGAGGAAATAATAGTGCTCCTCGTCAACGTGGTTGATGGAAGACCATTTGAGGTGGCTGAGAAGATTCGCCAGAAGATACAGGACGAGAGCATAGAGATTCCCGGCGGAGTGCTTAAGAAGACCGTCAGCATAGGCATAAGCGAATATCCGAAGAGTGCCGATAAGTTCTGGCAATGCGTCAAGTATGCGGATACCGCACTGTACAAGGCCAAAGGAGACGGTCGTAACAGGACTTACATCTATAGCCGGGATATGTGGGACAAACTGGAATACTAACGACGATGGGAGTTATATAATGAAATGGGACGCTGAAAAATACGACGGCACAAAAGCACCGCAAATCGACGCAGGAAAAGAGTTAATCGATGCTGCACGCGTCAGGGAGACAGACTCCGTCATCGATATAGGCTGTGGCACGGGCAAGCTTACCGTGAGACTAGCGCGCTTGGCACATAAGGGCAGCGTTACCGGTATAGATTCGTCACCTGAGATGCTCGAAAAAGCACGGGGAATTTCCGCAGGTCTATCAAACCTGAGCTTCCGGCAGGTTGAGGCTCAATCCCTGGACTTCATAGATACGTTCGATCTGGCCTTTTCCAATTCCGCGATGCAGTGGGTGAAAGCCCAGGGGCAGGCGCTTAACCGGATTTACCTGGCCCTTAAACCCGGCGGCCGCATAGCCTTTCAGATGCCTCCAAAGAATTTCTGCAAGGAATTTCTTGACTATACAGCGGAAACTGTGGAGCAGCCCGAATTCGAAAAATATTTCCGCAACTGGGAGTTACCGTGGTATTTTACCTTGCAGCAAGAGTACGAAGCCATGCTCATGGACACCGGATTTAAAAAAGTGGACGTTTCTTGTAGGGAGTACCGCTATGTATTCAGTTCTATAAGTGAAGTCATCGACTGGTGGGTGTCAGCCGGGCTCAGGCCGTTTCTTGCCGAATTGCCCGAAGGGGAACAAGAGGGTTTTAAACACTCCTTTGCCGTGAAATTCGAGAGAAACATGTCAGGCAACGGCATTGAGTTCGCTTTCAGAAGACTCTTTACCTTTGCGGAAAAATAAGATAGGTGTGCATGACAACGGAACCTCTGTCGCCACATGCGGTATTCGAATGAATAAAAGCAATGCGGTATTAGGCAGCGCAATTGTGCTTTACTTCATTATCGTTTTGGAGGTATTGATAATGATAAGCCCCTTTGCCGGTTTCTTCTACTCGATATTCAATCCCTTTCTACTGGAAATCGCTAAGTACCCTTCAACCAGGTGGCTGAGCGCTTTCTATCTGCCTCATATGGCGTTACCCTCCGATGGCTTGTTGAGGTTTATAAGGTCGATGGGCTCCATCCTGTTTGTTGCCGGAATGTTGATATTTCTGGTTTGCGCCATTCAGGTTTATGCCTCGAAGTTCATGAAACGCGGGGCTGTAGTAAGAGGCATTTATAGCTACGTCAGACATCCTCAGTACGTGGCACTGGCCGTGGCCGGAGTCGGCCTTTCCATTTTGTGGCCCCGATTCCTGTCCGCAGTCTTGTGGCTCGCCATGATACTGGTTTATTACTTTCTTGCAAGGGATGAGGAAAGACGTATGCTTAAGGCATATGGAGAGGATTACGGCAGATACATGGAGAAAACCGGGATGTTGTTGCCCAGTGCCGTCGAAAGGCACTGCTTGCCGGCGGGTGCGGTTGGCAGGATTGCAATATTTATCCTCATCGCGACGGTAACGATAGGCGGCGGCTTTTTTCTCAGAGCCTACACGATAGAGCACCTTACCACCTGGAAAAACGATAACCTGCTGGCACTGGCCATCCTGC
>JADFXJ010000118.1 GCA_015233615.1 Nitrospirota bacterium
CGGGGTTTGTCGTGAGTGCGTTGAGCCCCTCATCAGTGCTCGGGAACCTGCCGGTATCCACCTTGAATTGCTCGAGTGCCTGGCCTAACAGCTCTATCTGCGTCTTAGCTGCCGCCGTCTTGCTCTTGCCGACGTTTTTAAACACTCTGGGGCCTACGAGAGCAGCCAGAAGCCCCAGTATCACTATCACGACCAATAGTTCTATCAACGTGATACCACGGTTGTTATCGGATAGTAAAATCTTTGACGGCAGCTTAGACGGAAAACTCTTTGCAGGTTCGCTTAAACTTTCTTTTGCCGTTACTTTTGCCATTATAATGTCTCCTTCCTGGTCTTTCAAGAGTACCGGGAGTATATTTTATCATAAGGGTGCAATCGATCAAGGGTATAGTAGATCACTAGTTTAATTTATCAAGAGTCTGAATTCATAATAACACAGGTTTTCAATTTTATGCTACAATATCTAAGTGTTGCGCGACGGTAGCTTAAAAAACGATTATTCTTTTGCCGGGAGGACGCAATCAGGCTTCACCCTCATAGAGACAATGGTAGCGATAGCTATTATGGCTATCGGCCTGACCACTCTTATGCAGTTGTTTTCCGGGTCATTGAGGCTGGTTACCTACTCGGAGGATTACACCAGAGCGGCAATACTTGCCCAGGCCAGGATGAGAGAGGTCATGTACGACAAAGATCTGCAAGAGAATGCGTTTTCGGAAAAAATAGGCAGCAGATACATGGCGGATGTAAATATTCAGCAGGTTGACAAGGAAAAAACCAGCAATCTCGGTTACGATCTGTATTCCATCAAGGTAGATATAAAGTGGAGAAACGGCTTAGGCTCGAAATCTTTCGCCATTAACACCATCTACGCAAAGAAAAAAGCAACCGGGGGATTACCGACAAGCTGACATGGCAACAGTTCTCGCAAGCATCCGTAAGGTGAATACCCATACCGGCTCAAAGGCCGGTTTCACGTTAATCGAAATAACCATAGCCTTCACAATCCTGGCGCTCATAGTGCTTCTGCTGGGCATGTCCATGAGGCTTGGGCTAAAGAGCGTCGAAAAGGGAGAAAACAGGATTGGGGCCATGGAAAGAACAAGGGCGTCTTTTCAGCTTATAAACAGCCAGCTCCAGTCCTTCGTGCCTCTGATGTACAACGACTTGGGTAATAAGAAATACTATTTCAAGGGCGACGAAAAAAGCATCACCTTCCTTACTACAGTATCCATATGGGGCAGGCATTATGGTTTGATCCTGGCCACTTATACGGTTGAAAACAAAGACGGCAACCATTACCTGGTGGCAGAAGAGGAGAGCTTATATTCCAAGGAGTCCAGGACCACGGTACTTTTGAGCGGCTTCAAAGATATATCCTTTAATTACCTGGTGAAAAAAGCGACTGCCACCGAAAGTGAGTGGACTCAGGATATAGATTACTCCGACGTGGCTCCCGACGTCGTAAATTTATCGGTTGAGAATAAGGATATCCAGGTGGACTTGGAAATCCCTTTAAGGTCCAAAATGTCGACAACCCAGCAAAACCAGCAAACGAACGCTAATATTCTTAACCTATTCCAGTCCGCGACGATGGGAAATTTTAAATGATGCTACGTGAAACTAAACCGATATATACAAATATGGCAGATTTACCGGCATGCTCCGGCAACAGTGGCATAGCCGTTGTAATGGTACTTTGGGTGCTGGCAATTTTAATAACACTCTCCTTGTCCTTCGCATATATAAGCCGAACTAATTTAAGCGCGAGTGCCAACGTAAAGGAAATGGTGAAAGCCAACATGATAGCCGAAGCCGGCATTAACCAGGCCGTAGTAGAAATCTTACACCGCAGGGCCAACCCCACCGACGATGCAAGGTGGAAGATCGACGGAGTTTTCAGAAAGATAGATTTCGCCGACGGCTCATATAAAATCAGAATAGTCTCCGAACATGGCAAAGTAGATTTAAATGCAGCCGATGATATATTATTAAAAGGCTTGCTAAATGCCCTTGGCATTGACAACGACACTCAGGATATTATTGTGGATTCCATACAGGACTGGAAAGATCCCGACGATTTGGTGCGGCTCCATGGAGCGGAGAGTGACTATTACATGTCACTTCCACACCCTTACAAGGCAAAGAACGCACCCTTCGATTCAATCGAGGAACTATTATTGGTTCGTGGTATAACTCCGGAGATATTTTACGGCAATGGGACGAAAAAGGGTCTGAAGGACGTTGTTACTATCTATAATAATCAGAATGCTACGATAAATATAAACACAGCCCCCAAAGAGGTACTGATGGCACTGCCAAACATGACGGAGGACATGGCAAATCAAATAATCGAGCGCCGCAATACCCTGGAATTCAAGCAATTCTCCGAGTTACAGACTATGTTTCCAGACGTATCATCCCCGGCTATGATAAAATACATCGACCAGGGCTTTACCGAGGGAGACGTTTTTATGATAGACTCGATAGGCAACACTACGGCTTATAAAGGTGCTTCGGGTATAAAAGCGGTAGTAAGCCTTCAGAACAATAATCTCAGTTACCTGTATTATAAAACACCAGAAACCTTTGACCTGTCCTCCGGGGAAAACGCCGGCGACACCGAACAGAATACCGATACTCAACAGGATACCGGTACCGAACATAATACCGGTACTCAACAGAATACCGGTAGCAAATAGACACGAAAATTTTTAATAAAAAGCCATAAGGAAAGGTTTTAACTTTAATGAAGATTTTTAAGAGTTTTAAAGATATAGCATACCGGCTTAAATGCATGGCACGGGCGTTACGCAGAGGTTGCGGAGTTGGCGTACGTCCTGCAAATGGCAGATCGTTCAAAACTGGTTTCAAACCTGGTATCAAACCTGCCAGGGTTTTAAGCTCTCTAACGAGTTTTCTCATGTATCCCCCACTTGTACACCTCCCGGCTCGCCGGCACTTTGTAGCCATATCCATAGAGCACGGCATAGCTTCTTCCTGTGTGGCACGCGGGAGCCGGAAAAAGGTGGAGATACTGAAAAAGAGCACCTTTAAGGGCACGGAAAACCAGTTCCCGACGCCTGAAGAGGTAGCCTCACTGGCCAATCTCGTAACTGAAAAGATGGCGAAGACGAAACTTAAAGTCTTACTCAGCGTACCCAAGGACTGGTGCATAATAAAAAACACGGCATTGCCGATAGTGACAGCCGATAATCTCTCCTCGGTACTGGCCTATGAGATGGATAATCTGACACCCTTTGCCGCCGATGACGTTTACTACGACTACGACGTGATAAAAAGAGAGGGTGAGACGATTAACGTCGCCGTTTACGTTGTAAAGAAAAAGAATGTCATGCCTTACATTACCGCACTTGAGGACAACGGATACAAGATTTCGGAACTAACTCTGAACTCTCTGTCACTGCTGAGACTCGTAGAGTGGAAACTCGATGGAAAGCCAAATACTTTGGTTGCCAATCTCATGCCCACAAAGACGGAGCTCCTGGTAGCCTCACACGGTACGCTTACCATGTCCGTGAACTTAAGACCAGAAACGGGCCTGCAAATCTCCTCCTGCATCGAAGGTAGCGGGGAGGATTACAACGTGGTCTTTAACGTAGACCCTTCGAAAGCAGAACAGATACATGAGATACCGGTGCCACCGTCATGCCTGGTATCCGACGTGTCCGACATGAAGTTTCCTCTTAAGGAGCCTCTTCCCTACGACTTCAGGGTCTCCATGGGGTCGGTGGTCGGGGAGATTTCGAAGGGGCGAAAAAAGATAGACCTCCTTTCTCTGGGGAAGGAGACAAAGCCTGGAATTCCCTTGTTTTTAACTGCGTTACTGGTTCTGGTTATTCTTTCGATATTTACGGTTTCCCTGTACTTTCCCATGTGGACGGACGAAAAGTCCTTAATGGTTCTGGATAAACAGATAAAGGACTTGAAACCGGAGGTGGAGCGGTTGAAGGGACTTCAAGCGCAGTCCAGGAAAATGGCCGCAGATATTGCGGTACTTAATACTTTCAACAACAAACGGAACCTGACACTTGAAATGATTAAGGAACTGTCGAACATCTTGCCCCTTGACACGTGGGTAGCCAGGCTCGTAATAACCGACAAGGACATAACCCTCGAAGGATACGCCGCAAACGCTTCTTCTTTGCTGGCCATTATCGAGAACTCTAAGTATTTCAAGGACGTGAGTATTTCGCAAACTACGTTTAAAGACCAGCGTCTGAACAAGGAGCGCTTCCAGATAAAGGCAGGCTTTAAGTAAGCAATAAAAAGAAGATGAACCCGTACATATAAACAAATCAGGATAAAACAATCATGGATAAAAAGAAAAAGTTATTCGCAATCTCTATAGTAGTCTTACTGGGCCTTCTATTGGCCTATGACAACTTTTACCGCAGTTTGGCAGAAAAAAGGGGAGAAATCGTTCAGTCTAAGGATTTAAAGCTGCAGACACTGAAAAAATACAAGACCATTGTAGCACAAAAAGCGGCAATAGAAAAGGAAAATTCAGACAACAAGGCCATGATGGAGCAGGTTAAAAAATATACGATACAGGCAAAAACGCCGGCTCTTGCCGGTGCCGACTTGCAAAATATCGTGCAGCCCATAATAACGGCCAGGGGAGGCAACGTTACGAGAATAAACGTGAAACAGGGTGAAAAGAGTGAGAAAGTTGAGAAGAGTGAGAAAGTTGAGAAAAGCGACAAAGGTGTGAAGGGCAAGAAAGGCGAGAAGGATGAAAAGGGTGAAAACGCACCTCCTTTTCAAAAAATTACCGTCGAACTAGACACCACCATGCCTAACGTCACGGTCTTGAATGACGTACTCTATGAAATCGAAACGAGGAAACCGGTACTTGCAATCAAGAAGCTCGACATAAGGGGTATTAATTTTATGAACCCCATAGACCTTTTCGCCAGTTTTGAGATAGAAGTTTTGACCCAGTGAGCCATTCATGAAAACTTTATTCACCTTCTCTGCATAAAAGTTTGACATTGCCGTTTATTTATGATATAGTATTAAGGATAAGTATATATAAGTCTATAGGATGTTTGTTTTAAAAGAGTTTAGCGATGATGTTTACCGTTAAACAATTATAGCATCGGAATATAGTGGTATCAAAATATTACCTGTAGCGGGGTGGAGCAGTCCGGTAGCTCGTCGGGCTCATAACCCGAAGGTCGGAGGTTCAAATCCTCCCCCCGCAACCAAATTTACCTGTCTGAAGTGTAACCCCTTGGTATCAGTCATACAAAACATCCCCCTTTTCCAAAAAACTCAATGCATATTGGGGATCAAAGATCATATCTTGCGTCGGGCCGGCAAGAATTACTATTGCGCGCCCATAAACTTTTATTGTATTCTAACAACTCTTACCGAACTAAGTACATGCGCGATTTACATCGACTATAACCGGTGTAGCGTCAAGGATAAAATGACGCAAAGGGCAAGGACTAGACTGCCGGCCCGCGAATCCGGATGACGGTTCGGTTCATTATGAATGCGACACAACCCCTTGACGGTACACTTGGGCGATTTTCATCATTAGAAGGAAACAATGGAGCCGAATGAACAAGAAATTAAGACACTGAGCCTGCCGGAGGCGATGGCACTCGCTATCGATTTTCACGTAAAAGGCCGTTTAGCCGAGGCGGAGAAGGTTTACCTGCAGATACTGGCTGCGATGCCGGAAAATCCGGATGCCCTGCATTTTTTAGGAGCGCTCTTGCACCAGCGTGG
Organism: Nitrospirota bacterium; assembly: GCA_015233615.1. GTDB lineage: Bacteria > Nitrospirota > Thermodesulfovibrionia > Thermodesulfovibrionales > Magnetobacteriaceae > JADFXJ01. The sequence continues at coordinate 5,761 of JADFXJ010000118.1, forward strand.
TCTTAGCGACTCAGGCCTGGATTTGATCAAAAGGTCGGTCGAACTTGCTCCTCAACGGGCGGATTGGTACAATGACCTCGGTAACGTTCTGTTTCAGCGTGGAGAGTTTTTGGAGGCGACGGAGGCTTTTCGAAAATCCATCGGGATTGACCCCGGCGATGCAAACGTTTGGAATAATTTGGGCACGGTACTCCAACGCCGGGAGCACCTGGATGAAGCAGCTTCGGCCTTCCAAAAAGCCATTGGGCTGAATCCGGATTTCGTGGACGCTCTTAATAATTTTGGTAATTTGCTTTCAATCCAGGGTAAGGTTATCGAGTCGGTTGACTATCTTTGCAAGGCATTCGTCCTGGGACCCAGCCACAGCCAATCGAAGATCGAGCGTGGTATCGCATTTTACAAATTGGGGCGAATCGAAGAAGCTGCAGAGGTCTATCGCCAATTGATGATAGAACAACCCGACAACCCCACCGCCAGACATTTATACGCTGCATGTTCCGGCAAAAACGTTCCCGACAGAGCTTCCGATGCCTACGTCGAATCGACGTTTGACAAATACGCAGAGAACTTCGACACCAAACTAGGAAAACTGTCTTATCGTGGACCCGAAATGATTGCAGAGGCGCTGGCCAAAGTTGCTAAACCGGAGCAAAAGTTTAATTGTCTCGACGCAGGATGTGGCACAGGTCTGTGCGGCCTGGTTGTTGCGCCATACATAAGCAGGCTCACTGGAGTCGACCTGTCCGCGCGCATGCTGTCGATGGCTGCAAAAAGAGGCGTTTATAACGAATTGGTGAAGGAGGAACTGACAAGCTATCTGTCCAGGCACTCATATACATTCGATTTGATTGTTTCCGCCGACACGCTGATTTATTTCGGGGCATTGGAAGAACTGCTCAAATACGCAAGCATTGCCCTGCGGGCAGATGGTATTGCTGTGTTAACGGCAGAGGAAGCCGGAGAAGTTAGTGAACCGGGGTTTCGTCTCAACCCGCATGGCCGCTACAGCCATAGCCGCAAGTATTTGAATACGACGTTGACGGCCTGCGGCTTAGAAGTGTTGGCAATGCAGTCCGACATATTGCGTGTTGAGTGGGATACCCCGGTAAATGGTCTGGTGGTTACGGCCAGGAAGACGGCAAAGACACTTCTGTAATTCAGTATACCCGGAATCTCGTATCCAGGCATAGGCTATACATCTAAAAGCCCCATGATTTTATTAACAGGCTCCTGGAATGTCGGATTCCTATCGTTCAAATACTCCAATGGTATCGGGGTCATTAGTGTGGTCCTTATAAAACTCTTCCATAATGTCCGTACCAGCCGGTTTCATGGAGGCAAGAACAATTGCCCGGAAAACACTCGACGCCCGCCGCGCGAACCATTTGTGCATCTGGTATATAGGCTTGAAAGCGTTTCTTTCCGGTACGGCAAGCCTGTTTATCTCAACGATTGGAAACGATTCTTCGATAGAGCGTTTAGCCATTAGCACACCGATACCAGGTTGCAGTCATAAGTGTGATACACATAAACAGATCCAGGATGGGAAGGCTTTCCTGTCCTCATCTCTTGTACTTTTATTACTCTTATGCGTGCAACATGGTATAAGGCATCTATAATCTATGCGGCATCTATACAACTTTCTTTTCGACAGCCGTCAACAAGGAAATTATCTCCTGGCTTATAGGTCCGATATGTGTATATTTGTCCTCAGCGGTCGATACATCTCCGGAATTCTTTGACTTCACTATTCCCTTTACTATTGTGTGGAGTTCCTCATGGATTTTCTCAAGTTTTATCATTTCGGGCATATCGCCAAAATTCTCTATTCCCTTAGAGTATAGCCATTTACCAAGATCACAATCCTTGTGTGAAACCGCTTGTGCTTCGGTGAGACTTTCTTTACCATCGAGGAAATCTCTGAGCCTGCTCTTCCATAAGAGATGTTTACTCCTTGCGTTAGAGAAATCGAATGTCATCACGCCACCCTGGGGTCGTCTCTCATGCTGTATAGCCCCGATGGCTCTTACAGGTGCCTTAACGGGTGCTTTATACGCTGCTTTCTTTTCGTGTGCAATATCGTGGGTAATATGATTAGCGACACGATGAAGTCCTCCGGATGCTCTCATCGGTTTTCTGGCTGCTGCATGGCTTTGCCCCGCGCCGCTGCTATCTATTTCGAAAAATGATATCGAATCCTGAAGCTGTCCGGACTGTGAACTTAGCTCCTCCGACGTGGATGCCATCTGCTCTGCGGCAGAGGCATTTTGTTGGATCACCTGGTCCAGTTGCTGTATAGCTTTATTTATCTGGTCCGCTCCAATGCTTTGCTCGTTGCTTGCCGCACTTATTTCCTGTATCAGTTCGGAGGTCTTTTGTATATCGGGCACTAATTTGGTAAGCAGAGAGCCGGCACGTTCGGCTATCTTAACGCTCGAAACCGAAAGCTGGCCTATTTCACCGGCGGCTTTCTGGCTGCGCTCCGCCAATTTTCTAACCTCGGAGGCCACAACCGCAAATCCCTTTCCATGCTCGCCGGCCCTGGCCGCTTCGATTGCCGCATTTAAAGCCAGCAGATTCGTCTGTCGTGCTATCTCTTCTATTACGGAAATCTTCTCGGCTATCTGTTTCATCGCCTGTACCGCTTCAGTAACCGCTTTGCCGCCTTCCTGGGCATCCCTGGCCGCTTTAGTCGCGATTTTCTCGGTTTGTTGAGAATTGTCGGCGCTTTGCTTAATGTTGGAGGTCATCTCTTCCATAGATGACGAAGCTTCCTGTACGGAGGCCGCCTGTTCGATAGCACCTTGCGATAACTGCTGGGCTCCACCCGAAAGCTCGCTACTACCGGCAGAAACGTTATCCGCCGCGGCACGAACATCGCTGACAACCTCCTTCAGCTTATCCACCATAACCTTCATCGATGCGAGTATTCCTGCCCCGGAGCTACTACCGGTTTCGAACTTAATCGTCAAATCCCCTTTTGCCACGCTTTGAGCAATACCCGCGATGTAGTGGGGTTCGCCGCCTAGTTGTCTGAGCAGCGTAATCGTTATCCATATCGAAATCAACACCGCTACCACTACCGACACTATCGATAAAATTATGATTATACTGCGGGCGCCTTTATAAGCATCCCCGGCCTGAGCGGCAGCCTTATCCACACGATCTTCCTGGAATTTTATCATTTTATCTACGGCTTCCATGTAGGCGGTCTGAGATTGCCTTACTTTCGTTAAGAGTTGTGCCTTCGCCTCCGCCTGCTTGCCTGCGGAGATTAGGTCGACAAAATCATCGCGATCTTTTGTGTATGTGGCCCGAATATCGTTAATCGCTTTCATCAAACCTTTCCCGGTTTCACTTTTAACCGTGGCGTTTAATTTTTCGATAGGTTCGCCAACCTTCTTTTTACTTTCCAAAACCCTGTCGATTTCACTTTTTACCTCGTCACTTTTCTCCATCAACAAGGTGTTACGCATGGCGCGACCCTGTATATTGAGCTCATTTAAAATTGTATTAGACGCCACTATTTTGGGATATCTGTTCTGTACGAGCAACTCTACTACGTCGTTAACCGCCGCGAGCCTGCTTAAACCTATAAAAGTTATAAGCAGCAGTAACACTATGACCACACCAAAAGACAATCCTAATCGTGTCCCAGTCTTCATGTTTCGAAACATTGTAATCCTCCTTATGAAAAGCCATAATATTCTATCCTTACTTTTACGTTCTCCCTGAACGGTTTTTCGCTAAACTGTATTATAACTGATTCAGATAAGAGAAATTTTTGTTTTTATTGCGCTGCCAAGTTTCTTTAGTACGCCGGTGTCGTCAAGAATCCTACCGATCGGGTTTACGGCAGAGGCTGCACGCGGCTCGTTGCCGGTGCTGACGGGGGTCGGCCCAAAGAAGATGCACAGGGCATTGCCGATGGGCCAGATGGCAAGTTCCCCTACCTCCATCAGTTCCCTGGCGTCACTGGATAGGTCTGTTTCGATGCCGCAATCGCCATAATACTCCTCACCCCAACGTGACATTTGCAACTCCATCGGCAGCAGCGACTTAAAAGCCGACGCTGTAGCGGTATCGTTAAGCTCCGCCTTCAGTTTAACGTCTCCTATGACTAACGATATCCTGTTTCCCATATCGGCCTCCATTTTGTTTTAACGGCATTATGGTTTTCATAAGGCTCTTTTCGCGTTAAATATGCGTGGCGTTTCCATCATGCCACAGCCATTGCTTGAATCAACCATGATTTTGGGTTCAAGGCTTCTTCAGTATGACGTTCGAAAAACCTTCGCCATCCCAAATAACTCCCCAGATATCGAGTGGCTACACCATTAAAACGTCGTAGCCATCCTTTCAATTTTGCGTAAGCCTGCCTGAGACTATCGGGCCCGTTCTGCCGGTACTCATGGCTTAAATCGAAGTGAGCCTAACTTACTTTTCGGCAAAAGACACGCGGCTCAGACAATAGCGTCGGCAACGACCGGTATCCTTGCCTCTAAGTTTTACTTTTCTTTAATGAATCAAGGAGCTTCTTTTCATGATCGTAAACACCTGAGGTAGTCAGACTACCGGTAATTTTGCTATCCTCCGCCTCCGGAGTGTTTTTATAAAGCTTAGCGTAGTCGTTACTCGTCTTTACGAGACGCTTAGTCAGAATTTTAATAAAAGCTTTCGCAATGAGTAATTGACACTTTACACCAGCCTTTTCAATCCGCGATATGGACAACCTTATAAGAGAGGTCTTCGTGCCTGCAAATATATCTATTGTCGAAGCAGAGTCGGTCAAAAATCCATGCTCGCCAAAACAACCGCCACTCTTCAGACGCACTATACTTACATCCTTTTTCCTTATGATTACATCCCCTTCGAGGACAACATAAAGGGAATCGATAATATCCCCTTCACCAACGATTTTTGCTCCCGCTGCATAGTTAACCACACTTGCAAAAGATAGTATCTCATTCAATTCGTCGTCAGAAAAATTCTTAAATAAATCGATCGTCTTTAACGTCTCCAACTTCAAAGAAGGCTCCTCTTCCTTTTTAGAGACATTGCAGGAAGAGCAAAACTTACCGATATCTTCGGCTAATTCCTTACAACTCTGGTATCTTTCCTGAAGTTCTTTTTTTAAAGCCTTTGTTACGATGTCTATTATATATCCCGATATATCCTGCCTGTACATGTTGATAGGAGGCGGATCTTCGCTAATTATTTTCAACGCGGCCGTAGTCAGGTCTTTCCCTGAAAACGGCATTTTACCGGTAAGTAATTCGTACATTATCACGCCAAGAGAAAAAATATCGCTCTGTGCCGTTAACTCCCATTCCATTATCTGCTCCGGCGACATGTAACGTGGAGTTCCCATGAGTCCTGACACCTGGGTTTCGGACGTTTCGCATTTTGTCGACAGTGCAACACCAAAATCCGCTATTTTTACGTCCATTTCATCGGTAAGCATGATGTTGTCGGGCTTAATATCTCTGTGGATTATACCGCGTTCGTGGGCATAATAAAGTGCATTGGCACACTTATACATGATTTCCATTACCTTATCTACAGGCATAAGGTTGATTCCGGCACAGTATTTTCTCAAAGTAGTGGCACCTTTTACATACTCCATAACCATAAAGAAAAGACCGCCATCCTCGCCTGCATCGTACACACCTACGATGTTCTGATGATCGAGATTGCCTGAAACCTGCACTTCATTTTGGAAAAGACGTTTGTATTGCATATCGTTGCGATTTTTAGTCGCCACCTTAACGGCAACGTGGCGCTTTATATAAGTATCGTAACCTTTATAGACAACACCCATGTTACCTCTTCCGATTTCTTCTATGATTTCATATTTACTTATCTTCTTAGGAATGTTTTCAGACATAATTTAACACCCGGCCACAAATACTATTTTTCGTTCCGCTTTCCGGCAGTTTTCCCGTAGTTCTACAGCATATTTCCCGGCTTTCATTTTAAATACATCTCCGCGTCCTCTATCGTTTATTTCGTAATTTAAAATGTTCCCGTTTCCACCGTTGCCGTGTAAATAGTTTCATGAAAACGTAATATCCAAATCATCCGACTTAACCTGCAACGAAACAGGCACGGGGATATTATAAGAGTGGAATATTCTTGCAAAGGCAAGCTTTACAAAAGATATCTTCGTTGCATTTTGGTCATCCTCATCACCTGCAAAGGCATGTACAAGGACTTCCACTACTTTTTCCGACTCGACGTTGATATCCACGACTTTCGTGCCCTCGATATTCATGGAATGCGTTATTTCTGGTTTGGACAGAATCTTCCCGGTCTGTTCCTTTCCAATAATGGATACGACAGATTCCACTATTTCGTTGGCAATACTAATATATAGCTTTGATTTATTATCTTGTTCGTCGTCAGGTATAACATCCATGCCAACGGGAAGATTATAGACCATGTTCAATACCTCGTCTATCATATCTCCTTTAAGTACTCCGCCATGCTGTGGGGCTATCACCAAAGGCTTTGGATTAAGTTTCCTTATTTTTTTAACGGCTCTTTTTAAAGCTGCCGACGACGGCATATATACCTGATGAAATACCTTTATTCCTTCCAGACTGTCTTTGTCTGCGTATAGAGAAGCTGAATCTTTCCCGGTTATACCGCCGAAAAGATCCCCGGTGAAAAGCACTCTCGTTTCTATATCATATATGGCAAAGGCCCCTCTGAAATGGCAATGGGGAGTTGGAATAAACCTAATCGTATGGCCGGTAGATAACCTCATCGTCAGATTCTTGAAATCTTCTATGGCCTTAAAGGACGAGGACTTGAAATCCATGTGGGCTAAAAGGCGCCAATTCTCCAGAGTTGTAAACACGGTTAGTTTTGGATTAACTTTCTCCAGATAAACCGCAGACATACCAACGTCAGGGTCCGGATGGTTTATAGTTACTGCGTGTATTTTCGATATATCTCCCACGATCTTTGATGCTTTTTGGGTTACTTCGAGATAATCCATTGGAGAACCCGGGTCTATTAAAAAATTATACTTTACTTTGTCGCCTTTAAATACTCGAAGATAAGGATTAAGATGGAACATGGTTTTTGGATTTCTATACCCAACCCAGAACGTATCTTTAGCAATCTCCACAGGTTCTGCCAAATCGCAGCTAACTACATCATCCATAAATCCTCCTTCATTTTGTTAAA
>JADFXJ010000119.1:0-1842 GCA_015233615.1 Nitrospirota bacterium
AAAGGGCGGGTGTTCCAAGCAGAAATGCAACAGATATTGTCTTGAACTGTGATTAAGCATGATTAAATGAAGACTATGATGAATAATAAGGTTCTTTTCGCGTTAGATATGCGTAAAGTTATTGAAATAGCCAAGTCCGGTGGCATGCGGTACAGTACGCCTGTGTCGCTTTCTCCTTGCCGCCTTGTTACTCTTTTGAATGCAACCTGGTAAACGCGAAAAGTGCCTCAAGAAATCATTTAAATCACAGCTCGGACATCTGAAATGTGTTTACCCCGTTTTGGCCGATTTCTATTGCCAATCGTGTTTAATTGTTTTACAATATAGTAATAGGGCTATCGAATCAGGCTATCGAACTACACGGACTACGTGGATTGCAGACGTAGCTTATCGAATAAGCCCGTAAAGCAAAAAACCGATGCGAAATGATACAATGATGTCTTGGTGGATAACTTGACGGGTTATAAGGAGGTAACATAAGATGAATAATATGAAGACGGTATTTCTTCTTACCGTGTTGACGCTGTTTTTTATATGGATTGGCGGAATGTTTGGCGGAAGGAACGGCATGACGATAGCGCTGATACTCGCACTTGGCATGAACGTATTTTCGTACTGGTTCAGCGACAAGATAGTGCTGCGCATGTACGGAGCCCGCGAGGTGAGCGAGGCGGAGGTTCCGCAGTTGTATTACATAATCAGCGCTTTGGCCCAGAAGGCCCGAATACCTATGCCGAAAGTGTACGTCATAGACGAGGACCAGCCTAACGCCTTCGCCACGGGCAGGAATCCCGGCCATGCCGCCGTAGCCGTGACCACCGGCATTTTAAGGGTCTGCACCCGGGAGGAACTCTCCGGCGTAATCGGCCACGAGCTTTCCCACATACTTCACAGGGATATACTCATCAGTACCATAGTGGCAACTTTAGCCGGAGCCATCAGCTACCTGGCGCAGATGGCACAGTGGGCGGCAATTTTCGGAGGCGGCCGTGACGACGATGACAGAGGAAACCCCATAGCCGCGTTAGCAATGATGATAGTGGCTCCTATCGCGGCCATGCTGATACAAATGGCCATATCCCGCTCGCGCGAATACGACGCGGACGAGGGAGGCGCATGGCTTTCGGGAAACCCGATGTTCCTGGCCGGTGCGCTGAGAAAACTCGAAACGGCCTCCGCCCAAATTCCCATGCGCGATGCATCACCTTCTACCGCGCATTTGTTCATAGTCAATCCATTTAGCGGCGGAGGGCTGCTAAAACTGTTCAGCACTCACCCGCCTATCGAAGAGAGAATAGCCAGGCTTCAGGGTATGGCCCGCTCCAGGGTTGTGAGTAGAGGTTAGCTATGAAAGAAACTCAATTCTTTGACACCCACGCATACGTAAAGAAGCTCAAGGCGGCAGGCTTTACCGAAGAACAGGCCGAGATTCAGGCTGAAACCTTGTCGGAAATAGTGGAAGAGAGGCTGACTACAAAGCGGGATTTAAAGGAGCTTGAATTGCGGTTAACGGTAAGGCTTGGCGCAATTATGGCTGCGGGCATCGTTATAGCGGCTGTGCTGGTAAAACTCTTGTCGCACTAACCTTTACCCTGCTATTCCACTGACTATGGCTACACTATGGAGAAGGAGAGGAGTTTATACCAAGTCACGGTCAAACGCGCAAAGAACAAGGACGGACAAGAGATTAACACGAAAAACACGAAAATAACGAAAAACACGAAAAAGGACTGAGCATTTCTGCACTTGGTATTACACACCGCTCCCTGCCGCCGTACATACAATTAATACCAAGTCACGGTCAAACGCGCAAAGAACAAGGACGGACAAGAGATTAACACG
>JADFXJ010000119.1:1942-12941 GCA_015233615.1 Nitrospirota bacterium
CTTTCGTGCCTTTGTTCGTGCTTTTCGTGTTAATCTCTTGTCCTTTACTCTTTTGCACTTTTTCGTGCCTTTCGTGCCTTTGTTCGTGCTTTTCGTGTTAATCTCTTGTCCTTTACTCTTTTGAATGACTTAATATAAAGTACAACCGGTTAATCACATCATTTCCGCCACTTCCACCCTGGAAAAGACCATCATGCCCTTGCCGGAGTCGTAATCCACCTCCATAGTGTCTCCCGGAACAACGGAGCGCTCCAGTATCTTAATGGACAGCGGGTTAAGAATCTCCGTCTGCAACACCCGCTTGAGCGGCCTTGCACCGTACGACGGGTCATAACCGGCCTCGGCTATGATCTCCTTTGCCCTGTCCGTAAGTATGACGTCTATCTGCTTGTGCTTCAGGTACTTCCGCATCCTGTAAAGCTGGATATCCACAATACGCTTGAGCATGTCTTTCGTTAACGGGTTAAATATCAATATCTCGTCAACCCTGTTTATAAACTCGGGACGGAAAAGGCCTTTCAGCTCTTCTATGACTTTACTCTTCATTTCGGTGTAGTCTTCGTCCTGATCCGCGTTTTGATTTCCGTTTTGGTTTCCGTTTAGCGAGTAGACTTCAGAGCATTTCCTGGCCTCCTCGATGTAGTCCTGAATGTAGGTACTGCCGATGTTGGACGTCATTATGACTACGGTGTTTCTGAAGTCTACGGTACGGCCATGGCCGTCGGTGAGGCGCCCGTCGTCTATCAGTTGAAGCAGCAGGTTAAATACCTCGTGATGGGCCTTCTCTATCTCGTCAAAGAGTATCACGGAATAAGGCCTCCGGCGAACCGACTCGGTCAGTTGGCCGCCCTCGTCGTAGCCGACGTATCCGGGCGGTGAGCCTATCAGCCTGGAGACGGTGTGTTTTTCCTGGTACTCGGACATGTCGATGCGCTTTATCGCGCTCTCGTCGTCGAACAGAAACTCCGCCAGCGCCTTCGCCAGTTCGGTCTTGCCCACTCCCGTTGGGCCCAGGAAGATGAACGAGCCTATCGGGCGGTTGGGATCCTGTATGCCGGCGCTTGAGCGTCTGATGGCGTTTGACACCTTTTCTACGGCCTCGTTCTGGCCGACTACGCGAAGTCTCAGGCGGTCTTCCATGTGCAGGAGTTTTTCCATCTCCGATTCGAGCATTTTCGACACCGGTATACCCGTCCACTTGGCTACGACTTCGGCTATGTTTTCCTCGGTAACCACCTCGGTCAACATGCGGTGGCCCTCCTGTATGCCCCGGAGTTTCATGTTCTCCCCGTCGAGCTTCCTCGATTGATCTATTAAACGGCCGTACTTCAGCTCGGCGGCCCGTCCGAGGTTACCTTCTCTCTCCGACTGGTCCATCGCTATCCTGGTATTGTCCATATCCTCTTTTAACTGCCGTATGTTGGATATAATATCCTTTTCCTTCATCCACTGGGCCCTGAGGGCATCCCTGTCCTCGGCCAGTCCGGCTATCTCTTTGCCAAGAATGTCGAGCTGCTCCTCGGCCTCACGGGAGTTTTCCTTGAGTATGGCCTGCCGCTCTATCTCGAGCTGCCTCAGGCGGCGCTCCATCTCGTCAAGCTCAACCGGCATACTGTCTATCTCCATCCTAAGCCTCGAGGCGGCCTCGTCTATTAGGTCTATGGCCTTATCCGGCAGGAACCTGTCGCTTATGTACCTGTGGGAGAGCATGGCGGCGGCGATTAGGGCCGAATCCTTGTACTTGATGCCGTGGTGTATCTCGTAACGCTCCTTAAGACCCCTGAGAATGGAAACGGTGTCCTCCACCGAGGGCTCCTTTATGTAAATCGGCTGGAAACGGCGCTCAAGTGCGGCGTCCTTTTCGATGTACTTCCTGTACTCGTTCAGAGTGGTGGCTCCCACGCAGCGAAGTTGCCCGCGGGCAAGGGCCGGCTTCAACATGTTGGATGCGTCTATGGCTCCCTCTGCCGCTCCGGCGCCTACCAGCGTGTGGAGTTCGTCTATAAAGGTGATTATTTTCCCCTCCGCGCCCTCTATCTCCTTGAGGACCGCCTTCAGCCTGTCCTCGAACTCTCCCCTGAACTTTGCTCCGGCTACGAGAGAACCTATATCGAGGGCTATTACCTTTTTGCCTTTCAGCGTCTCCGGCACGTCCCCGTCCACTATCCGCTCAGCCAGGCCCTCGGCTAACGCGGTCTTGCCGACTCCGGGCTCACCGATGAGTACGGGGTTATTTTTGGTGCGCCTGGCCAGCACCTGGATAATACGCCTTATCTCTTCGTCACGGCCTATGACGGGGTCTAACTTACCCTTCGAGGCCAGTTCGGTAAGGTCTCGTCCGAAGCGCTTCAGGGCCTGGTACTTATCCTCCGGGTTCTGGTCGGTTACCCTCTGTGTTCCCCTTATCTCCTGCATGGCCGCCAAAAACTTCTCCTTGTCCAGCTTGTAGCCCTTCAGGAGCTTCGACACGGAGGAGCCGGACGTTATCAGGCCCAGTACGAGATGCTCCACGCTTACGTACTCGTCCCCCAGAGCCTGGGCCTCCCTGAACGAGCCCTCGACGGCTTCCTTTACGCGCGGTGATATGTATATCTGGCCGACGACGGTCGAGCCCAAAACCTTCGGGAACCTGTCGACGTCCCTTTCGAGATCCTTTTTCAACCCGGACAGGTTGACGCCGGCACGCTCCAGAGCCTGGCCGGCGGCCCCTTCGCCGTCGTTTATTAAAGCCAGAAGAAGATGCTCCGGCTGGATTTCCTGGTTCCCCTTCGACTCCGCCAGAACCTGGGCCTCCCTGAGCGCCTCCTGGCTTTTTAAAGTCATCTTGTCAACTCTCATTGTACCTCCTGAAAAATCCTGTTCAAACGCTCCCTGAAGTAATTCCGCCTGTCCTCTTCCAGGTAATCCATGACCTCGTCAAACTCGTTTTGCAACGATTCGAGAGTGTCCCTCATGCGCAGGATTATCTCGAGGCCGGCCTTGTTGACCCCAAGGTCCCTGGTGCACTCGATTATGAAGTTCAGTTTCCTGATGTCCTCGTCCGAGTACTTGCGTTGGTTGTTCTGCCGCATTGGACATATGAAGCCTTCCTTTTCGTATAATCTCAGAGTCTGCGGATGCACCGACAGCATTTCGGCCACTACGCTTATCACGTATAATGGCTGGTCTTTACTCTTTTTGACCATTATTCACCATCCCCTTTCTCGGATCCTCCGGATAGAGACGGGCAAGCTTGCTAACGAGAATTTTGGCGTCTTCGTTAATCCCCGTAGGTACGGCTACGTGCAGCTCCACGTAGAGGTCACCCTTGCCGTTTCCCTGTGGGTTAGCCATCCCCTTGCCCTTTAGTTTAAACGCCTTACCGCTCTGCGTACCCTCCGGAATAGTCATTATCGTGGAACCATCCATTGTGGGTATCTCTATCCTCGTGCCCAGCGTAGCCTCTACGAAGGTTATGGGTACTTCCAGGTACAGGTCATCGCCTTTTCTCTTAAAGAACGGGTGAGGCTTTACGGTGATCTCGATCACTATGTCACCGGCTATGCCGCCACCGGCAGCCCCTTTGCCTTTAAGCCTGACCTTGGAGCCAGTATCGACGCCCGGGGGAATCTTCACCTTCAACGTCTCGTTCATGGACACGGCGCCGGTACCACTGCACTCGCCACAGATAGTCGAGCCTTTCTTTCCCGTACCGGAGCAGCTCTTGCACGGAGTTTCCCGCTTGACGCTCATGGGCTTTGTAACCCCCGTGCAGGCCTCTGCCAGAGTAAGGGTGAGGCTTGTATGCAGGTCGGTACCCCGTCTCCCGGCATCGGATGAGCCGTGTCCTTCGAAGGGATTGCTTCCTTCGAAAGTGTTCCAGCCGGTAAAACCGGGCTTTCCACCGGGACTGCCCTTGAAACTCGTCTTGCCGCCAAGACCGAAAATGTCGGAAAACATCTCTCCGAGATTACCGAAATCGAAGGAGGTTGAATTCTTCCTGTCGGTAAAGCCCCCGAAACCACCGGGACCACCGGGGCCGCCGGGGCCGCCGCCAAAGGCCATACGTACGGGGTTGTCGTAGTCGGCCCGCTTCTTTGGGTCACCCAGCACGTCGTAGGCCTCGTTGATCTCCTTGAACTTCGACTCGGAGGCCTTGTTCCCCGGATTAAGGTCCGGATGGAACTTCCTGGCGAGCTTCCGGTACGCCTTTTTTATCTCGTCCTGGGAAGCTCCCCTGGCTACGCCTATTGTTTTATAGTAATCCTTCCCGTCCATCGCCATTTTGCATTAACCTCATCTTTTCGTTCGCTTTTTGTTTGCTCATATTTTATCTATATATCTCTTATTATCTGTATATCTCTGCTTATATATTATCATAGTTTGATTATAATACTTTATAACAAGCTTGTCAAGTATCTTGTGCATAATAGAATCAATTTTCTTATGGCACGAGACAACACTTCATTCTGTTTCAGGCAGGATTAACAGACCGGGAACATTTGTTTACGAAGAGCAGCGACACGCGTCGATGACATTTTGGCGTATGGCAGGAGGGCGCGGGCAGGAGGCAGTCTACAGTCGGTCACCCCTGCACATTGCTTTTACCGGATGCAACTGCGTACCGGTTACCACGCAGCAAAAATCGATTATCTACCCTCTTATATCCATCCTCTTATATCTGCCCACTTATGCAAAAATTGAAACGTGCCCCTTCATAAGCGAAGTATTAGAGGAACCGGTTCCCTGTATTTTCTGGTAAGCGCCGATTTGGCTCTGTTGGAGTGATTTGCCTTGTTGTACAGATTTGCCTTGTTGTACCGACAGGCCTTGTTGGATTAGCTGGCCCTGTTGCACCGGTTGGCCTTGCTGGATTGGCCGGCCCTGTTGGCCAGGTTGAACGGGTTGGCTCTGGCCGGCAGTCTGGGCGTTTCCACCTATCGCCTGCCCGCCGGGTAAAGTGGTTATTCCCGCGCTCTGGCCTCCTGCGGACTGCGCTTCCACGCTCTGGCCGCCCCCCTGCGTGCCACCAATACTATTACTCTGCACGCCTGCGTTCGAAGAGGCGTTTGACGAGCCCGGCAGTTGAGGAAGACCGCTATTTTGGCCTGAGACGGCCTGCTGGGACTTTCCGCTAACCTGCCCGGTACCCTGAGAGGAACCCTTTCCGGTATCCTGTTGCCCGTTGCCTTGTTGCCCGGTGTCTTGTTGCCCGTTGCCTTTGTTGAGCTTCTGTGCATTAGCCTGCTGCTGGGCCTCAACTTCAAGCTGGTTGGCCGCTACGGCTATCGAGCGATCCTGGGGGGAAGGGTCTGCCGGAGCCAGGGCGGCAGCCGCTACCTGCCGCATCTTGCTGGCAGTGGCCTCAGGGGTTTTCTCCTTCGACATGTTGATGGAGACCTCGCCTCCGCTGATGTATTGCTTGCCATCGGGTCCTATCGTGTACGTGTAAGAAGGCGCCCCTGCGTACTGGCCACCCACGGACTGATGGGCTTGTTCGTGTACCTTTACGTCCTGTTCCCTGGTCTTTAATTGCTGTATCTGCTGCTTTACCTTCGGATCATTTGAGGCGTCCTTTTTACCAGTAGCCAGCTTACCATCGTTTCCGGCGTTTCCTGAGGCTTTGGCCTTGCCCTGTCCGGTTGCGCCGGAGTTTTCAGCCTTTTGTTGTCCGGGCAAAGGCGCAGCAGTATTGTTATCGGCATTGCTGCCTGTGTTGGAAGCGGCGTTGGAAACGTTATTGGAAGCGTTATTGGAATCGGGGACGTTATTTCCCTGGCCGGGTAATTTTTGAGTTGGCAAAGTGGCGTTGGAGGCCTGTGAACCACTCCCTATGGTTACGATCACATCCTGGCTGCTGCTTCCTCCAGCCCCGCCACCGCTTGCGGCCCCTAAGCCGATGGGCCGGTAGAATGAATCACCGGAGGGTTGTTGTCCCTGGCCTTTTAGGGCAGAGCTCTGATCAGCGTTTTGGACGAAGCTATAGTATGATTGATTCGAATACCCGTTACTCGATATCTCCATAGCCACTTCCTTTGGTAATTACCCATACATTATGATATATACGCTAAATATATATACGATATATACGCTGAATACATACGCTAACATATATGGATATATATACTTCGAACTAAGCACATCATATTCCCTCAACTTATCTTATCTTACTTTAACTTAGCATCGCTCAAACTCTCTCCCTGGGAACATGGCACGGGTATCTTTACAGGTATACTATCGGCATCTAACACCAGATGGGCTGCTCTCATACTCGAAGTGTTTATTATTATAGGTGTCTTCAGATGCGCCATAAGTTTATGGTCCTCTACCGTCAGGATTACCAAACACATTACATCCTTGACGTCTTTACATTCAAGATACTCTTCCACGAAGTCATCAACCTTAAAGGAATACTCAGGGAAAATAGGGAACGGATCGGTTACGATAAAGGCAACGTCCGAATCGTCCACGGCCTGCATCCACTGTATAGGCTCACTGTGGGGCAAGATTACGAACCTCTTAAGTTCCTTGAAGCCTATTACTCCACGGGGGAAATCAATTATCTTGTCATCACCGACTTCAACAACGTCGAATCTCGTGGTACTGAACTTCATCCATCCTCCCTTAGCCATTTGATTGAGACGTTAATACATCTGCATGTATTATTTTACAATTTATTTCATAAAAAGATCTATCCCCTATCCGTTTATCCCGCTAATTATCCCGCTAACGATATCTTTACCATTAACGCTATCTTTAACACGATGAATTTTTAGCTCATTTCATAGCCGATTTCGGATCGAGCTGTGATAAGGTTTTCGAAAGCAAATCGTTTTCGCTCATGAAGGCTTTAGTATCGTTGAGTAACTTCGCCATCTGCGCGAAACCATTGCCAATGGACGGGCTAAAAAGACTTCCAACTTTGTTAGCGTTGCCGCCTCCGGCGCCGTTAAGAGACAGTAACCCCCTGCCTATGGCCGAAACAGGCGTGCTTCCAACCGTGCCGCCCGGATTTAAGCCAAAACCAAAAAAACCCATGTTTTTCAAATCCGAGGCGTTTCCGTCGTAATTCACGTTTATGGGTTCGTTACCGCCTCCGGTATTACCTCCGGGACTACCTCCGGCATTAGCACCAGGATTAGCACCGGAATTAGCACCACTACCGGTGGCCATGTTAACGTTCCTTTGAGCCATAAACTCGCTGGAAACGCTTAAATCTATCGAGAACTGTATCTCTTGTCCGTCGCTGGTCTTAATAACACCCGCGGCTTTCAGATTAAGATCCGACCGCTCATAGTAAGATTCCCGAGACTTGTAAGATGCTGTCGATGCTGCCCCGCCCTGAGTAAGCCGGGACGGCTGAGGCAGCGAAGTAGATTGCCCCGAGAGCGCCTGAGGAGGCTTAATCGCATCGAGGGCATCCTGTCCCTGTGTGCCCGGTACACCGCTACCGGCAATACCTGCACCGGAGATACCTGCACCGGGGATATTTGCACCAAACATGCCATCTATACCAGACAGGTCTACCTGAATTCCGGTCATTTGTCCGATTATGTCCTGAAGGAGCTTTATATTGGAATGAAGTATCTTTTGGGGATCGGCAACGTTACCCTGCACGTTTTGACTACCCATCAATTGCCTGGCGGCGTCACTGAGGGAAACCTGATCCCGATTGCCTGAACCCTGTGTACCCGAACCCATTAACCCCGGCCACTGCGGGCTTGCAGGTATTCCTGCCGATAAGCCCGATTGATTCATGCCCCGTGCCGGTACGCCTTGCCCGCTGCCGCCGCTACCGTTTGCCGATTGTGTACCGTTAGCCGATTGCGTAGCGTTTGCCGATTTCGTACCGTTACCACCGTAACCTATCGATAGCGCTTCGGTCCTCTCGTATGCCTTCACGTAAGAATACGACCCCGACATCGTTAAATTGGATAATACTCCACTCATAGTCTTCTCCTTCTATTATTAAAGATCGGATGGTATTCAACTAAACTTTAGCACTATAAGCGCTTTTTAGAATAAAATCCGACAACTGAATAACGCGCATTTTTTATGGCAATTTATGGTAACATTAAAGATGATTGGCTCATTGCGGGGGAAGCTGTTACGTAAGAGGCCTGCCGAGCTCTTAATCGAAGTGGGCGGCGTTGGGTATACCGTTGCGGTTCCCCTGAGCATTAGCGTTGCCGGCGAGGGTCAGGAGGTTTTCCTCTACACTTACACCCACGTACGGGAGGATTCCCTGCAACTGTACGGATTCCTCAAGGAAGAGGACAAACAGGTATTTACGAAAGTACTGAGCGTCTCCGGCATAGGCCCACGGTTGGCTCTGGCCATAGTATCTGGAATATCCGTGGACAAATTCAGGCTAGCCGTCGAAAGGGAGGACGTATCCCTGCTTTCCCGGATACCGGGCATTGGAAAAAAGACCGCCAACAGGCTTATACTCGAGCTAAAGGGAAAACTGCCCGACTCTGAGGCTCCCGTGGACGTGCGTTACGACGATGCTTACTCGGCACTCGTAAACCTTGGATACAGGAAATCCAACGTAACCTCTACACTCGACGCACTATCCAGGAAAGGAATAACGGATATAGAAACCATACTCAGGGAATCGCTGAAGATTCTATCGGAAGGAGACAAAGGATAATTGAAAAAAGAGAGGCCTGCCGACCAGGTAGTACTCGAAGAGGAAAAAGGGTTAGAGGACGTTACCTTAAGGCCCAGACTTTTTTCCGAATTCGTAGGCCAGACCCGGATTAAGGAAAACCTCCGGATCTTCATAGAAGCGGCTTCGGGTCGTGGAGAGCCGCTTGACCACGTTTTATTTTGCGGTCCGCCGGGACTTGGTAAAACCACCATGGCAAACATCATAGCCAACGAACTCAAGGTTAACCTAAAGTCCACTTCGGGCCCGGTACTCGAACGTCCCGGCGATTTAGCCGCCATACTCACAAACCTCTCCGACCACGACGTCCTCTTTATAGACGAAATACACAGGATGCCGCGAATCGTAGAGGAAATCCTGTACCCGGCCATGGAGGACTTCAAACTGGACATCCTCATAGGCCAGGGGCCAAACGCCCGTACGCTAAAACTTAATCTGCCGACGTTCACCCTCATAGGGGCCACCACCAGGACGGGCCTTCTCACCTCCCCGCTCAGGGACAGGTTTGGGGTAATTAACCGGCTTGAGTACTACTGCCCGGAGGAACTCGTCATAGTGGTGTGCCGTTCCGCGATTATCCTGAACGTGGAAATCACGGATGAGGCAGCCGCAGAAATCGCCAGAAGATCCCGCGGCACTCCGCGCATAGCCAACAGACTGTTAAGGAGAGTCAGGGATTTCGCACAAGTTAAGAACAACGGCCTTATAGACATGGAAATCACCCGGATTTCCCTTACCGCCCTGAATATAGACGCGCGTGGCCTCGACGACATGGACAGAAAACTCCTCGACACGATCATAGAGAAGTTCGGAGGCGGCCCCGTGGGCCTTGACACCCTGTCCGCCTGCGTAAGCGAGGAAAAGGACACTATAGAGGACGTTTACGAGCCTTACCTCATCCAGGAGGGGCTTTTAGAGAGAACCCCCAGAGGGAGAGTCGCTACGAGGTGGGCCTACGAGCACCTGAACAAGACCTACGTGCAAAAACTCTTCTAACGAATGAGGAATTGGCTAATGATGTTGCTGAATGCTAACCGGGAAAATATTTCTAAACTTACCAAACGCATGAAAACCCTGCTAAGCGCATGAAAACCTTACTCCACTTATGCTGCGCAAACTGCTCCCTCTATCCGGTAAAAACGCTGAGAGAAAGGGGCATAGAGTTCTCCGCTCTCTGGTTTAACCCAAATATCCACCCCCTTACCGAATATATCGCGCGCCTGGAGGCCGTAAAAACCTTGCAGTCCCACTGGAGCCTTGACGTGAGGTACGAAAACAGGTACGGCCTCGTCGGTTTTTTACGTGCCGTCGTAAACAATGAAAAGGACAGATGCAGGCACTGTTACGCCATGCGCCTCGAAGAGACTGCCAAAACGGCCCGTGACGGGGGCTTCGACTCATTCTCCACCACCCTCCTTTACAGTATCTACCAAAATTATGGCCTAATAATAGAAACGGGAAAAGCCATGGAGCAAAAGTACGGCGTCGAATTTTACGTGGAGGATTTTAGAAAGGGCTGGCACGCCGGCATCGCCATGTCAAAAGCCATAGGCCTGTACAGGCAAAAATACTGCGGCTGCATCTACTCCGAAATGGAGCGATTCGGGAAAAAGGGAAAAGATATAAAAGATATAGACGTTGCCGATTCTTAAGGTACCAACTTTTTAAAATGATTTATATCAAGTTGCATTCGAAAGAGTAACAAGGCGGCAAGGAGAAAGCGACGCATGCGTACCCCCTACCCCCCGTGATGGGGGTAACTCGTTACGTACGGCGGGGAGCTCGTGAAATATGACGTATGGGTGCTTACAACAAACTACGACGCCATTACCGCCCGTTGTAATGGCGCAGTTAATAAGCCATAGCGCCGCCGAGGCGGCGCTATGGCCTGCAATACCAATCTTGCCGTATCGATCTCTAATATGTCATTGTCGCGAAAGCGGGAATACATTTCATTAGGAATCGTCCGCTTATTTTATCTGCCAACTGGAGGGAAGCGATGTGTAGGCATAACTGATGTTTTTAATCGTAGTTCCGTTAATCAGCCATATGGCAACGTCGCCGGTACTTAAATTCCGAAATAGTATATCGCTCTTTCCATCTCCGTCGAAGTCTCCCACTCCCGCTATCTGCCAATTGGAGTCAAGCGATGTGTAGGTATAACCGCCTTGTTTAATCGTAGTACCGTTCATCAGCCATATGGCAACGTCGCCGGTACTTGAATTCCGAAACAGGATATCGCTCTTTCCATCTCCGTCGAAGTCTCCCACTCCCGCTATCTGCCAATTGGAGGAAAGCGATGTGTAGGTATAACCGCCTTGTTTAATCGTAGTACCGTTCATCAGCCAT